>NZ_JAVRCS010000025.1:0-106147 GCF_034530635.1 Nostoc sp. EspVER01
GTGTCGGGTGTTGTCTTAGCTGGGGTGTCGGGTGTTGTCTTAGCTGGGGTGTCGGATGTTGTCTGAGTTGAGGTGTCGGATGTTGTCTCAGTTGGGGTGTTGCGTGTAGGAGGTAGATTCATTTCAAATACTCCCTCACCTTTTATCGGTGGCTGTGCTTCCAAAGCCGCAGCAGTTTCGGCTTGAACACTGGTGATTGCAGGATCGGGTGTAGGCACAGGACTCTGCCTGTTCAAATCAAGTTCCCGAACCATCTGGCTCGTTTCATAAAAATTTCTGAGATCAAAATCATATAACCTCTGAAATTCGCCTTTAACTATAATCACCATTTGTCCTGCTTCCAACACCTGAGTTTGAGAAGCTTTCTTGTTAGAAACTTCAATACCGCTATTTGTCAGCGCACCTACAATCGTGGTGTCTGTTTGTGGGTCGTAGCGTACAAATAATGCTGAACCACGAATTGCTGCTGCTGCATTTGGTGTTTGTATACGTGTTTGTCCCTTTCCTGGTGGGATGAGCAACAACACAGTCCCATTTGTCAGTTTAAAGTCACGAGTCTTCGGCAAAAATTGAAATAACGCCTGTTCTCCAACTCGTGCCAAAGAGCCATCATTAAAACGCAAATCTGCTAGAGAAGCTCGACCAGTTGACAACCCGTCCCCAGGGGTCATTGCATCTAATTTGCGTGCAGGACGTTTCTTCAATTTATCTTTGGGTATCAGTTGTACGATGTTGCGGAGGTTCTGAATCTCTGCTCGCGTTAGAGGAGTTATAGCACTTACCCGATTTGGCAGAGGAAGTACTATAAGTCCCCATAAACCAATCACTAATAATGGAAACGATTTATAAAACATAGGTTGAAAAATTTTGACCTTCAATTAATATCACAAAAATTAAAGTTTAAGCTAATGCTAATTGTTGTAAGAGTTTTTTTAGATAAATTAGTTTAAATTTTAATTTAGATTTAATGCATTAAATCAAACAAGAGACTCATATTTTATTTTTGAAATAACTCAGTACACATCTATTATTTTTTTCGTATTTACATGTTCCTTATCTATACAAGCCAGTTCATGAATCCAATTGGATTACTATATGTATCTAGTTGATTTAAGTTTTCCTTCAGAAAATGAAATTGTATGCAATAAAGTCTGTGGGAGATTGAAAAGTTAGTATTTGATATAAAAAATTAAACGAGAAGCACCTTACATATAATCCTTTATAATCAGTTCAGTCAGGGGGTCATTAATTATAGGGGGCAATAACTTGCTAAGATTTGTTGTGAAATTACCCACTTGCTGTATTTCACTAAAATTTAAGCAGTAATTTTATCGGAGCATCTCAGCTGTTCAAAAAAATCTGGGAAAAATCCGAAAAGCAGTAATTTTAGTTTGTAGTTTCAGTATATACCTACAAAGCTTAAAATAGATGCAATCAACTGTATCTTTGTAGTCGGAACTTCCGATACAGCTTGTGGGTCTACATTTGCCAAACGCAATCAATGCGATCTAACCAGATGCGACTCAATAACTGGAAAAATTTGTTTTTTTGTATTTTGTTAACGTCCAGTGGTGGAAGCTGGTGTTGCATTAGAGTGGATGCGGCAGAATTTGCAATTACAGATGTTTTGCATACTAGTAATTTAGCAACTACACAGGTAACTCATGAGCAGTTATGTCATAAGTTGGAGCAAAAAGCAATTAACTCTTTTTGCAAGCTGTCAAGTGAGTTACATACTTTAGACTCTCGGATGCCGTTAAATCTGGCACAGCAAATACCAGAAACGACTCAAATCCCAGATCAAACCGAAGAACCTATAGATACTCAAAAGCAAAATGACCCGCCACAGCTAGAATCGCAGCCAAATAATTTGCCCATATCTCCTTCAGACTCAAAGGAGCAACTATTAAATTTACCTGAGAGAGAGTATTCTCAAAGGCGAGAGAGGTTGATAGAACTACTACGATCGCCAAAACTACCATTTGAATCTAATAGCGATCGCGAATTGGGGTTACGGGTGCGGTTACGGCCCCTAGAACAACAGCTACCACCACCGACAGAACAACCTGTACCTCAGTTTAAACCTATCGGCTATCTACAAGGACGTGTCGGCTACTTCCAAACGAATAACATATTTTCCTCAAATGATAGTCCTATAGAAGATGGTTTAATTATTTCTGGACTGACACTAGCCTCTACATATTTCCCTTTGGGATCTAAAACTTTTTTAAATGGCTCAATTGATGGCAATCTGATTCGTTATATAAATCAGTCAGAATATAATTACAACCAGGTGAGATTCAATCTCAGTATTTACCAGCAGCTATCCCAACGAATGTTTGGAGAAATCAGTTGGAGCAATCAACAGTTATTTTATGCCAACAGCAGCAATCGTTTGGATAGCTTCAAAGCAGGCGATCGCTTTTTAAATGAAAATTCCTTACAACTGTCTTTGGGACGGCGAGATCCCTTAACTTCAAGATTAACCCTAGATAGCTTCTACGAATTGAGTGTAAATTTTGCTGACCCCCAAAGTCGTAATCGGATAATCAATTCCTTTTGGGTGTCTCTGAACTACTACTTACAAAAGCCTCTTCAGGTTGGTATTGGCTACCAGATGTACTTATCAGACTTTACACAGCGCGATCGAGAAGACGAATTTTATCGGCTATTCGGACACTTAAATTACCGAATATCCGACACTATTAATATGAATGTCCAAGCTGGAGTGACTTTAGGTAGTTCAACCGCCGAAAACATTGATTTTGATGGCTGGTTCTTCACTATTAATTACGGTTTGCAATTAGGTCGGTTTTGAGAAGAGTTAGGAGTTTGGAGTTTTAATTTTTAACTTCTCACTCCTAACTCCTAACTATAAATAGGAAATCCAATCACTCCAGCTACCAGCATAAAGTTTACCCTTGCTAATACCGGCTAATTCTAAAGAAAGTAAATTCACACAAGCAGTAACGCCAGAACCGCAATATACCAATATTTCTTCCGCTGTTTCTAGCTTTTCCCACCGACGGCGTTGTTCTTCTTGAGGAATTAGGTAGCCGGAAGAGTCTGTAACTTCTTGCCAGGGATAGTTGACTGCACCGGGAATATGTCCAGCAATTCGATCGATTGGCTCTCGTTCGCCTCGGTAGCGATTGCTCTCTCTTGAATCTACCAGTACTACCTCGTGGCTATCTTTCCGGCTTTTCACCGCTGTAATATTTACCACCTTTTCTGTTTGTACTTGAGGGACAAACGTACCCATTCGGGGGGAAGGAATAATATGTGTAACAGAATATCCAGCTTTTTGCCATCCAGTCAAGCCGCCATCCAGCACTGCTACTTGCTCGTGTCCTAGATAGCGCAACAGCCACCAGAGACGAGCTGCAAAAGCAAAGCCCGAATCATCATAAGCTACAACTAAACTTTTTTGATAATTTACCCCAATCGCTGCCAATTTGTTACCTATATGATTAGGGTTAGGTAGAGGATGTCTTCCGCCATGCTTACCCACTGGACTGGAAAGATCCTGATTCAAATCTAAGTAATATGACCCCTCTATATGACTCGTTTGATACTGTTGTTGTCCTAGTTGTGGATCGGTTAAAGAAAAGCGACAATCCACAATAACAACTTGTGGATCTTCTAGATGTTCAAACAACCAAGCTGGCGAAACAACAAATTGGGGATTGGGCATTAGTCATTATTTAGTTTTTTTGTAAGATGTCAGACTTAGAGAATTTTACACCTAAGTTAACAGCAGATGGTTCTTTCACCTTTGTCTCTCAAGAGTTTGGTGAATCCTTTCACAGCCATTATGGAGCTATGCAGGAAAGTTTTTGTAAGTTTGTGGAACCTACTCAACTGGCTACAGCAGCGCAAAAACCGATCTTGCGGCTATTGGATGTTTGTTATGGTCTAGGATATAACACAGCTGCTGCTTTGCAAACAATTTGGGCAGTCAATCCTAGTTGTTGTGTTGAAGTAATTGGTTTAGAACTGAATCCAGCAGTGCCACAAGCGGCGATCGCTCATCAGTTGTTCGACAATTGGAACTCTAACTATATTAAAATTTTGAAACAGCTAGCTTTTGAGCATCAAGTGCAAACACCTTGCTTGAAAGCGAAGCTACTAATTGGCGATGCTAGAACTACAATCGCGTTAGTACGTCAGTCAGGTTTCTGGGCAGATGCAATTTTCCTCGATCCTTTTTCACCACCACAGTGTCCTCAATTATGGACTGTTGAATTTATTAAACAGTTGTCATTGTGTTTACACCCAGATGGTTTGTTAGCCACTTATTCTTGTGCTGCTGCTGTACGCACAGCACTTTTGTCTGCTGGCTTGGTGATAGGTTCTACCCCACCCGTAGGAAGGCGATCGCCTGGTACCGTGGCAACACATTCTCAAAATTCTGAGTCTAAAAACCACTTCCCACTCACTACCCTCTCAGAAGTCGAAAAAGAACACTTGCTAACTCGTGCTGCTATTCCCTATCGCGATTCTCAAATGAGCGATCCAACCGAAGTAATAATCATGCGGCGACAACAAGAGCAACAAACTTCTTGCCTAGAACCTGCCTCTCATTGGCGAAAAAGGTGGCTATTGCGAACACAAGGCAGGGATTTTATGGGAAGTAGTTTGTAGTTTGATTGCAATATCATACAATATGCTATGCCTATGAACTGCAAGCCTAATTCAACGAGTTTTTACGAGCCACATAGCTTATCTATATGTTAGTATTCAATATCACATGCTCCTTAACAGTACTTGAGTATTGCTATAACTGAAGTAAAAACATTTATATCTAATGATTACTATAAAGACTTGAAACTCAAAATTCGATATCTCGATATAAAGCAGTCAATTTTAACGCTTTCTGATGCCACAATGCTAAAAAATCTCCGTAAAAAACCTGATTTAACATTTGTGAGAATTTATCATACTGGAATTAGAAGCAAAAAATTTGACAACAAGATACACCTTGTTCGTACCATAAAGGATACATGCTGCGAAAAATTGAGATCAGATCGGCAGCTTGACATCATGCATAATTCCTATGGAAACTCTGGCTCAGATACAGTCGAGTCTTAAATTGGTTTTTAAAATCTGACACTGTTAACTTGTGCAAAAACTTGGAGTGCCTTTGTGATTCAATGGAAATCCAACCATACAGGCTTTACAGAAACAATTGTTAATGGGTCAAACCCCATTAGCACAGTTAAGAGTATCGTTTCAAATCATGCCGTGGAATCGCAAAATGCGGAGGGTTATTCTTTAGGCTTATCTCAAGGAGACCTTATGCTTGAAGATCGGCAAGCAATGTCTTCTTGGATAAAATCTGATGTTAATTGTGATGATGATTCATTGGTCTCTAGAACACTACAAGCCAAAGGTTCTAAAGTGAATGGGTTTGATTTAGATCCGCCGAAGGTTTTAGTTGTTGACGATCATGCCGCCAGTCGGATGACTGCTGTTGCCCTCTTGGGGATGGAAGGATACGAAGTGATTGAGGCGGACAGTGGTTCTATTGTTGTGGGATTGGTAACTCAAAAACAACCAGATTTGATTTTGCTGGATGTAATGATGCCAGGAATGGATGGATTTCAAGTGTGCCAATTGCTTAAACAGGATGAGCAGACTAGGCTAATCCCAGTAATTTTTATTACAGCATTAAATGACAGGCGATCGCGCATTCGGGGAATTGAAGTTGGGGCAGATGATTTTCTCACCAAACCATTCGATCGGGTAGAACTAGCAGCGCGTGTAAAGTCCTTAGTGCGGCAGAAGCGTCTGAACGAAGATTTAGACCATGCCGAACAAGTACTGTTTTCCATTGCCATGTCTATTGAAAGTCGCGATCCTAATACGGGCAATCATTGCGAACGTCTAGTAAAACTGGGACAAGTTTTTGGTGAATACCTCAACCTCTCACGCTATCAAATTCGAGATTTGATGTGGGGTGGTTATCTCCACGATATCGGAAAGGTAGGTATTCCCGATGCTGTGCTGCTAAAAAAAGGCAAACTCACCCCCGAAGATTGGCAAATTATGCAGCAGCACGTTTTGATTGGAGAAAAAATCTGCCAACCACTACGGAGTATGCGGGGTGTAATTCCGATTATTCGTCATCACCACGAACGTTGGGATGGCTCAGGCTACCCCGATCGACTCAAAGGGGATGATATTCCCTACCTGGCGCAAGTATTTCAGTTAATTGATATTTACGATGCCTTAACCAGCGAACGACCTTACAAAAGAGCTTTTACTTCAGCAGAAGCACTTTTAGTGATGCAAGAAGAAACTGATTCTGGTTGGCGTAACCCCAAACTAATGCGGCAGTTTGCAGAGTTTATTTGCTTTTGTCAGAAAAAAGGGAAGAGTGGGGAATAGGGAGTAATGATTTGTAGCTGCTGTAATAAACGCTAATTGGTATTACGATCATCTCTGCTTTTGAGGAGTAAAGTTATACCGACTCCTTAATTCCGACTCCTTTAATATTTTCAGTCTTCTATAATTAGCTGGTATGATTTGAGCCGAGATTTTAAAGTACCAACAGCATTAATCACATTTCACTGATAGCTGATAGCTAATTATGGTAGTTGTAGCAATTCTAGCGGCGGGACGCGGCACACGGATGAAATCACGCTTACCCAAGGTTTTACATTCTTTAGGTGGGCGATCGCTAGTAGAGAGAGTTCTCGAAAGTGTAGAACCACTTTCGCCCTCACGGCGAATCGTGATTGTGGGATATCAATCCGAGGAAGTGCAAGCCGCCATGCATTCAATCCCCAGTTTGGAGTTTGTCGAACAGACTGTGCAATTGGGTACAGGTCATGCTATCCAGCAATTACTTCCTCACTTGGAAAATTACACTGGAGATTTGCTGGTACTTAACGGCGATTTACCGTTAATACGCAGCGAAACTCTTAAGCAGATGTTACAAACTCACGTCCAAAATCAAAACTCTGCCACTATTCTCACCTCGCACCTACCTGACCCCACAGGCTATGGGCGCGTTTTTTGTAACGATGAAAATATTGTGCAAGAAATGGTCGAACACAAGGATTGTACTGCTGTTCAAAGAAAAAATCAGCGGATTAACGCTGGAGTTTACTGCTTTCGCTGGCCAGATTTGGCAAAGGTGCTTCCCCACCTCCAGGCAAACAATGCCCAAAAAGAATACTATCTTACCGATGCTGTGACTCAGGTGGGACAAGTGATGGCAGTGGATGTGGAAGATTACCAAGAAATTCTCGGCATCAACGATCGCTTGCAACTGGCAACAGCATACGAAATTTTGCAAAAACGAGTCAAGGAAAAATGGATGCTGGCGGGTGTCACCCTCATCGACCCCACAAGCATCACCATTGATGAAACAGTGGAATTGCAGCCAGATGTAATTATTGAACCCCAAACTCACCTGCGGGGAAATACGGTAATCCAAGCAGGAAGTCACATTGGGCCGGGGAGTTTAATTGAAAATAGTCAATTAAGTGAAAATGTCACAGTGCAATATTCAGTAGTCATAAATAGCACCGTCCAGGCCGGAAGCCGAATTGGCCCTTATACTCATTTGCGCGGTCAAGTACAGGTGGGTGCTGGTTGCCGTGTGGGGAATTTTGTGGAATTGAAAAATACGCAATTAGGCGATCGCACCAATGCAGCACATTTGTCATACATAGGCGATACTGTTGTCGGCAATCAGGTGAATATTGGTGCTGGTACAATTACTGCCAACTATGACGGCGTGAAGAAACATCGCACCAAAATAGGCAATCGGACAAAAACTGGAGCCAATAGCGTTTTAGTGGCTCCGCTCACTTTGGGAGATGATGTTTACATTGCAGCTGGTTCTACTGTGACAGAAGATGTGCCTGATGATTCTCTAGTAATTGCCCGTAGTCGTCAGGTGGTGAAACCAGCTTGGCGAAAGAAAAATGTTGAAAATAACACCACAGATCGACATAAATAATTCATCGGTGTTAATCGCGCTCGATCTGTGGTTTATAGTCTAAAACCACGATTTTTGCCAGATGTCTAATCTAGCTAGATTAGTAGTATAGCCAAAATCTCAACACATAACATACATGGAAGAACTGCTAGAACTTAGGCAATTTCTAGAACAAGGCAAAATCCATGAGGCGTTGCTGTTGGTGGATGAGTTAGAAGAAATCAGCCTCAGTGACAAAATCAATAAAATTGATAGTTATGGTGTGATTCTGCTCATCCATTTAATTAAACAAATGGCCGAAAAACTTTCTACTCGCTCTTGGGATGTTTCGATAGAAAATACAGTGCGGGAAATCAACAAAATAAACAAGCGCCGCAAATCTGGTGGCTTTTACTTGAATCAAGCAGAATTACTCGATATTCTGCAACAAGGATATCAAGTGGCACTGAAAAGAGCGGCGCTAGAAGCTTTTGAAGGGCGTTATGAAGCCAAAGAATTGGCCGCAATGGTTGACCAGGAAGAAACTTTAGCCGAAGCCCTGAAATTGATTCAACAATAGCCGATCAGTTCGTTTCCAGTCCATTCCAAGGTGTCACCAACTTTTTCGCCGTCGTGGTAGGCGGCGAGTAAGATTTCGCTAGTTTTTCCCCAAGCGATCGCTCCACTAGCATCTAAGGCGATCGCTCCCAAATCGCGTTTGTTCTCGTGGGCTTCCCCAAAGGATCGCTGCATTGCCTCCTTCAGTGACATCCCATCAGTGACACGCACTACAATCCGTGCAGCTAAACACTCATCGATGATATCTTCGCCAATGCCAGTACAGCTAACACCAGCATTACTAGTCGCATAATTACCTGCTGGCATCGCCGAATCACTTACCCGGCCAATCCGCTCAAATCCCTTACCACCAGTAGAAGTGCCAGCAGCTAGCTTACCAGATGCATCTAAAGCTACTACACCGATGGTACCGCGTCCGGCATTGCTGGTTTCTAGCAGTTCGGGTTCTGCTACCACGCCAGCCATTGTGCTTTTAAAATTATCCTGGCGCTCTTGTATCCACTCTTGTAATCGCAAATCAGTTAAGGCGTTGTAGCTGGGAATTTGCATTTCCCGCGCCAACTCAGCCGAACCGAAATCTGATAGCACTCGGTCTGGCGAGCTTTGTAAAAATTGCGCTAAATCAATCGGATTTTTCACCCGCGAGATATTAATCACACCACTAAATCGTCCTGATGCACCATCCATCAGGGAAGCACTCATACGGATTTGTCCATCGGATTGCAATACTGAACCAGTACCAGCATTAAAACGGGGGTTGTCTTCGAGCATTAGGCAACCCTGCACCACTGCCTCAGAGGCAGTTGCTCCTGACAATAGCAGAGAATAAACTTCTTCTATTACTGTATGGAGCGATCGGCGCACCGCCTCTAATCCGCCTTTACCGTGGAGAGAACTACCAGCCCCTCCATGAATAATTAATTTAGGTTGCACCTGTAACTCCATTAATCTCTTGCGCTATTTGCGTCTGTATCGCGGTTGGTTTCATTTTGAGCTTCAGAACGGCGACGACGACAACGTTCTGAACAATATTTCACATCGTCCCAACAATCTTGCCACTTTTTACGCCATGTGAAAGGACGTTGACATACCGGACAGATTTTTGTGGGTAGGTCAGATTTAGAACGAACACGTCCCATATAAATACTGTGTAGATGAGAATTTAATCTCTGAGGGAGATGGAAGATAATTATAACCAGTTTGCTACGAAGGCAGGATAAATTCGACGAACAAATATATTGTCAATCTATCCTTAGACTTACTTACAATATTTTTTCTAAAAAGAGAGAGGCTTTGAATCTTACTATCCTTCTCCTTTAGGGACTTGAAAAAAATAAAAGGTTATGTAGACACCCCTAACCCGTCAGGAGTGTTTCATTTCCTAAAAGGTGCTGATTTACAAGCGCTTCAAGCAAAAAAATCAGGTGAATAAAAAATCTGATTGCACAAGAAAATGGTGATGCCTACGTCAAGGCTTTGGCAACCCACTGAAATTGACTCTTTAAGATAGTAATTTTTCGATTACTAACTTCACCAAATTTATTGCCTATGCTGTTGGCAATATTCCTAATAGATCGAATTAAATAGCCCTGGAAGTTAGGAAATGTAAAAGTGCCTAAAGCCATAGTGAAACACTTTTCAAACAATATCTAAATACTAGAAAGTGTCAGTAACTTGATAATACACAGCAAGACACTTTTCAAACAATATCTAAATACTAGAAAGTGTCAGTAACTTGACAATACACAGCAAGATACTTTTTAAACAATATCTAAATATTAGAAAGTGTCAGTAACTTGATAATAGAATGTTTTTTACTTGTTGAAAGAAAATTTACGTAAAACTACTATTCATCGAATTCTAATAGTGCTATTCTTTGTATGCTGCTAAAAAACAAGTTGTAGTGGCACGACAACAAACAAGTTTACCTTACTAGCTCTTAGGAAAGAAAATCATGATTATCAACGATCTTTCTCATGTAGAAACCGTTCTTGAAAATGAGAATGTTCAAGGTGGAATAGCTTTTGCAGATGCTAATTCAAAAGCATTCGCTTTTGGTAAAAACATCGCTATCACCAGCATTGCCACTAGCACCATTGCTGTCTCCAAGAAATTCAGCCTATCTGCTAGTGTCGGTTCATCTAGTTCTTCTGCCGGCTAAATATGCCTTAGCACTACAGTGTGCTACAGTGCATTTTAGATAGAAAAATTGCTGAAAGTTATCAAAACTTTCAGCAATACATTTGTTTTTCAAAGAGAGCTTTTTTATGGAACGATTAAGAATTTCCGATCTCAGTTTTTGTGAAGATGAAGTTTCCGATCTTAGTCAAGTACAAGGGGGATTTGCATCTGCTTACGCACGTGGTTATTCTACTGCTAAGAAGAGCAGTTATAAAATAGACAAATCCGGTATTTCAGCTGAGATTTCAGGTGCTATTGGTGCCGGTATTGCTGCCGCTATTACTGATGGTGATAAGGTTATTGCATCTGTCGATACATCGGCAAAAGTTTAATAAAGCTGGCATAACCAAATTGTAGGAAGCTTTTATGGACATAGCCCATAAAAGTTTGTTAGGAATATTTTTATACCTCTATCTGATACCACATATATGTAGTATAAGACAGTAGGTAAAAGTGACACTTCGGCGTTGCTAAATGACTATGCTTGTTTTTGAGTTCAAAGCTGATGAAAAGTCAGCCCTGATAACAGCAGTAGATAATGCAATTCTGACTGTAAAACTCATTCAAAATAGCTGTATTTGGCTATGGATGAATATTAAAAATACAGCTAAAAAAGATTTGCATAAATTATGGAATTGATTGTGCTGTATTTGCAGCTAACTTTTCTTTTGCTAATGAACTTAACTCAATGGCAAGACTTACCAGTTGAGAACAAGCATAGTCTTCTATCTCTTGGTTTTATGACAACCGTAAAAGGGGTACTGCGGGTTTAAAACGATATCCACAGTTCCAAAAATATTGTCGCCCTGTTGATTACAAAAAATCAGGGTACAAACTTGTGGATGATCGAAAATCTATAACTTTTAACAAGAAAAAAGCATTGGGCGATTAAATTAAGAAAGTGTTAATGACTCACACTATCCACTAGAACACACGTTTGTAAGTGTGGCTGTGTAATGGGTAGGGACGAAAACGCAGCAATAAAGTGCGATTCATTCAGTCGAAACCAAATAATTGGTGGATTACTGGCCTCTACAGGGTAATCCATGAGGATTGAGTTCGCAGTTTCATCCCTTCTAGATGACAACTTCATTTTTATCGCTATTTATTTGCATTTTTTTAATGCTTGTCTGTCAGGGTGCAAAATCACAAAATTATCTGCATACCTACTGACTTGGGGTTTCCATAAATGTCATTTCTCAGACCTGAACTTTTCTTAGTGCAAACATACTAAACAGACCTTAAATCTTTATTAACCAACAACGCAGATGAAGAAGCTCTTTTACGCTTGCGTATTGAGACAGCACCAAACATAGTGCAAGTAAACAGCGAACCTAGAATTGTTGAGGGTTCTGGGACAGTATAGACGCTCACCTGATTACTTTTAGATTCTATTAAGGTTAAACGAGTTAACTTATCGAAAGTACGGGAATATTTACCCTTAAAGCTAGTCAAAGCATATTCCTGTGTTCCGCCAAAAGATTTATCAATAGTAGTCTGATTTGAATCAAGAGTTATGTTACTACTCGGTTCAAATACAAAAGCATCATTGTTACCTATTGTTGATAAATTTCCAGAAATCTTGAAATAGTCTAAAAGATTACCAGTATCGCTGTCGTATAACTGATATAAAAACTCTCCACTAGCATTTGCACGTTCAGTCACGGCATCATCAATGGATGTTTTCAGGTTAAATAAGCCACTGAAATCAAAAGAAAACTCTTTGTCAACTATGAAATCATAACCGATAATCCCAGCAAAGCTTTCCGCCGACCCTGTATAGCCATCACCTTGACCTTGAGCTTGGCTGAAAGACAAATTAGAGGCAGAGTTATTTGCATCGATATTAAACTTAGCCTCTGCGTTAGAATCAGCAGTTACTTGACCACCTGTGCTAATTGCTGTAGTCACATTATCAGTCAAAGTCCTAACATCTGAAGGGCTAGTACTAAAGTTGTTGATGTTGAATTTGGACTCAGAATATGCAATGGTAGCAGCTTGGCTTGGTAAGGTTGCCAATATCGAAGTAGCGATCGCTGGAGTAGCCAATGCAAAAAAACGCTTTACAATTTTAGTGTAGTTTTTCATACAAATTTTTGTTTTTGTTTAGGATGTTAAGATTGCAAATTTGTCATGCTTATCTACTGTCTTACTGATAAGTAAGAACAAGTTATAGGCAAGGAGGATGGTCAGCCTGAGAACTTTTCAAGCTATATTGGTCTTATGTAGAAGAAATCTTCTATTTAAGGACTAATTTTTATTTACCATTGACGCACTTTTCTATAAGTAATAACCGCGTAAGTAATTTAGTTATTAAGTTAAGTGCGCGTTTAATTGGTTACATATTTATACTAATCGTACATCCACTAGTTTCTTGTAAAGCTAGAGTAAAAAAGAGCGTTTTTTAATTGGAATTTACGTAAGGATTCCGTAGGGAAAAGTTCACAAATTCAGTAGAGAAAAGTTTACATAAGTGATGTTGCTGCCAAAGCATCCTTTGATGAGCAAGCAAGTCACTGTATAGCAGGAGGCAGGAGTTCTAATACCAATTCTCTAAAATGAGGCAACACATTCAAACCCCGAAAGCCAGGCCATATCTGACTTTCTTAATTACGAATTACGTTAGCGTAGCGGTAGCGAGTCCACGTACTCTTTCAGAGAAGCAAGCTACGCTTTTAGCGTCTCGTAGAGAGCGTCATTACGAATTGGTATTAAGAATCATGAATAGCTAACGGCAACAACAAGCGACTAACTACCCGATTATCTGGTAACTGATAGAAATTCAACTCTCCTCCTAGTTCTTGCATGAGGTTTTGGCAGATCACCAGATGTAAAGCTGGTGGTTGGTCGAGCTTGGAAGGAGCAAGCACATCTTTAGGTGTATTATCATGTAGTTCCGTGAGTAGCTGTGGTTCGATGACACCGTTATACGTGATTGATAGTTCTAGCGATGTCTGATGTTCAGCCGCTCCAGTTGTAGAAGAAGAATATTTTATATCTAAGGGTTTTGACGCATCTAAACGGCGACACCAAATATCAATTCTGCTACCGGTTTGAGAACGGTTACAGGCAGTAATCAATAATTCATGGATAACTAATTCAATTTTGACAATATCACCAGCGATCGCCATTGCAGATTGAGCGCTGGAGGGAGGAACGCCTCTAACTAATGAAGAATTTTTGGGCGATTCTTGCTCGTCAATAGGTTGTCCCAAACCATGTACACCAATCCACAGCTTTTGTTGTTTAAGTAAATTGTCGATCCGTTCGAGCGATCGCTTCAGTAAACTAGCTATGGGCATAGTTTCCCAACTAATATGTAGCTGCCAGTTCTCAAGTTTTAGCATTCCACTCATAGAGGTGGCTGTATGGTCTAACTGCCGCAGTAATAGCTGGTAGCGCATCTGAGTAAGTTCATTGGCAGGAATGCCCAAATCGTGTATTTGTTTCAGGGAGTGCGCCGTTATTCTTTGAATTTCCTCTAGACGACGATGTTTGTACCAGTTGAGTTGTCGTAATTCTTCGGTTGTGGATTCTAAAAGTCGGGTAATTTGCTTTTCACGACGCCACCAGGCTAATTGAGAAATCAGAGTTGCTGTTGCACTCAGGTTTTGTTCTGACCAACGACGCTCTTGATAGTCTACAAGCAACACAACACCAGTGGTTTCATAATCAGCAGTTGTACGTAATGCCATTACCAAAATTTGACTTTTGTCTGGAACATTCAACCATTTCCTGGTTTCTGGAGGTAAATTATCCACCTTCAAAGTCAGATAATTCTCCGTAACAAGTGCCCACTGAATTAAGGCTTCAGCCTGGATATAAATAGATGCATCAGAAAAAATCCCAAATTGGCTATTGTCAATCACTCCAGGAATAATTTCTGCCCAACTTTCACCAGGTGCCCAGGATAGCATTAGCGCTAGGGGACAACCCAAAATTGAGGCTATTTGTTCGAGGGCTGTAGATTCTAAATGCTTTTTTTCGACCTCAACGCTGTTTTGGGATTGTGTCAGGATGCGTAAGCATTGCTCAAATGCCTGGGAAGTTTTTTGCTGCTGGGTGGTGCGGTTATGTAATTGCCACTGACGAACAATTACACCAATCTGTTGACTGACAGCCCACAGCAATTCTTTTTCCAAGGTTGTCCAAGAACGATGGGTGTCATGAGTAATCACCAAAAGTGCTGCTGGTATATGTTCGTGAGTGCATTTACAAACAAGTAGCGATCGCACATTATTCTCTAATAACGAGGGTCGCCAGTTAAAAAAGCGTAAATCTTCATCTAAGTTCTCAATTTCGACCGCTTGAGTTGAACTTTGCAAAAGCTGCCCATCTAATTCTTTGAGAGTATGCAGGGTAAATGTCAACGGACGACGATTTTGGGGCTGACTTTGGTAAATAAATTGATAATTCTTCTGTTCGGGGTCATACTGCAACAACAAAAAGCGGGTAGCACCTAATCGAGCTAAAACTCTTTTAGCACAACTGTGTAAAGTTGTCTGAAGATCATGTTCGCTATAGATACCTTGAGCAACTTGGCTAGTAAGTTGAGCATCCTCTTGAATCTGTTTAATCGTACTTTCCATGCTTTCGGTCGGTACAACCAGAGAAATTAAACCAGCAACACCCTGAACGAAATTTTTGTCTGTGTCTGTCCAGATGCGAGGTTCATTGCTTTCCACCGCCAGAAAACCGACTAAGTTCTTTTGCCAGATAATCGGAGCTGCTAGGAGCGATCGCACCTTCAACCGTTCCAGCAATTTAGCCGTAAAATGGCTTTTTAAAGAACTGCGGGCATCACCAATGGAGACTATTTGGTTAACTGCCAAAGCATAATAAAAATCGCTCAAGTCCTGTACAGTCATTCCCGCTGCTTGCTGGCTGTTAGAATTGCGATCCATTTTGACCAGCTGATTGCTCATTCGACACCAAAAGTAGCGCCCTTCTCGCTCAAACCAGTAAACATTTGTCCGGCTGGGGGAGACAAACTTATGAGTTGCTTGCACCGCTGCTTCAAGTCTTTGATTCAGGTTACTAAGGGTGCGTAAATTTTCTAGCAATTCTAACAATGGCTCGTCAGTTCGCCTAGTTTGCTTTTGGTGCTTATACATCTCATTTTGATAAAGCACTGCCCCCAGTTCACCTAAAACCATCATCAAACGTGCTTTTGTTTCTCCTGTCAGTAAGTAGCCCCAGCGTTCCGAACCCAGTAATACCAAGCCCAAGCAACGGTCTTTGTAGCGAATCGGTAAAATAATTGTTCCTTGGATGTGGAATTTTTCGGCAATTTTTCGCCATTCGGCGGCACGGATTTCAGTTTGCAAATCAGCTACGCCTAAAGGATGCTGTTCAATTACTACTTGTTCTAATAAATCCCCAGGACTGAGAACAACCCTTTGGCGTAAAAAGCTCATGTCGCGATCGGGTGTGATGCCCCCTTTTCCAAATAATATGTGATTCAGGCGATCGTAAAGAGCAATCCAAATCAGTTTGTAGTCAAACTCTTCTTTGAGATAAGAAATAGTAGTTTCAATCAGAACGTCAACATCATCTTCTTCTCTAAGGCTCTGGAGGACGCGCCCCAAAGAGAGGATCTGCTGTTCGGCGGCTATAGGTTTTTGTGGCTGCCCCATCTGATTTATTGGTTAACATAACTTGTAATATATAAGATGCCCAGAAAAGCACCCTGAGTAATATTGCCACAAGTGTTTAATGTTGAACCTGGACAGGTTAATAGGACATTAAGCTAATCGTCATTCAAATTGCATTCCGCATCTTTGCGTCTTTCTCGCGATTTGAACTATACAACTTAAAATCGCTACCTCTTGAATGTTTAACTCAGATTAAACAACTTTTGCATGAAGTATCTTTTATGGCCCAGTGGGTAATTTTCTTGAAAAGCAAATACAGTGTAGCCTTGAGATTCATAAAATTCCTTAGCTTGAAAGTCTAATGTCTCAAGATGAACCCCTACACAGTTTTGCTTTTGACCTTCTTTTTCAGCAATTTTTAGGATGTTGCTTCCAATTCCTTTACTGCGTAAGTCTTCTTGAACAACTAGAACTCTGATATAAAGCCAATCACAACCGATTTCACCCAGAATTCCACCAACAATTAAGCCTGATTCATCTCGTGCAAAAACTGCTATAGGTTGCCACTGCGACAACGGAAAAAAATGTTGATTGAACTCGCGAATCATTTGGATGACAGTCATCCGATCCTGCTGAGTTACTTCCTGTTCTACCTGAACTGTAATCATCCTGATTTTGTTTCTGGGTAAGGTTTTGAGCCTACTCGTACATAATTTTAGAGTGAATTCTGACTTCTGATTTCTGAGTTTTTCTTTATAAAAGCTAATGGATATTTATAAATTTGCAATTAGTCCGCTTTTGTTCAATGTGGTAAAAACAGACCCGGAGTGGTTACATCAGCAGACGATTCGCAGTTTTAATTGGCTATCGCAAACGCCTTCTAGTTGGGTAAACCAACGCTTAAAGCAGTCTTTATGTCTGTACGATTCCCGCCTAGAACAAAATTTGTTTGGGCTAAACTTTCCAAATCCGGTAGGGTTAGCGGCTGGCTTCGATAAGGATGGAGTCGCTGCGGACATTTGGTCTAACCTGGGTTTTGGCTTTGCAGAACTAGGAACTGTAACCTTTCACGCACAGCCCGGAAATCCCCGTCCTCGTTTGTTTCGCCTACCGTTAGATAAAGCTGCTCTCAATCGGATGGGCTTTAATAACAGTGGTGCAGCAGTAATGGCGGCACGTTTGGCACAGCAAAAGCATGAGTTAACCCGATCGATACCCATAGGAATAAATTTGGGAAAATCTAAGATAACTCCCCTAGAAGCAGCCGCACAGGATTATCTCGATAGTTTTCGTTTACTCAAAGATTTGGGAGACTATTTTGTTGTTAATGTCTCTTCTCCCAATACACCAGGGTTGCGATCGCTCCAAGATGCTTCTATGCTCAGTGCCATCTTAGATTTATTACAACAAGAAAATACTGCACAAAAACCAATTTTTGTCAAAATAGCGCCAGATTTATCATGGGAAGCGATCGCTGACATTATAAATCTTGCTAAAACCTACCAACTGGCAGGAATAATCGCCACTAACACTACCATCAGCCGTGATGGACTCAAGACCCAGGTTATTGACCAAACAGGCAAATCACCCCAGGAAGAAGCCGGCGGAATTAGTGGTGAACCATTGCGCGATCGCTCCACTGAGGTAATTCGTTTTATTTGGCAGCAAACCCAAGGACAAATCCCAATAATTGGGGTTGGTGGTATTTTTTCCTCAGAAGATGCTTGGGAAAAAATTACTGCTGGTGCTAGTTTGATTCAGGTTTATACAGGCTGGATTTACGAAGGGCCAATGATGGTACGCCGAATTCTAGCTGGTTTACTTTCCAAGCTAGAACAAAGCGGATTAAATTCCATCAACGAAGCTGTGGGTTTACAAGTAAAAATTCCAAAATTCTAATTACGAATTACGAATTACGAATTACGAACTTGTATTGAGCGTCTTGCCTTGAGCGTATCGCTAAAGCGAAAGCTCCGCTAACGCGTAGCGTCTCGTAGAGAAGTCGAAAGGAGCCGAAATATTACGAATTGTTTTACCCTTCTTCCTCCACTGGGAAAAACTCCTTAGTTTTTTCCGAGTATGACCAGGCAATATTATCAGGGTCTTTGCTGCGACTCCACTCAGGAAACTCTGGATCATTTCGCCGTTTATAAACCGTGCTGGAATAGACATTTAGCCGTTTAGCAAGTTCAGATTGGATCAGAGAGCCAAAAATTAACTGTTTTTCCAGCGATCGTTTAGCTTCCTCATGAGTTGGCTGTGGGAGTGATTCGGTTTCTGGTTCTTCCTCCTGTGGGGTTGGCGGTGGTGCTAATAGCGATCGCGCAGTTTTAGTAACTGCTTGAGCCGGAAGTTCTTTAACAGGCTCACTACTATCAAGAATATTGCCGAGAATGCTGGCAGTTATAAAGTAATAAGACTGCCCTGCCTCTTCAGAGTTGACTATACTGGCACCAAATTCCGAGGCTTTACTATCCAAGTAGCGTTTTGCCGTTGTTCCAGGAAAATTGCCCTTGATTGCCAAGTCCATTGGCGTCAGTCTGCCCTGATTTTCACGAACCAATTGATGAAAAATTGGATTAACTCGATGAGTCCACTGTTGCCATTGATATTCCTGCCAAAGCTTGAAGCCAATTACCAGCACAATTAGGGCCAGTAAAATTCTCCATGTGGCAACTAGGAAAATAATCAAAAACGAGATGGGCAAAAGTAGAACGAGAAAAGCCTTACCGTTATCTTCTATGGGTTTCTCACTCATGCCGATTTTTGCCAAGTGAATTTTAGTAAATAATATTATCTATCTTGGCAAAAATTGTGTCACTTTTTTGTATCTTTTGGCAAAGTTGTGGCAAATTTGCCGGCAAAATCTTTACCCAGTAGGTGTTATAGCTTTATCACCCTTCTGCTCGTATAAGATTGGTCTGCGATGCCTACGGCGGTAAACTACGCGCAAAAGTTTTTTAACAGAGAAAATAAGAGGGTTTTGATGTATGGCGATCGTAATACATCTCAGATAATATCCCTCGAAATTCTGAGCGACAGTTTACTTGTACTCCTCAGACTTTTCTTTCCAAAGCAATAATTCTAAATTTTCTTGCCAGACCCTTGACAACAGATAATACACATACTACATTAATAATACAAGTCAACTTTCATGAGGGAGTTAGCTTTCACCAGTAGCGAATAGCTCAAATGGCAGAGCGCCCACCTTGCCCTGAAGGACCGACGTATCGAGGGTTATCGCATATAACAAAAACACCCTTGATCAAACTTCTGGAGATGTAGGTAAAAATCCTACTTCGCTACAGCAAAATAGAGTGCTGAGTGACAAATTTTAAATGTTTACTCATAACTCCTCACTCCTCACTCATAACTTTATATGTGGTGGGTAGCTCAGTGGTTAGAGCGCCTAAACATCCTTATTCACCCCTTGCCTGAAAAGGCCGAAGAATTGAGGGTTATCGCCTGCCAAGCGGGAGGTCGCGGGTTCGATTCCCGCTCCACTACACCAAAATCAATGCTGAGTAGAAACTCAAGAGTGAGGAGTTTTAAATATTTAACTCTTAACTCCTAACTTTTCATGTGGTGGGTAGCTCAGTTTGGTAGAGCACTAAACATCCTTGTTCACCCCTTGCCTGCAAAGGCCGACGAATTAGGGTTATCGATTAGGGCTCGAGAGGTCGCGGGTTCAAATCCCGCTCCGCCACCCAAAACTTAATTTTGAATTTTCATCTGGTGGGTAGCTCAACCTGGTAGAGCAATGAACATCCTTGTTCACCCATTGCCTGCAAAGGCCGACGAATCGAGGGTTATCGTTAATTCATAGGTTGCAGGTTCAAATCCTGTTCCACCAGAGTAAATTTTGTGTTTTTAATTTTCATGTGGCGGATAGCTCAGTTGGTAGAGCGCCGAAAAACATCCTTGTTCATACCTTGCCTGAAAAGGCCGACGAATTAGGGTTATCGCCTCTTAAGCCGGATGTCGCAGGTTCGATTCCTGCTCTGCCACCTTTCATTTTTGCCCGCAAGGGCCGGGAGATGAAGCGATGAATTACAATTTTTTCACTAAAAAGAAAACAAATACACCCCAAAATCAACCTATCCCCGGACGAGAAGCAGAAATGGTTCAGGGACATTCCGGCGGCTGGATGTTTGACGCTGGTATTTGGAAAATGCTGCGCCGTTGTTTGTTAGTTGGCACAGCAAAAAGCACTTACTACGCTGGTAAACAGGAATTAACAGAGGATTTTGTGGCAGTTGTCAGAAAAGCTGTTGCCGAAAATCCCAGCCGTGTAGCAGAAGAAATTCTATATGCTAGCGATGGACGCGCCATCAATAACAGTGCGCCTATCTTGGCTTTAGTGTTGCTATCAATGGGTGAAGCACCAGAAGCAAAACAGGCGTTTGGTGAAATCTTCCCGCAAATTGTCCGTACTGGTAGCCACTTCTACGAATGGTTGAACTACACCAAATCTCTGCGGGGATTTGGCAAAGTAGTGCGGGAAGCTGGTAAAACTTGGCTCTCAAGGGAAGATGTCAAAGGCTTGGCTTATCAACTGTTGAAATATCAACAGCGTCAAGGCTTCTCCCACCGAGATGCATTGCGGTTGTTCCATGTCAAACCGCCTACAGAAAATCACCGTCAACTATTTGAGTGGGTAGTTAGAGGCTGGGAAGAATTGCCAGCAGATATCCCCTCAGAAGCGTTGGCGCAGATTTGGTGGTATGAGTGGCTCAAGCGGAATCCCACTCAAACCCATGAAGCTATTTCCCAAGGACGCTTAACCCACGAAATGGCTGCACCTGTGGGCAAAATGGATAAGCTTGCTTGGCAGCTACTATTTCAGGAAATGCCAATAGGTGCAATGTTACGTAACTTGGGTTCTTTAACTGAACTGGGTGTGTTGCGAACTGATGAAAACGCTAATTTGCTGCGAGTGGAAGCAGTTCTCAACAACAAGGAACATCTGCGTAAAGGCCGCATCCATCCGATTGATGTTTTGAAAGCACTCAAAACTTATGAATCTGGTGGAACATTAGGACGCAGTAAGAAAACTTGGAATCCAGTTCCTCGGATTGTGGACATTTTAGAAAAGGCGGTTGAACTGTCTTTTGATGTTGTGCAACCCACAGGTAAAGTATTCATGCACGCCGTAGACGTTTCTGGTTCTATGGGTAGTATGGTTGCAGATATGGGACTGACTTGCTGTGAAATTGCGACGACAATGGCACTGGTGGCAGCAAAAGCAGAGAAAAACTACATGATTCGCGGCTTTGCTACCGAATTCCGTGAATTGGGTATCACTGCCAAAGATAGTTTTAGTTCTGCGGTTCGCAAAGCTAGCAATCAAAACTTTGGCGGAACAGATGCATCTGTAGCTTATGAATGGATGATTAAGAATAAGTTCAAGGCGGATGTTGTCTGCTTTTGGACTGACTCGGAAAGCTGGGCTGGGTATAAGCATCCAAGTCAAGCGCTGAAGGAGTACCGCAAAAAGGTAAATCCTAACGTCAAGGCGGTGTATGTCACCTTGACACCTTACCAAATTACTTTGGTAGATCCTAAAGATTCGCTGTCTTGGGATTTGGCAGGGTTCGACCCAGGTACGCCTCGGATCATCCAGATGCTAGCTGCGGGTGAATTATAGATATTGCTGAAGGATAAAGGATGAAACACTTTATCCTTCATACTTCATGGCGGGTTATCCTTGTTCGCAACTTGCCTTTCGGGGACGGAGAATTTAGGGTTATCGGTTACGTCTCCACCATTGTGGGGATTAGCGGGTTCAACCCCCGCACCCGCCTTTGTTTTTGATTTTCTCCTTACGTAAAGTCGCAAAGAAGAAGGCGATTTAATTTTTGAATGGTCGTTTTTCTATTTCAGCGATGGGTAAAAGTAGGGTGTCTTCAATGTGCGATCGCACTTTTGAGCCAAAACATATAAATAACAGCCTAATTTTCAGTTACGATCTCACCTCAGACTAAAATAGTTATGGAAAAGCACCCTTGAAAATAAATCTATGAATGTGTTCTTAAATCCAGAAATAGAGCAATTCATCCAAACTCAGATTGAAAGTGGTAAGTATGCTTCGCCAGAGGAAGTAATTGTTGATGCTCTAAAGGTGTTTGCAGCAAAGGGTAACATTGAAGCACCAGTGCAGGTAAAAACACCTGAAGAATTGGGGTGGCCTCCTGGTTTTTTTGAACAGACGGCTGGTTGTCTGCAAGATGATCCTCTGGTGAGATATCCCCAAGGTGACTATGAAGTGCGGGAGCCATTAGAGTGATGTATTTATTAGATACCAATGCTTGCATTGTTTATCTAAATCGTCCAATATCTGGAGTGCGACGACGGTTAGAGTCTTTATCACCACAGGATATTGCTGTTTGTTCAATTGTTAAGGCTGAACTATTTTATGGTGCGATAAGAAGCAAGAATCCTCAACGCACCTTAGCTTTACAGTTAGCTTTTCTCAATAATTTTGTCTCTTTGAGTTTCGATGATGTAGCCGCCACAATTTTTGGTCGAATTCGTGCTGAATTGGCATTTAGGTACGCCTATTGGGCCTTACGATTTACAAATTGCATCGATTGCTCAGGCACATAATTTAATCTTAGTTGCCCACAATAGGAATGAATTCAATCGCGTGAATGGGTTACAGATTGAGGATTGGGAGGAAGAAGGTTGATAATTGAGTCGAACAACTGCTCCATTCCTCACCAATTTCTTAACTATGTTATTCTGCACTCAATATTGGTGTTGTACTTCTCAAAAAGTGCGATCGCATCAGTCGGATAGGCGATCGCTATTTTTAGAAGCACAGCGATCGCTCATCATCTATTCACCCACTCAATGTTAATTAAACAATGTCCCCAAAAAACCGATAATTGGTTTCCAAAAGATACCAGTTAACACATAAGGAGCATATTCTAAAAGCGGTAAACTTGAGTGCTTCGAGGGCTTCAGCGGTAAACACTCCAAGAGAAAAGGCACTATACAGGTGAGTCCATAGGCAGTTGC
This sequence comes from Nostoc sp. EspVER01, assembly GCF_034530635.1. Taxonomy (NCBI): domain Bacteria; kingdom Bacillati; phylum Cyanobacteriota; class Cyanophyceae; order Nostocales; family Nostocaceae; genus Nostoc; species Nostoc sp. EspVER01. The sequence continues at coordinate 23,305 of NZ_JAVRCS010000025.1, forward strand.
TAAGGCTATATTCCATTTCAGTTCATCTGCTACTGGTATGGGGCTACAATAAATACCCAGTAGAATGAAAGAGATCATTAAAAGCTGCTCACAAAAAAACCAGGATTGGGGCGATAGAAAATAAACTAACTGGAGAAAGCTTTTGTTATCTATTTTTTGTCGCATTCCCATTAATACAGCCCAAGTCGCAGCCCCAACTATGCCATCATCTTTCAGTCCATAAGTTCTTTGAAAACGTTTAACACCTCTTTCAGTTTCCCTACTAAAATATCCATCAGGTTCTTTTTTGAAAAATCCTTCTTCATTAAGGATAGTTTGCAGTTCCTTAATAGCATCCTGTAATTTTGGCGACATACTTTTCTGATTGCGGTAAAGCCTTGGGTAGAAAAGGCAAGCCCAACTTAGTGGCCCGACTACTCCATCCACCTGAAGATTATTGGCTTTCTGAAATTTTATTACAGCCTCTTCTGTTTCTAAGTCAAATTTACCACTAAGAGTTGAGAGAAACCCCTGAGCTTGCAGTCGTTCTTGCAGTTCATTAATTGATTCTTGTGCAGAATTTGGCGAAAAGTCTCGGTATAATATGGGACGCTTATTGAATACACAGACTTGTCTTTCTTCTGGGAAATAACGCCGGGATTGTTTTAGCCCAAACAAGAGATTTAGGAAACTAAATGCTTTCTTTGTCATAGTTTTATTGAGTAATTTCTGAAAAAAATAACCGGGTCTACTTTTAGAGCTTAGAAGGTAGTATGTCGAGAGCCTCTAGCCTCTAACAACTAGAGAAAAAAATAGACTTATAAATTAGCTTACTGATTAAATTTCAGGCATGAATTAACATTGTTAAAAAAATGTTAGTGATTTATCAAACTCATGTTCGTTAAAATGTTGTTATTAATGCCACATTGATGACAAATTTATTAGGTGATATTTATGTCAGGTCAGTCAGAACCTTGGAATTTACCTAAAAGTTGGAATAGCAAGATTTTGCAGGGCTGGGAGATAAACCGACTACTGACTGACTTAGAGTCTATGCTTCAAAAACGTTATAGACAAAGTACCAGGAAAGACCTGTTACTTGGGTTACTCTGTGGGTGTAGCTTGAAAAAGATTGGTCAAGATTTACACAAGGAAAATTCTGTTGTCAGAGCAGGGTTAAGCAATATCTATCGGGACATTGAAATTTTGACAGGAGAACCAAATAACACTGTCAAGTCCAGTAATCTTGTCCACATTTTAGAAAAACATGGGTATCGCAAAAATTCTGTGGTATCCACGATCAAAAGCCGCTCTATTCCCCACAATTTACCAGCACCAACTTACACGCAATTTATTGGCCGGGAACCGGATATGAATAAGCTACTAAAACGCCTTTCACCGGATCATGGCGCTCATATCATCACGGTGCATGGTATTGGTGGTGTGGGTAAAACGGCGTTGGTGTTAGCCGCTGCTTACCTGTGTTTAAAAGCCAGTAATGAAAACTTTTCTGATGCACCAAAATTTGAGGCGATTATTTTCACTTCAGCCAAACAACAAGAACTTATTCCCAACAATAGTATATTGCGGCGGCAACAGGGACAGCGTAACCTGCGCGATATCTTTCGGGAAATTGCCAATGCTTTAGATGATCCTACGATTATTCAATCTCCTGCCAATGACCAATTTGACCGTGTACGCCAAAGTCTCTCAAGACAAAGAACACTGTTGATTGTGGACAACATGGAGACTATAGAAGACAGAGATGAGGTTATTGAGTTTTTATATAATCTGCCCATTTGCGTCAAAGTGGTAATTACTACCCGTGAGCAAATTGCCTTGCTACCGATTCGTCTACGAAACTTGCCCTTAGATGATGGTTTGCAGCTGATTCGACAACAAGCTGAAGAAAAAGGTATAGCTCTCAACGATGAGGAATCAAAGCTGCTCTACAAAAACACTGGTGGAATCCCTCTCGCGATTGTGTATGCGATCGGTCAAGTATCCAGTGGCTACTCTTTAAACTCGGTATTGGATCGATTAACCTCGGCTACAGATGATGTAGCTTGTTTTTGCTTCGAGCAATCAGTGCAAGGAATCAAAGGACAGTCACCCCACAAGTTACTGATGTCACTAGCGATTTTTCCTGACTCTCCCATACTTGCTGCTGTGGCTGAGGTTGCTGGACTAACAACCGCTCCTGATCCTGTAAATAATGGCTTGGCACGTTTGCAGCAACTTTCCTTGGTGAATCTAAACCCAGAGACTAAGCGGTTTGAAATGCTTTCTCTGACTCGTGAGTACGCTTTAGCAGAATTGGCTGCTTACCCAGATTTTGAGAAGGAAGCACGTAATCGGTGGGTTAAATGGTATTTGGATTTTGCCCACAGTTATGCCGGTGAAGATTGGGAAAAGTGGATACACTACAATAAGTTAGAGCCAGAAGAAGCAAATCTGCGCACAGTACTTTATTGGTGTAAAGACCAAGACCGCTATGAAGCAGTTAGAGATTTATGGATGCTCTTGATCCATTATGCAAATGTCTACGCTTACTGGGACGATCGCCTAGATTGGCTGCAATGGCTCATTGAACAATCAGAACGCCGTGGGGAATGGTCTTCTTTCGTAAAAATCACCGTCCGCAAAAGCTGGTTACTAATTCGAGAGTGTTCTTCTGTAAGTCTGAAAGAAGCAGACGAAATTTTGCAGCGGACATGGATTTTGCGTGACCATGCGGATTTGTGCGTTCAGGCTGACTTAGCCGAAAGTATGGCTAGGCTAAAAATTAGACAAAAGGATTATCAAGATGCACGCCACTGGCTGACGGTAGAAGAAAAATTGGTGATCGAGGCAAATCTTGAGGAGCGACAGCATATCCGCTATTTTATTCCCGTTCTTTACCATCAGGCTGAAATCTTTTATTTAGAGGGTGAATATCTTTTAGCAAAGCAGCTATTTCAAGAGGTGATGAGAAGTGCAGAAAACATTAGTTGGCATCGGGTGATCAATTCTGCTAGCAATTGGCTGGCTGATCTTGCCATTGAACAAGGCGATCGCGAAGAAGCTCAAAAGCTATTAATTCAAGGATTCACTGTTGCTGAAATGACTCACAACAAGCGGCGTTTAGCTCGCTATCAACGTTCTTTTGCCCGTTGGGAGAAAAAGTGGGGAAGCGTAGAGAAGGCTCAAGAATGGTCAACTAAGGCTATTAATGGTTTTAAGCAATTAGGGATGACACAAGATGCACAGGATATGCAAATTTTTCTTGATTCTCTGTAATTATACGCAAACAATGCATCATATCATGTCCGCATAATTAGTTATGCTAACCACAGTCATTGCACCCCACACGCCAGATGCTCCACTTGGGGAGACCCCATCGCCCTTGGCGTCTCCCCTTGGGAGAAGACCGCACTGGCTCCCCCTTAATCCCCTCCCTGATTGCGGGGAGGGGAGACAAAGCGTAGCTTTGGCGGGGGTGGGGTTCTTGGGGTTTAATAAGCAATCAAGCGGACATGATATCACTCGTATAGCTGCTGGCCAAGTGCGATCGCAAACTTCACCTCTTACAATTAAATAAGGTGCTTTTTTGTCAACACAACGTAATATAGCTTAGTAATAATTGCGCGATCGCTGTTCCCTTTATATCTAAATATTGTCCCTGCATTCCTTCTCAGGGATTTTCTGAGGATGGTTCTGAGTAAGATTTTGTGGGAGCGCCTAATTCATCTAAAGTATTCATTAATAAGTCATCTTGTGGAATATAGTCTCTGTGTTGGGAATTTACCAAATCATCAAGAGCTTTAATAGCTTTCAGAGCTTCAAGATCCTTAAGAGCCTCTGATGCAGACTGATATCGCTCTTTGAAGTCATCCAGCACCATTTTACTGAGAATCTTAGCTAAGGAGTGGCTCACCTGAGTGCGATTGCTCCATTTGATTTCTCCATCAGAATTTCTATCTAGCTCACGGGGTGCTACACCAGTCAAAGCTTTAATCCCAACCATGCCAACTGCATAGATATCACTACTATAGTGTGGACGCCCAAAACATTGTTCGCTTGGTGCGTAACCCTGAGTACCAATACCAATGGTGAAAGGGGTTGACTCTTGGCGATCGAGTTGTTTGATGCCGACTTCCTTGACGGCTCCAAAGTCAATCAATACTAGTTTTCCGTCTGAGTGTCGCCGGATGATATTACTGGGTTTAATATCCCGATGAATCACGTGGTTTTCATGGACAAATGTTAATGTTTGCAATAAGTCCCTGATAATTTTGATCGCTGCAATTTCTTCAATTGCTCTACCTGCTGGAAGTTCTTGATTTAAAGGATGACCAATTATCTGTTCTTGGACTAAATAAAATTCTTCATCTTCTTCAAAATAGGCCAAAAGTTGAGGAATTTGAGCGTGCCTTCCCAATTTTTCTAGTGTTTGTGCCTCTGAGTGAAATAAACGTCTGGCAAGTTGCAATCCTTCTGGTTTGGTGTTGGCTGGTTTTAATTGTTTGACAACACATTGCGGATTACCAGGACGTTGGGTATCTTCGGCAATGTAGGTTTCACTAAATCCACCAGAACCGAGAACTTTGACAATTTTGTAGCGTCTAGCCAAAACTTTGCCAGATAAGGCTAAATCTCGTTGCTGAATTAGGTGTTGGAAGTCATCTTGTTGGCTGATAATCTCTTGGACAACGGGTGAAGTTTTATACTTCTGAAAAATGTCTACCAATTGGCGTTTTCTGATGCTTTCTCTGATGACTGAGGTTGCCAAATAGCAAACTCCGGTCATGGCGATCGCGATTATTGGTACACTAGTGGGGAAAATTAACTGACCATAGACAAATAACCCATAGCTAATTACTCCCCAAGCGCCAGACAGGCCAAGGCTATAGAAAAATCTATTAATACTACGCTTGCGTCTGCTAATCATCAAGGCTGAACTGCCTACTAGCATTAGCACAAACAAACCCTGCAATGGTGGACTCTTAATTCCTGGGGCGATCGCTTTTCCTGACATCAAAGTTGCGATCGCATTGGCGTGAATTTCCACGCCCGACATCTGTTCAGTGCTATTACTACCAGCGACTGGATAATAATCATTATGTAACTGATCTGTTGCACCAATCAGCACGATCTTGTCTTTGAAAACTTTTCCCTGCTGCAAATAGGTGTTCCAGTTTTCCGGGTCGAGTACGTGCCAAAAAGGTTTTTGCTCAAATGTACCCGCAGGGCCCCAAAAATAAATGCGATCGCCCTTTGGTCGGGGATAATTTACTTGTGCTGCCTTCAGCGCGGCTTCATCAAAAGAGAGTCGCTTTTTGGTAAATAAATTATCTTCACCTAATAACTTGGGATACTCACTCGCTAATCGATGAACTTTTCCATCTACTTCTAAAGGGAAATTAACTGAGCCAATGGATACTGACCCTGTACGAAACATTTGTTGTGGGTCAGTCAATTGCGTAAAAGACCCTTGGTGCGTCTGGGAATTTTCGTATATGGCTGCTAAGGTAACTTTATTGCCATATTTTTGCAATGCTGCTTGGAATTGGCGATCGTCTGCAACTCCATAGCTGCTAGCTGTATCAAAAACTACGTCTAATGCTACAGCGCGGGCACCTGCTTCGACTAATTTTGTGATTACCTGGGAGTATGCAGCCCGTTTATAAGGATAAGATTTCAGTGTTTCTAAGTAGGCGTACTGTTTCGGATCAGTTTTATAGTACTGTTCGGGAACCGATATTGACTGATCGTCTATTGCTAAAATTACAATGTCTTCTGGAGGCACAATCGGCCCGCGCATTTGAAAAAAGCCAGAAAGCACCTGATTTTCCATCAATTGAACCAATTCCCCACCAGAAGCGCTCAATAGTGCGCCCCCAATTGCCCAAGTACCTGCCAGTAGATGACCTAAGCGAACCATCCACCGGGAGTGGCGAGCAGATGCTGTTGAAGTCACTTTTGTTGGTTTACTTGACAGTTTATTGGCAGTAGAGACATAGTTTTTAGTTAAGGTAGACGTAGGTTCTTCTGCCATATCGTGTTACTGATTGATTTTAGTCCAACACTTTTATTTATTCAGACCGCGTTTTAGTGTAAGCACATTGAAATAAGACTTAAATGATAATCTTATACATTTGTAAAGTATCTTCTATTCATCAACAAACTTTTATTGGCAGAGCCAGCCCCCAAAAAATTCTTACTCAACCACTACTTAATTTATTCTTTTTCTGTTGAATGAGTTACAAGTAGTGATTGTCTCATAGATCGGAGCCGGATATACTCTAGCTGTGAATTTGGTTGTGGCAAGATTTTACCCTTACCTAACCAACAACTACGTTACTAACTGGATGCTATACCAGAAGCAGTCCCAAGGCTGTCTTCTGTCTCTGGTGCAATGTTGGTAATCTCCAGAAAGCGTGTTCTGATACTGACAGCTTTGCCGAAAGATAGGCATTTATTTATATCTTACCTTAAGCCTATGTTATACCTCTTTAGGAGTAAACTTTAGTGTTATGCAGCGATGAATGCTGTTACTGGGTCAATTTTATGGGTAGATTTTGATCGCCAAGTGGCTCTTGCAGTGCTGGAGGTGAATCAGGTTAACACCCAGGATCTCAACTTCAATATTGCAGGCGTTTTTATGTCTTGAAAGAGGTAGGATAAAAGCTATAGATAAAGAACTACGTTATAGATATTAGCAAACAAGGCATTTGAAAATTGCTATAATCTATTGTTCCATCTAAATTCATATATATTATTAGGTGTAAATTTGTATGGGTTCTCCAATGAATCGTCTGTCTATTTTTGTAGATGGAAATAATATGTTCTATGCTCAACAAAAAAATGGCTGGTTTTTTGACCCGCGGCGAGTCTTAGAATACTTCAAACATGAGCAATCAGAAACAACATTAATTAATGCCTTCTGGTACACTGGCTTAAAAGATCCACAAGACCAGCGAGGTTTCAGAGATGCTCTAATTAGTCTAGGATATACAGTACGAACTAAGATTCTTAAAGAATATTATGATGATACGTCAGGTCGTTACTCGCAAAAAGCGAATTTAGATATTGAAATTGTTGTAGATATGTTTAATACAGTAGACCAGTATGACAGAGTAGTATTATTCAGTGGTGATGGAGATTTTGAAAGAGCAATCGAACTATTACGCTCAAAAAATACACATATTACGGTAGTATCAACGGAAGGAATGATTGCTAGAGAACTACGCAATGCTACTGATAGATATATAGATTTAAATGATATCAGAGATCAAATAGAAAAAACTGAAGGTTAGTAGCTTTAACAATTATTTACAAAAGTAAGAGTAAAACAAAAACTAGGGTTGAAGATATATTAAGCCTCAAGTAAACACTAAACAGCAAACGGCAAATGACAAACAAAACAGATCGAATTATCATTTTTGATACAACATTGCGAGATGGAGAGCAGTGTCCGGGAGCGACTTTGAATATAGACGAAAAGCTAGTTATTGCCAAGCAATTAGCGCGTCTAGGTGTAGATGTAATTGAAGCAGGCTTTGCCTTTGCCAGTCCCGGAGATTTTGAAGCAGTCAAGAAAATTGCTCAAATTGTCGGGACAGAAAATGGCCCGGTAATTTGTAGTTTGGCAAGAGCGATTAAGGCAGATATTGAAGCGGCTGCGGAAGCATTAAAACCAGCAGTTAATGCCAGAATACACACATTTATTTCGACTTCTGATATTCATTTAGAGTATCAATTACGAAAGTCACGGGCAGAAGTGCTAGCGATCGCCGAAGAAATGGTAGCTTATGCCAAATCCTTCATGACAGATATCGAATTTTCACCGATGGATGCGGCCCGTACCGATCCAGAATTTCTGTATCAAGTTTTAGAGCGAACGATCGCAGCTGGTGCAACAACAGTTAACATTCCCGATACTGTCGGTTACACAACTCCTAGCGAATTTGGAGCAATGATTAAGGGCATTATTGAAAATGTCCCCAACATCGACCAAGCGATTATTTCCGTTCACGGTCATAATGATTTAGGCTTGGCAGTTGCTAACTTCTTAGAAGCCGTAAAAAATGGTGCGCGGCAACTAGAATGTACGATCAATGGCATTGGCGAACGTGCCGGCAATGCATCACTAGAAGAATTGGTAATGGCGTTGCACGTGCGGCGGCAATATTTTAACCCTTATCTCGGCAGACCAGAAGATTCTCAAGAATCGCTGACAAATATCGACACCCGACAAATTTATAAAACCTCACGCTTAGTTTCTAATTTGACGGGAATGTTGGTACAACCAAATAAAGCGATCGTTGGGGCGAATGCCTTTGCCCATGAGTCGGGAATTCACCAAGATGGTGTGTTAAAGAACAAGCTCACCTACGAAATTATGGATGCCCAATTGATTGGCTTAACAGACAATCAAATAGTTTTGGGCAAACATTCAGGTAGAAATGCTTTCCGGACTCGGTTGAAAGAATTGGGCTTTGAACTGTCGGATAGTGAGTTAAATAAAGCCTTCGTCAGATTCAAAGAAGTAGCAGATAAAAAGAAAGAAATTTCTGATTGGGATTTGGAAGCGATCGTTAACGATGAAATCCAACAAGCGCCCGATTTATTCCGGGTAGAGTTGGTGCAAGTTTCCTGTGGTAGCAATGCCCGTCCTACTGCTACAGTTACTCTGCGGACTCCAGAAGGTGAAGAATTAACCGATGCTGCGATCGGTACTGGCCCAGTGGATGCAGTTTACAAAGCCATCAACCGGGTGGTGAATGTGCCTAACGAGTTGATTGAGTTTTCTGTGCAGTCAGTAACAGCTGGTATTGATGCTATTGGCGAAGTGACGATTCGTTTACGTTATGAATCTAAAGTGTTTTCTGGTCATGCAGCGAACACAGATATCATCGTGGCATCCGCACAAGCTTATGTAAATGCCTTGAATAGGTTGTATGCATCTTTGCAAACTCAACAAAAGCCAGAGGAAGTAACTGCACAGAAAGTCTGAGATTGTATCTGTGAAACTGCTAGTTTTTAGCTGATGCTAACAAACTCCTCTCCAACTTTGGTGAGGAGTTATTTGTGAGTTACAAAAATTGTTGGAAATTATGCTGACAGAAAAACATACAACTATCAGAGAAGGCACAATCAAAGAAGACTCACTGATTGCAAAACACTCTTACCAAATGTGGTTAGATATTGGTGTTGATGAGAGTAATATTATTATGGAATGGGAGAATATTACCCTGCAATTTATAGAAGAAGCGCGTCGAAATTTATTTTATAAGGCTTTTATTGCAGAGATTGATAATACAGTTGTGGGTTCTGTAAGTTGTCAACTATTTGCAGGTTTATACCCCAATGTTTTCAAAGATGAATACCGCAAATTTGGATATATTTGGGGCGTTTATGTTGAAGAGTCTTACCGCAGACAAGGCATTGCTAAATCTCTGACTAATAGAGCAATTGAATATTTAAAAGCGATCGGTTGCACGCGAGTGGTTCTTAATGCCTCGCCATTGGGTAAACCAGTTTACTCCAGCCTCGGTTTTGCTGAAGGGAATATAATGCAATTAGATTTGATTTAAGTACACCAATTTTTTTGCAGACTAAAAAGTTTCTAAATTCAATAGGATAAGTTTCTAGCTCAAGAAGCTTTGTGCAATATTGATTTAATTATTAATATTGTTTACTTTTTTAGATTTTTATATTTACTTATATGCATAAAACTTTATTCTAAGAAACGACGTTTATAACTAGTTAGCTTGTATGAGTAGTGAGAAAACAACAGAATTGCCACTCTGGTTACAAGATAGAGATATAGTCATTGCTCATGATGAAGAAGTACAGTGGCGAGAAGGAAAACGCCCAGATTATTCATACACCAATGAATTTCTTCATCAAGAGAGTAAATTTCAACATCCTGAAGGTTCTTTAGAAGCGATCGCTCAAAACTTAGTCCGCACTTTTGAGATGGAAGCTTCTAATAAATCTAATCCTCAACAGTGGCTTTCGATTGTTACTGATAAGTTTAAGATGAGTACCAATGGCGGACAACAATTCACCGCTCAGGATGTTGCAGATGAAGGGACTTATAACCTGTTTTTGGGTAAAACTGAGCAATATGACTCTGAAACAGAAACCTTTGAATCTTCATTTCAAGTTTTTCATACAGCCTTTCCCAATGGCTTTCTTTGGGAATTAACAGAAGTCCTTTCGGGGCCGCCTAATGTTACCTTTAAGTGGCGACATTGGGGAACATTTAATGGTTCCTATAAGGACTATGCACCCACAGGTGAAACAATCGAGATCGTCGGAGTTAGTATTGCTCGCGTCACTGATGATTTGAAGATTGAGTCTTTAGAGCATTATTTTGATAATAATGTCTTTCTTCAGAAATTAACGGCAGGTGGTTGTCCTTTCCATTCTCAAAATCAGAACAATCACTAATTTTAATTTAGTTATAGTCTATCGAATAGAACGCTCATCGGCGCTCTTAGCAAACAGCAGTAAGCGCCGATCGAGTGATTATAATCATCGAAAGTCTGCAATTTAAGATTTATTATTAAGGCTGATAATGGATGCAGAGAAATTTTAAGAAATTAAAAAATGTCATTTATGGTATTCGTATTTGCACAGTAGTAGCTGGTGTATTGACTGAAGGTGTAAACCCAGCCAGTTTACCCGACTTCTGGGGTACAAAATCCGTTTCTTTGCTACCTTGAACCTCAGATAAGTAGCAATCTCGCACTGCCAATAACAAGCCTTTGATGGCATCTGGTGCGCCTGTTTTAACTAAATCATCTGCCTTTTTGAAAAAATGCGATCGCCATTTGCTATCGTTATTGCCATACAATTCTATTAAATACCAACCTGCAAGATACTCAGCTAAAGGGTCAAGACAGAAACGGATTCTATCTTTGGCAGAACCGATAGTTTGAATCAGGTGCAAACGTTTTTCCAGATAATTGAGGTGTGCTTCGGGGTCATCAATACCCAAATTTGCTAATGCAGCAACCGCATCGGCACGCTTGGCTGTTCCTGGTTGATAACTTTGCTGCAAGCATTCCCAGGCAATGGTTTTGGCAATTTGATGAACAGTGCGGTCATCAAATTGATTGTCTGTAACATCACGATTGAGTTCGTTGATATAACCCAGCATCAAATTAGGAATATTCTCTGGTAACGCAGAAATATTCGATGTAACGTCTTTACTGGCGATTAACTGTTCAGCATAAAGTTTCGCCAGCAAAACAGTGATATTATTTTGACCGACCATCAGAGAAAGACGATTACAAGCGTCAAAAAATTCCTGGTCAGTAAAGCGATCGCGTTTACCTCGCTGCATGAGATAAGCTTCCATAAAGGACGATAGTTTATTCGCCTCAATCCGCAGAGGTTTAATTATCGTCTTATTAACCCGCCCCAGCTTTTCCTCAATTCGGGAAGTAATCACCAACGCATTCACCGGAAACTCTGGCGACTCCGGCTCAATTGCTTCTCGTGTAGTCGCATTCATTTCTGAGAATCGGTCTACAATCACTAGAATGCGTTTCTTTCTTAACAAACGTAACAGTAATTCTTGACAAATCGGCTCTGGTTCATCAATTAAAGCTTGCAACTGTCCTCTGATAGCTTCTAAAAGCGGCGACTTACCTTCACTTACCCGAAATTCTTCTTCTAAAAGCACAGGTAACATCAAATGTTTGCAGAGTTGTTGGTCTTCAGTCTCAGCCATTGCCCATCCAGCGATTCGACACGCTAAACTGGTTTTACCTACACCCCCTTCCCCACCAATTACTAGACAGCTACGTTGTTTCTCAAAAGTTGAGCGCAAATTCTCATTCATCAGTTGGGGAACTGTTGTACCATCCAGAACAACGGGAATGGGAATGTAACAGGCGCGACTGCTAACTGTATCCTTTTTGGGAAATTGTTCGCGGGCTGCTTTGATATATTTAGCTACCCACGCATCTAATACTCTGGGATGGTAATGAAACCAGCCAACAAATAGCACATATCGCAGAGGTACATTAACGCTGATAAATGGGAGAGAAAAATCTGTGTAGGGTTTGAGGGCGTTGTTAATTTTCAACAACCATAAAGGGGCTACCCGCAAGAGAATTAACCAAATAGAAGGCAATAAGATAACGTAGGCGGCAATTCCCAAAAGTAATTTATGCTTAAATAGCGATTCCAGAACTCTATCAAAGAGGCGAGTTTCTTTTTCTGCTTTCAGGGCATTGAGAGGGCGACGTATCAGCTTAATGTCCGTCTCAGTGAATTTATCTTTGTATTTTTGTATAGTTGCCAATACCTCTTCAAAGTCTGAGATGACTTTCTGCAACTTGGAGGTAGGTAAAGCATTTGCCTTGTCCTGAAAGCCTGCTGCTATTCCTCCTAAACCTTTGATAGCACCTAAACGCACGTAAAACTGGCTATCATTCAACAGCGCAATTAAATTCGGGACAGCCGATACTGCTTCTGTACCCATTGCACCCAAAGCATAGGCAGAATTGTAACGTACAGTGGGGTTTTTATCTTTTAAGGCAGCAGTTAATACTGGGACAGCTACTTTCGCTTCTACACCAATTTTTCTGAGTGCAGAAGGAACATAAATGCGAACGAATTGCTCCTTGTCTTGTAATGCCGCCATCAACGATGGAACTGCTGCTTTGGCTGCTGTACCAATATTTCCTAAAGCTAAGGTGGCGTACAAGCGGACTTGTCCATCCTCATCCTGCAATGCCGCACTTAAGGCTGGGACTGCTGGTGCTGCTTCTGCACCCAAATCTCCTAGAACTGAAGCGGCGTGCCAGCGAAGATTAATATCCTGATTTTTCAAAGCCTCAATCAGAGACGGCACTGCTGGCGAACCGATATTAACTAATGCGTCTGCTGCAAGGCTTCTGATATGGGCATCGTTATCTATCAGCTTCTCAATCAGGGGAGCAATTTTGCTGTCAGTAGTGATTTGCGCCCAACTATTGCTTGTGCATAGTAGGAACAGTGTCAGGCATAAGACAACCACCTTGAGCGCACTAAGTAATACTTGTCTGGTATGCTTTGTCATTGAATCGGATTGAATCACCCGATGAACAACTCCAGTCAGAGAAACTATACCTAAGATTGTAATCTAAGTGTCAATGTGGGTTAGCGATGTCTACGATGGTCACTGAGCTTGTCGTTCGCGCAGCGTCTCGTAGAGAAGTGCGGGCTATTCGGCGTCGCACTGCTTTGCCCCCGCTTTACTCAAGCTTGGTTAGCATGATTTTCTCTCGTTCTGTCAATGCTGTTAGAATCTAGATAAAAATATTAATTCTATAAAGCTAAAAAATATGTACATCCAAATTAAACCAGAACTAGAGCAATTTATTCAGGCACAGGTTGCAAGTGGTAGATTTACTAATGCAGATGATGTCATCAATGAAGCCTTTAAACTGTTACAAGAAAGAGAGCAGCGACTTGAAGAATTACGGCAAAAAATTTCTGTAGGAACTGAACAAATTGCTCAGGGACAAGTAACTGACGGCGAAGTTGTATTTGCCAGATTACAAGAAAAAATTCGTCTAATTTCTGAGGAGTCCTATGAATGAGTAATTATTCATTTTCAGATGCAGCAATTCAAGATTTAGATGAAATTTGTGAATATATTGCTCGGAGTAACCCAAAAGCAGCCAGTAAGCTTTTTGATGACATTCGCTCAAAATGTAAATTAGTAGCGAGTTTCCCTAATATGGGAAAAAGCTATGGAAGGCTTTTACCAAATCTGCGCAGTTTTGTTGTGAATGATTACATTATATTTTACTATCCAAGGTAAGACGGAATTAGTATTACTCGTGTTGCCAGTGGTTATCAAGATTTAGAGTCTTTGTTCGTAGATTGATAATTATTAGCGATGTCTACGATGGTCACTGAGCCTGTCCTGAGCGTAGCCGTTGGCGTGGTCACTGAGCGTAGTCGAAGTGCAGCCTCTCGTAGAGAAGGGCGCAGCCGAAGTGCGGACTACGCCTACGCACTTATTTACCCCCGCTTTGCTCAAGCTTGGTTAGCATTGGGATTTAAACGCATCATGATTTTCTCTGGCTCTGTCAAATTTTTAAATCCATAACGGCGATACAGTCCATGAGCATCTTTTGTGCCTAACAACCACCTTTGAACGTCTTGCAATTCTGGATATTCTAAAATGTATTCTACAAACCATTTTCCTAAACCCTGTCCTCGATAAGGCTCTAAAATAAAAACATCTTTTAATAACGCAGAAGTTGCATAATCAGTGATGACTCGTGCAAAGCCAACTTGTTGATTATCTTCATAAAGTCCAAAACATAAGGAATTGCTTATTGACTTTTCCACCGTGGCTAACGGAATATTTTCAGCCCAATAGGAAGTTTGTAAAAAATCATGAATCATTTGAATATCTAATTTAGATTTATCGGTGTTGATGTAAAATCGATGTTTTAATTCTTCATTCATCTCGCTATATCTTTTATTTAATAGGTTGGAAAATTATAATTCATTCTTGGGGTCAGTGGTTTATAGTGTCAAATGATGAAATTACTGAACCATTAGCTGCATAAGAGAGGCTATATTCAGCATTCAAAGATATGGGTGCATATAGTTATTGATTATGAATCAGCCTACAACAAAATCTTGGCAACAAGTCCGCGCTGCTTTTCAACAAATCTGGGGTTATGAAGATTTCCGTCCACCACAGGGAGAAATTGTCAGCAGTTTATTGGCACAGAAAGATGCGCTGATTATTATGCCCACAGGTGGCGGTAAGTCGATTTGTTTTCAACTTCCTGCACTGTTACAAACAGGATTAACTTTGGTAGTTTCGCCTTTGGTGGCGTTGATGGAAAACCAAGTTCAGGAATTACTACAAAGTCACCAAAAAGCAGCACTTTTACATAGTGAATTATCTTCATCTCAACGCCGTGCAACTCTGCAAGCTTTAGAACGTCAACAGCTAAGATTACTTTATTTATCGCCCGAAACTTTGCTAAGCGTCCCAGTGTGGGAAAGATTATGCCAGCCGCAATTGCAAGTTAATGGTTTGATTTTAGATGAAGCTCATTGTTTAGTGCAGTGGGGTGATACTTTTCGTCCAGCTTATCGCAGATTAGGGGCGGTGCGTCCGGCATTGCTCAAATCAAAACCACCAGGAACAAAAATCAGTATCGCCGCTTTTACTGCTACTGCTGACCCCTCAGCCCAAAAAATTATTCAAACAGTTTTACAATTACAGCAACCAGAGATTTTCCGCTTGAATCCTTACCGTCCGAACTTGCATCCCAGCGTTCGCATCGCTTGGACACCACGAGGTAGAAAACAACAATTATTAAAGTTTATTCAAAATAGACCGCAACAATCGGGATTGGTTTATGTTCGCACTCGGAGAGATAGTGAAGATTTAGCCCAATGGTTAGCAGAGATGGGTTACGCTACAGCTAGCTATCATGCGGGATTGGGTGCAACAGAACGCCGTGAAGTAGAAGCAAGCTGGTTAAGTGGCAAAATCCCCTTTGTTGTATGTACCTGTGCGTTTGGTATGGGGATAAATAAAAGTGATGTTCGCTGGGTGGCACATTTTCACGCGCCGCATCTGCTATCTGAATATGTGCAAGAAATTGGCCGCGCTGGAAGGGATGGGAAACCCGCCGAAGCGTTGACATTGGTAAGTGAACCTACGGGGTGGTTAGATTCAGGGGATAAGCAAAGACAGGATTTTTTTCACGAACAAATGCGATCGCAACAACAAATAGCGCAGCAACTTGTGAAAAAATTACCAAAACAGGGAGAAGTGAATGCTGTAACTCGACAATTTCCCGAAGGTGCAACGGCGCTAGCTTTACTCCATAGCAACGGTCAGCTAAACTGGCTTGATCCTTTCCATTACAGTATTGGGCAAAAAGCCGGAAATCAGCCACCGACGCAATTACACGCTGTTAAACAGATGCAGCAATACCTAACAACTAAGCAGTGTCGTTGGCAGTTTTTGTTAAATGCCTTTGGTTTTGACAAAGAAGCAGCTAACCTGCGTTGCGGACATTGCGACAATTGCCGTCAATGAGTATCAAAGACTCATCGCCGAGTATCAAAGACTCGTCGCCGAGTATCAAAGACTCATCGCCGAGTATCAAAGACTCGTCGTCGAGTATCAAAGACTCATTCACGAGTATAAAAGACTCATCGCCGAGTATTAAAGACTCATCGCCGAGTATCAAAGACTCGTCGCCGAGTATAAAAGACTCATTCACGAGTATCAAAGACTCATTCACGAGTATCAAAGACTCATCGCCGAATATAAAAGACTCATTTACGAGTATTACTCCTTTGCTGCTTGTTCGCCGTCAGGTGTTCCCGCTAGAATACGTGGATTTTTTTAATAACTGCGATCGCGCAGCGTCTTGTTAGAGAAAGATGCAAAAGAAAAGATAAATAATTTTATAGCGGGACAGGGAGTAAGTTAAAACTTTTTTCTTTGCCTTGCTCTGCTACATATTCTCCAGCTAGGTTCATCCAATAGGATGAATTGTCATTTTCACCACCAAGTGACAATAGGGTAATCAAGTAGAGGATAAAAATATGTCATCTGCTCAAGCGCCCTCTCTAGCACCGTTGATTCCGCGCGAAATTCTGTTTGGGAATCCCGAAAAAACTAGCCCACAACTCTCGCCTGATGGTAAGTACTTGGCATATATCGCCCCTGATGAGAAAAATGTCTTACAGGTATGGTTGCGAACTATAGGACAAGAAGATGACCAAATACTAACTGCTGACAAAAAGCGCGGTATCCGCATTTTCTTCTGGACTTATAACGCCGACCAGTTGATTTATATGCAAGACTCGGATGGTGACGAGAACTTTCATCTCCACTTGGTTAATATCCACTCCAAGATTGTGCGTGACTTAACGCCATTCCAAGGTGTAAAAGCCGAACTTGTGGAACTGGAACCTAAATTTCCAGATCAAGCACTCGTAGCGTTGAACTTGAACAATCCCCAAAAGTTTGACGTTTATCGCATCAATCTAAAAAATGGTGCGGTTGAGTTCGACACCGATAACCCCGGTAACATTATCAGTTGGACATCTGATGCTGAGTTTCAAATCCGTGCAGCAATAGCTAGTACTCCTGATGGTGGTTACGATTTGTTATTACGGGAAACCACGGATAAAGAGTGGGATGTTCTCCGTCACTGGGGACTAGAAGAACAAGGGAATTCTGTTAGCTTCTCGGCTGATGGCAAAACACTTTATATTGAAGGCAGTCATGATGCTAACGCCCAACGTCTGCTAGCTGTTGACTTAGATACCCGTGAAGAAACAGCGATCGCCCAAGATGAGCAGTATGATGTTATGGGGATAGTCATTCAGCCTGTAACACGAGTTATCCAAGCAGTTTCTTTCTACAAAGACAAACAGGAATGGCAGGTAATTGACGAAAGTATCGCCGCTGATTTTGAAGAAATTGCCAAGGTACGTTCTGGGGAGTTTTCTTTAATTAGCCGCGATTTGGAAGATAAAAACTGGCTATTAGCTTACAACACAGACGATGGTCCAGTTTATTACTATGCCTATAACCGAGAATCGAAAACTAGCACTTTCCTCTTTAGCAACAAACCCAAACTCGAAGGTTTGCAGTTAGCATCAATGCAACCGATTTCCTACGAGGCACGGGATGGTTTAACTATCCACGCTTACCTCACAACCCCTGTGGGAATACTTAGCCAGAATCTACCAACAATACTCCTGGTTCACGGCGGTCCTTGGATGCGGGATACCTGGGGTTTAGATCCGGAAGCGCAATGGTTAGCTAACCGGGGTTACGCTGTTCTGCAAGTAAACTTTCGTGGTTCCACTGGCTACGGCAAAGCATTTTTGAATGCTGGAAATCGGGAATGGGCTGCTAAAATGCACGACGATTTAATTGATGCTGTTAACTGGCTAGTGGAACAAGGTATTTCTGACCCGCAAAAGATTGCGATTATGGGCGGCTCTTATGGCGGTTATGCCACCCTAGTGGGGTTAACTTTTACACCAGAAGTTTTTGCCGCTGGTGTGGATATTGTCGGGCCGAGTAACCTAATTACGCTGATAGGAACTATACCGCCTTATTGGGAACCATTGAAGGCAATGCTTTACCATCGTGTCGGTAACTTGGAGATAGAAGAGGAGTTTTTGAAATCGCGATCGCCTTTATTTTTCGCTGACCGAATTCAAAAACCTTTACTCATCGGTCAAGGTGCAAATGATCCGCGAGTGAAACAATCAGAAAGTGATCAAATTGTCAACGCAATGCAGCAAGCTGGTTTACCAGTGAAATATGCGCTTTATACAGATGAAGGACATGGTTTTGCCAGACCAGAAAATCGGTTGCACTTCTTTGCGATCACAGAAGAGTTTCTCGCCAAATATTTAGGCGGCAGATTTGAACCTTTGGCAGATATACCCGGTCATTCAGGAATAGTTAATTGAAGAAGGCAGGAGGCAGGAGGCAGAAGGTTTTACCTCAGTTGGGGATTCAAACTCCTCCTGAAAAAGAGCCACAAAACTAGAATTTTTGGAGTTCTTGTCTTAAACCCTTGCTTCCTATAGTCGCGGGCTGTTACAGATAGCGCAGCGGTAGCTCAGGAGAGGAGCGTCGGGCAGTTATCCTCTACTCTTGACTGCCCGACGCTCGCGGACTCGCTAACGCTGCGCTATCTGCCTCCAACATCCTCGATAAAAAAATCCCACAATGCCCAGCGCGATAAGCGAAAATGAAATTCTAAGTGTCGTAAAAGCCTTGCTCAATGGATGGAAGAGAGTTCTACTCAAGCTTGATTCGGCTTCACATTCTGCATCATGCAGTTCAGGAGCAAATTTTTGGGCTAGGTATTATTGAAGAACTGGCACGTCACGGCTATAAACTCAGTGCCGGAACACTCTATCCAATGTTGCATGATATGGAGCGCAAGGGATATCTATATTCCGTTGAGGAGAGATCGGGGCGGCAAAGCCGACGACTCTATCGAGCTACCGATTTAGGAAAAATGACCCTAGAGGATGCTAAAGAAAAGGTACGGGAATTATTTGGCGAATTGTTCGAGGAGTAGTAAAATCATCCCTTCACCGAATTTTAGATTTTAAATTTAGGATTTTGGATTAAATGCCCGTTTTAGCTCAAATCTCAGATTCTTGACTCAACTTCCGAAGAAAGTATGGGGTCAATCTAAAATCTAAAATCTAAAATCCAAAATTATTTGACTAGAGGTTTTCTAAAAACTTCTGGAGATGAGGTTGATCTGGGTTGATATCAAGTTCTTTTGCTCTTGCTAAAACCTGTTCACGATTCAGCTTTTGTTGAGTTGCAAAGGCAATGAGCGCTAAGGCACTGGCTCGTCCACCGGCACCACAATGAAAATATACAGGAGTTGGCAATTCCTCTAGTTCTGAGAGAACTGTTGCAGTCAAGTTGTCGTTGGCTGAATTTGACTTGAGTGGAACATTGACGTATTCAAGACCTACGGCTTTTGCTTGTTGCTGTTCGTCTGCTAAAACCCCAGTTTCATCAAGCGATCGCAGATTCACCACAGACTTATACCCTTCATCAGCAAGCTGTTTTAGTGTCTCTGGGGTTGGCTGTCCACCTGCTGAAAATTCATCGCTCACTTTCTTGACATCACTCATACATACTCCGTAATCTCTATTTTATTACCGTATTTTAGTCAATGGCATAGTATTACAAATTTATTTCTAAGTATATAGCTTTTCGTTATCGAAATCCGATATTGTAGTTTTGTCATCATCATTAATCAGGAAAACCATAGTGACACAAGAAGCTGAGGATATCCAAAAAGAGCAAGAAGTGGTTTCCTATAAAGTTTTGACTCCCAAACAACAAAAGCAGCGATTAACAGAACTGGCGGCGGTGTTTTTGCGGTTGGGGGCGATCGCTTTTGGTGGCCCTGCTGCCCACATCGCCATGATGGACAATGAAGTGGTGAATCGCCGTCAGTGGATGAGCCGGGAGAAACTGCTAGATTTACTGGGAATTACGAATTTGATTCCAGGCCCCAACTCAACAGAATTAGCCATTCACATTGGCTACGAACGAGCCGGATGGCGTGGTTTAGTAGTTGCGGGTAGCTGCTTTATTCTACCTGCGATGTTGATTGTTTGGGCATTAGCCGCCATTTATGCTCGTTATCAAACAGTTCCCCAGGTAGAATGGCTCCTCTATGGAATTAAACCTGTAATTATTGCGATTGTGATTCAGGCTGTGTGGAACTTGGGGAAAAAGGCAGCCAAAGACGTACCGACAATTATTGCCGGGGTGGCTGCGATCATAGGGTATCTAGCTGGATTGAATGAAATTTTAGTGCTGATTTTGCTAGGTATTGCTGTGATGCTACTAAAAAATTGGCAAGCCAGAGGACACACAAGCGGAGCATTCTTGTTACCTATTTCAGGTATGCTGGCGCAGGTTGGGAGTACAACAGCAACAGTGACATCAGTCAGTTGGATTAACGTCTTTGTCTTTTTTCTCAAAATTGGATGTGTTCTCTATGGTAGTGGCTATGTATTGCTGGCATTTCTGCAACGGGATTTAGTCGAGCGCAACCAGTGGTTGACATCACAACAGCTTTTAGATGCCGTAGCGATCGGACAATTTACACCGGGGCCTGTTTTCACCACCGCAACATTTATTGGGTATTTGCTAGCAGGAAATGCTGGAGCGATCGCTGCTACAATCGGCATTTTTATACCATCATTTGTGCTGGTGTGGGTGGTTAATCCTTGGGTTCCTAAGTTGCGTCAATCTCCTTGGGCAAGCGGATTTTTGGATGGTGTAAATGCGGCTTCTTTAGGATTAATGGCAGGAGTCACTTACACATTGGGACAAGCCGCACTGGTAGATTGGTTAACAATTATCATGGCAATTTTGAGTGCGATCGCTGTGTTTAGATTTAAAATAAATTCAGCTTGGTTGGTGCTAGCAGGAGGAGCGATTGGATTGGCTTCACATATATTATTTGGCTGAAGATAGCTATACAAAAGTAGTTATAAACCTTTTTTGATGAGTGAATTTTAACTTTTTACTTTTCCTTGCTGGGTGTATTCCTTTCTTCGGCTTGGAGTAATTGCTGTGCGGTGTAAACCTGGGAAAATAGTAGAAGCGATCGCAGTGTTTCCTGCAAATCTGGTTTCTTCATAAAACCCGTTAACTAATATCAGTACGGTAGCTGCATTTATCTGAGGGTCAACAATCCAATATTCAGTAATTCCCCTTGCGGCATACTCGGAACGTTTGTAGCGATAGTCCCGATCTTCGTTAGCTTTGCCAGGAGAAACAACTTCGACAACTAATGCTGGAGGAGGCATATCCAAAGTGATTGTGGATCGCGTTGCACCTTCTAAGATTGTTGCAAGTTCATCCGTTAGCACAACTAAATCAGGAATGCGAGTTGTCGCACGAGAACCAGCAACAACAATTTCAACTTTGTTACTTAACCGATTAACTGGGACGAACTTGAGGAAATTGACCAGCAAAAAGAGAGATATCTGGACATTTTTTGGGCTTTCAGGTGGCATTGCAACTAACTCACCTGCCATCAGTTCATATTGGCTATCCGTGCCATCGTCATACTTAAAATATTCCTCAAGCGTTAGAAGTTTACCAGTGATCGCAGTCATTGAATTATTCGATCCTAAATCCAAAATTAGTCAGTAGGAAAATACTAAAACAGCACCTAAAATTCAGTACACTTCATTATGAGTGCCGATATCAATTAGCAAAATTTCTTCTTCCCCAGATTCTATATTTTGCACGAAGTTAAAGACAATGCGACAATCATAGTCCACTGAACACGCCCAAGCTCCAGACAGTTTGCCTTTAAGTTTATGAGTCTGCAACAATGGATCAAATGGATCGGCGGTTAGTAGTGCTAACCGCTCTCCAATCCGCTCTTGTAATTCTGGCTGTCGTCGTACCAATCGCTTAAATGCTCGTTTAAACGATGATGCCAAAACTACAGTTATCACTTGCTTAACTCATCCATTATTTGAGTAACAGTTCCACGGAACACTTTACCCGTCTGGTATTCTACTTGTGCTTGAGCGATATTAGCAGCAATTTCAGAACGCCGCCGTTCTGCCAACCGATGACTTACCAGATCAATTAATGTTTCTTGTTCATCTACTGATAAGTTTTCGACGCTTTCTAGAACTTGATCTAACCTGGAAACTGAAGTCATTGTTTATTGTTACCTTGCTTGCAGTACATAACTATTACGTATGCCTAAAATTGCTGCAAAAATCGCAAATCGCTAGCATACAAGCGACGAATATCATCGATTTGATGCAACACCATTGCAAAGCGTTCTACACCAAAACCGGCAGCAAACCCTGTATAAACTTCTGGATCATAACCCACAGACTTAAGTACATTTGGATCGACCATACCGCAGCCCATTACCTCCAGCCAGCGACCATTCCACTGCAAATCCACTTCAGCGGAAGGTTCAGTAAATGGGAAATAACTGGCGCGGAAGCGAATTGGTAAATCGCCAAATATTGCTTGTAAAAATACTTTAATTGTGCCCTTGAGGTCTGTAAAAGTTAGTCCTTCGTCAATAGCTAAAAGTTCTATTTGATGGAAAACAGCCGAGTGAGTCGCGTCTACATTATCTCGCCGATAAACTCGCCCTGGAGCCACGACCCGAATCGGTGGTTCTTCTCTTTCCATGTAACGAATTTGCACTGACGAGGTATGAGTACGTAAAAGATTACCATCTGGCAGATAGAAGGTATCCTGCATATCACGCGCAGGGTGGTCAGGCGGGGTATTAAGAGCCTCAAAATTATAATAATCTGTTTCCATTTCTGGCCCTTGAGCCACGGTGTAACCCATACCAACAAAGATATCCAGTGCCCGGTCGATAATGCCGTTGAGGGGATGAATGCGACCTTGGGGGCTGTAAATTCCGGGCATAGTTACATCCAGAGTTTCCGCCTCTAGCTGGAGGTGAATTTGCGCGGCTTCTAAGGCAGCACGTTGCTGGTCTAGACTAGTTTGCAGGGATTCTTTGACTGTATTGGCGATCGCTCCAATTTTTGGCCGTTCCTCTGCACTCATCTGCCCCATACTTCGCAACAGTGCCCCCAGTTCCCCTTTTTTACCCAGATAATTAACTCTGAGTTCTTCCAGACGTTCTAGGGTGTCGGCGGCTGCGATCGCTTTTTCTCCTTCTTGCCGCAGTGCTAAAAGTTGAGCTTCTAAATTGCTAGTCATTAGTTATTAGTCATTGGTCATTAGTCATTAGTCTATAGTCAAAAGCTGTGAACTGGTCGATAAATAAACTTACAGCAATACCATTAACATCAGCTAAAGGTGAGGGTTGAAACCAAACCTCTGTTTATCAGTTAAAGATGATTGGGCTAGTACAGCGGGCACGTAAATCCAGCTAACATCTCACTTAACCAGCTTGGGAATTGAGCAACTTGTCTTAAAGGTAAGCAAAATTCCGCCACACTGTCTAGTGAGGATAAATGTTTTTTTGCTGGTTGTGACCTCAGACATTGACAAATGGCTAATAACAAATAACTAATAACTAATGATCAATGAGTAATACAACTCTTGGAGAGGCTGCACTTCGACTACGCTCTGTTACCACGCCAACGACTACGCGGTAGTTGAGCGGCTTGCCCTGAGCACAGTCGAAGGAAGTCGAAACTCAGTACAAGTGACCAATGACTATGAAATTACTAATTAGCAACGATGATGGCATTTCTGCCCTAGGGATTCGTACCCTAGCCAACTACTTGGCAGAGGCCGGTCATGATGTGAGTGTAGTTTGCCCAGATCGAGAGCGATCGGCAACTGGACACGGGTTAACTTTACACCAACCCATTCGGGCCGAAATTGTTGAAGGGATTTTTCATCCTGCTATCAAAGCTTGGGCTTGCGATGGTACGCCTTCAGATTGCGTCAAATTGGCGCTGTGGGCTTTGCTGGAAACTCCCCCGGATTTGGTTCTCTCTGGTATTAATCAAGGTGCGAATTTGGGAACTGAAATCTTGTATTCTGGCACTGTTTCTGCGGCAATGGAAGGTTTAATTGAAGGCATTCCCAGTGTAGCGCTGAGTCTTATAAGTCATACATCTAAAGACTTTCAAGCTGCTGCTAAGTTTGCCACAGTTCTTGTAGACCAGCTAGCCCAAAAACCACTGCCAGATTTAATGTTGCTCAACGTCAATATTCCTGCGGTCAAATGGGAAGAAATTGCCGGAGTTGCTCTCACCCGTCAAGGCCTACGGCATTACATTGATGTGTTTAATAAACGAGTCGATCCTCGTGGAAAAACGTACTACTGGTTAACCGGAGAGGTAATTGAGGATGTAGAACCCCCAACCGGATCAAATCTGCCTCAAAATGTACCGTTAGATGTGCATGTTGTACGTAAAAACTACATCAGTATTACCCCGTTACAATACAATCTTACCTACGCAACTGGATTAGAGAAATTATCGGAGTGGGAATTCAATTTTCCTGGAATCATTTGATTTATCAGGAAAAAAATGAGGTTATTCAAATGCATCACGGAAAAAGTAGGCTATAACGTAGGGGCACTCTTGAAATAACCGATACACATTCACCCCAAAGCCTGGAAAATTCTCACTGACGTATTTCATTCACATTTACACAATCAGCCAGAAACAGGATATGCTGTTTTACCAAGAAATCCTCCCTCTAGCAAAATCGCTGAGACAGCATAAACTTAGACAAAATAAGTAACAATTCCTTCATTTATCGCCCGCTCAGTCCAGCAAGCAACACCCATGTCTAGGATAGAGAATCAATTTACCGTACAATTTTGGGGCGTTCGCGGTAGCATCCCCAGCCCAGGGCCACACACTGTTCGTTACGGCGGTAATACCCCTTGCATATCAATGCAAGCGGGCGATAAACGCTTAGTTTTCGATGCTGGCACGGGACTACATGTTTTGGGGCAATCTCTGTTGCGCCAAATGCCGTTAGAAGCTCACATATTTTTTACCCACTCTCACTGGGATCACATGCAAGGTTTTCCCTTCTTTACACCAGGGTTTGTGAAGGGGAATGAATTTCATATTTACGGCGCGATCGCACCTGATGGTTCTACCATAGAACAGCGCCTCAACGATCAAATGTTGCACCCGAACTTCCCCGTACCCTTGCAAATTATGCAAGCCAATTTAAATTTCTACGATGTTCGACCGGGGCAACCAATCGATATCGATGACCTTACCGTAGAAACAGCACCTTTAAACCATCCAGGTGAAGCTGTCGGATACCGCGTCAACTGGCGTGGTGGTGCAGCTACTTACATCACTGATACCGAACATTTTCCCGATCGACTCGATGACAATGTGTTGTGGCTAGCTCGTAATGCCGACATCTTAATTTACGATTCTACCTACACAGACGAGGAATACCACTCGCCAAAATCCCCAAAAATTGGCTGGGGACATTCTACCTGGCAAGAAGCGGTAAAAGTGGCACAAGCTGCTAACGTCAAAACTCTGGTGATTTACCACCACGACCCGGCGCACGATGACGACTTTTTGGATCGTGTCGGCAAAGAAGCTGCTGAAAAATTTCCTGGTGCTATTATGGCACGGGAAGGATTGGTACTTCAGGTTCCGACTTCAGTTGCCTTATCAGAATCTTTTCCTGTTAGTAAGTTGTCTTCCTAAAGATTGCGATCAGAGGAATTGGAGATTTTAGATTAGATTGGTGATCAGAGGCTTTCAGCGCTCCTGAAGGCGGTTTACCATAGGGTAGCTTCCTGCTGAGAGCTAAAATAAACCTAAAATCTCAGAATCCACGTGCTAAATTTGTCTAAAAATGGGTGTTCTGTGCGGGTTGCTTTTTCTAGCGTTGGGCTACTAACGCCGACTGCTGTTGCCCTTGGCAAGTTTGATGGCGTTCATCTTGGTCATCAAAGGGTAATTCAACCAGTCTTGCACACTGGTCACTTGTCAGGAGCTAGTAGTCCGCACTCAAAGGGAAATCAACTGACAAATCAAGAATATACCTATTCAACAGTTGTCACCTTTGACCCCCATCCACAAGAGTTCTTTACAGGGCAACCCCGGACTTTGTTAACGCCACTGGATGAAAAAGTCCAACAATTGCGATCGCTTGGGGTAGAACAGCTGGTACTACTGCCCTTTGACAAAGAATTATCTGCTTTGACTCCCGAAGAATTCGTCGAAAAAATTCTTGTGCAACAACTGCGATGCCAACGAATTAGCATCGGGCAGGATTTTTGCTTTGGTGAAAAGCGTAGTGGTACTGCTAAAGATTTGCAATTAATCGCCGCCAAGTACAATATCCCTGTTGCGATCGTTCCTTTACAAACTTATACAGGTGATTCGCCCACCCAAAGTAGTTGCGTCAGTACTACTCCGGCTCAGGATGCCCGCATTAGCACTTCATTGATCCGCCAAACCCTTGAGCAGGGAGATATCGAAAACGCAAATCTACTACTAGGACGCCCTTACACCCTCCTTGGTGATGTCGTTCAAGGTCAACAATTGGGCAGAACAATTGGCTTTCCCACCGCTAATCTTCAACTACCAAAAGAAAAGTTTTTACCCCGCCAAGGAGTATACGCTGTCCGCGTTTTCACTCTCGATGAAACAACAGATACCGCTCCTAGTGAGAACTTGGGTGTCATGAATATCGGTAATCGTCCAACTGTAAACGGTACTTATTCATCTGCGGAAGTACATTTATTCGATTGGTCAGGTGATTTGTATGGCAAAAAACTGGTCGTGCAGCTAGTTAAATTTTTGCGCCCTGAACAAAAATTTCCTTCTCTCGAAGCCCTGAAAACACAAATTCAACTTGACTGCGTTGTTGCTAGAGAAGTTTTGAGTGCTGGAGCGGAAAGTTAAAAGTTAGGAGTTAAGAGTTAGGAGTTTGGAGTCATTCAATTTTGGATTTTAGATTTTAGATTTTTATTTCAATCCAAAATTCAAAATTCAAAATCTAAAATTGGCAGAGTTAGGAGTTCTAAGTGGGAACAATGTATTTAGGAAAATTGGGCATTGGGCATTAGGGAAGAATTATTATAACTCCTAACTCCTAACTCCCAACTCCTAACTCCCAACTCCTAACTCCCAACTCCTAACTCCCAACTCCCCATTAGACACTCCCCACTCCTACAACGCATGAGAGAAAAAATCGACGCTTTAACACAAAATCTAGCTCTTACCATCGTTGGCAAAGCTGAAGCAATACGCTTAGTGCTAGTCGCCTTATTAGGTGGTGGTCATGCCCTCCTAGAAGATGTCCCTGGTGTTGGTAAAACCCTCCTCGCTAAATCTCTAGCTCGTTCACTGGATGGCAAATTTCAACGGCTACAATGCACTCCCGATTTACTGCCAACAGATATCACAGGCACCAACATCTGGAATCCTAAAAGCGGCGAATTTACTTTTCTTCCTGGGCCAGTCTTTACCAATGTGTTACTAGCTGACGAAATCAATCGTGCTACGCCCCGCACTCAGTCAGCGTTGCTGGAAGTTATGGAAGAACACCAGGTAACAGTCGATGGTGTCTCTCGTCCAGTTCCCCAACCCTTCTTTGTCATCGCCACTCAAAACCCTATCGAGTATCAAGGTACTTTTCCCCTGCCGGAAGCGCAAATGGATCGGTTTATGTTGTCGCTGAGTTTAGGCTATCCTTCCGAGGCAGAAGAACTCCTGATGCTGCAAAATCTTCAAAATGGTATAAAGGTTGCTGATTTGCAGCCTTGTATTACCTTGGCAGAAGTACAGGAATTGCGTTACCTCTGTTCTCAAGTAAAAGTAGCAACTTCCTTGCAACAGTACATTCTCGAATTGGTGCGGGTAACACGCCAAGATGAGGAAATTGCCCTTGGCGTCAGTCCACGTGGCACATTAGCATTGCAACGAGCTGCCCAAGCCCTAGCTTTTCTATCAGGGCGTGATTATGCGATTCCTGATGATGTGAAGTTTCTCGTCCCTCACGTTCTTTGCCATCGCCTTATTGCTAGAGGAGGACGCAATTCAAGAACTGTTGTTGAGCGATTATTGCGATCGGTTTCTATTCCTTAAGGTAAGGTGACTTCGATGAGCTAAAAAACAGCTATCCGAGATGGCGATAACTCTATTTCTTGCTAGCGATTAAACATGCTTTTTGTTCAGTGTTAATAGTGCCATAGTCGCTAGTAAAAATTGAGCCAATTTATTTCTTTTGAAGCGCAAAAACAAGCACGATTATTTCACTAATAACGCCCGCAAGCATTCCATACGCTGCTGAATTAGCTCCGCTATGTCTGGTAAAAATCAGACTGCCACATACTACTAAAGTAAAAGTTGCAGCAACTACTGTTGCCAAGTTGATCAGCCAGTTCTTGCCTTTGTGAATAAGTAGCCCTTGAAACGTATTTTGCAGTGCTAAGAGCAGGGGTAGAAATGACAGTATTTGTACTACCGGACGAGCTGCTTCCACAAGAGATGAATTATTTCCCAAAAACTGACCAAGTAGTAATAATCCTTTGTCTGTAAACCCAAGAAAAATTGGTATTACAGTAAAACCCAAACCGACAAGAGCCACAAAAGCAACAAGTGTTCGCCTAGAAGTTTCTTCATAAGTAGAAATTACCACTTGTTGAATCATACGTGTACCGTTAGCGATCGAAAGAAGTAGTCCCCAAGCAGCGGGCCATACAGCAAGTGCGAGGCTGCCATCGAATGAGCGCGCAATGAGACTCAGGAGTATTGCCCTTGCACCCCAAACAATAAGCATTGTTGAGGCTAAAGGAAGATAGTAAAAGGTGACTTCTTGAAAGGTTTGAGGCAGTTTTTTAGTCTCAGAATGTACTTGTTGGTTAAGAATAGAAATAGCACCAAGACGCAAACAAAACCATGTGACCAGCACTGCCTCAATAAGTATTGCTCCCATCATGGTAATACCTGCTAGCAATCCTCCATCTAACCTCAAGCTTACTCCCACTGCCAGCGTCACAATTACCCAAGTCAATCGCGCTACACTTGCCCAACCTACAGCTATGCTCTTGTGAGCGCGGATCAGCAACCCTTGAAAGAATCGCCGCCAAGCAATTACGAAAGGCCAAAGGAACATTAATATAAAAGCAGTTCTTCCTCGTGCGGCAATTGATGAGCTAACGCCGAAGACATCAAGCAGTAACCAGTTATACAAAGGTTCCCAAGTGAGCAAAAGAAAGATACTACTAAGAGCTAGTCCCGCAATTACCGTAAACTGCCAAAGTGCGCGCCGAGATTTGGCTTGGCCTCCCAGTGCGGTTGAGGCATGAAGAATCATGATGATGGGGCTTTCTAGAAATACGGCAACTCCTTTGACTACCCCAACTCCGGCTAATGTCTCTTGGGGAAAGGCTAGGCGACTAAGTGCAGAGGTCTGAAGCGGATCGCCCAGAGTCATTGCCACATCAGTTAAGGAAAGAGGTATGAACTGGGCAAGTAACATCAATAGCGATCGCCCAGAAGCTGTTTTATTACCTTCCTGTTCTTGCTGGGGTGAGGTATTCATGAAATTTTTCAGTATTATATGATTATGAGGAGTTATTAAAAATACACAGGAGTTAGTGAGGCGATCGCATCATCAAGATGCTCTCCTTCTTTAAGGGTAAATCCATAACGGTCAAGCCAATGGTCATCGTAGACTGTCTCAAGATATCTGTCTCCTCGGTCTGGATTGATCATCAAAATCCGCGCACCCGCACCAAGAGAGCGCGCCAGATGTAAACCACCAGCTACAATTGCCCCTGTGGAAGCACCAAGAAGCAATCCCTCACGACGTGCAAGTGCATGGCACACTGAGTAAGCGATCGCCTCTGGTATCACATAAGCACGATTCAGCAGCGAAAGCTCCAGATTAGGTGGAAAGAACGATAATCCAACACCTGTCATCTTGTATGGTTTTGCTGGCGTTCCCATAATGACTGAACCCTCAACATCAACGCCAACAATGCGTAGTCCTGGAAATCGCGGTAGAAGATAACGAGCTATTCCCATTATTTGTCCTGCTGTGCTAACACCGACGACCACGGCATCAAGGTTGGATGAAAAGTGAGCTTCAATCTCACGCGCAGTGTAGTATGAGTGTGCCTCAGCATTCAAAGGATTCAAGTGCTGACACGGATACCAAGCATTAGGAATAGTCGCGGCAAGCTCACGCGCTCGTTTCATTCTTGCCTTCTGCATCGAGCCTGATTCATCTGCCTCATGTAACGGTACATCTACAAGTTCTGCACCGTATGCTTTCAACATTCGTCTAAACGGTGGAGCAGTTTTTGCATCGACAACAATAATGACTCTATACCCTCGCACTGCTCCTACCATAGCCAGACCAACGCCGAAATTTCCTGAACTTGACTCGATAATCGTACCACCAGGCACAAGAAGCCCTTCTTCTTCTGCACGAGTAACGAGGTAGACTGCATTTTTCTCCTTAATAGAACCTCCAGGATTGCAGCTCTCTAACTTCAAGAAACATTCTGAGACAACACATACAGGAGAAATATTCTTGAGTTTTACAATCGGTACATTTCCTATTGCCTCGGTAACATCAGAGGCAGTAATCTTTTTCCATTTACTATGATTTTTCCATTGACAGTTAGAAACGTTCTCGAATGATGAAGATTTTGCAAGCTGATTCATATTTACCATCCAAAAAATTTAAAACCTAGTAGGAATTATCAGGGCTGAATGAACTTGCTCATTGGAGCGGATTTGTATTTGCAATATCACTACTACATTCTTTTATTGACGATCCAAATTGTAGTGACTATTGCTCATATAGCTAATCACAAATTAAAATGTTTCAATTTGTCCAAAAGTAAATATCAATTCGGTCTTAGCGAGAACTACTTGAGCAAGCCTTTAAGTCATGTCCACAAAAATATTGATATCCATTATGGAATCAACCTATTTTTTATCTTGAATGATAAATATGAAATCAAGATGAAATTTTCTATTTTGTTTTTAATAATTTTCCAAGTTCAGTATTCATGAAGTATTTTTATCATCTAATTGACTTCCCATTATTGTATAACTTTAAGAAAAATTCAGATTCAGAAATCATAATTATGGGAGCATCCTTGTACCAAGAAGCTTAATAGCAAATTCCACGAGTACACCCTATTTTGGCAAGTTGTCTACTGAGTATTGCTTATCTGATTATGTATCCGATAGTACCCTGTCCTGCTGTTAGGTCTTGCATAGCTTAATCCTAATTTTTAAGAATTTCATTCTAATTTCATAAACTTCTGTCAACCTATTTATAGGGATATCCCTATTGCAAACTATGATTACATCACAAATTTACAACGAACCTTTAACTATTCAATTTGGTATGAGGGTGCTGCTAGTCGAAGATGAGCCGGATTTAGGGGCTGCTATCAAGCGCACCTTAAATCAACAAAAGTACTTAGTTGATTGGGTAATGGATGGTAATGAAGCATGGGCTTACTTAGAAAATAGCTCGGCACAATATACAGTCGCAATTCTTGATTGGATGCTTCCAGGAATTACTGGTTTAGAATTGTGCAAAAGACTGCGTTACAAAGTAAATCCTCTTCCTATCCTGATGCTAACTGCTAGAGATAGAATGGAAGATAAAGTAGCCGGACTAGATGCAGGTGCTGACGACTACTTGGTAAAGCCATTCGGTATGGTAGAACTACTGGCACGATTGCGGGCTTTGCAGCGTCGCTCTCCGCATTTCCAACCTCAACAATTGACTGTTGATAACTTAACTCTTGATTATGGTAACAGTACAGTTGTCAGACGAAATACTACAGGTGAACAACAAAAGATTCCTTTAACTAATAAAGAATTCCAACTATTGGAATATTTTATGAAACACCCCAACCAGATTGTCACTACTGAACAAATTCGCAATCAAATTTGGGAAGTTAATGCTGAATCCACTAGCAACGTAGTGGCGGCACAAATACGTTTGTTACGTCGCAAACTCACCAATAGCCACTGTGCTAACTTAATTGAAACTTTGCACGGTATGGGATATCGTCTTAATCTCAACAATGAATCAGAATAAGCTGTTTCGACTCACCCGTATTCGGTTGGCTCTGTATTATGCCATCGTTATGGGTTTAATTTTAAGCCTATGTGCCTTTGGTTTTTATCGAGCAGTGTTCCATGCCCATGTGGTGGCTTTAGACAGTGAAATCGAGTCTGTAGCGGGAACATTACACGACAGTATCGAACTAAAACTACAGTCACCTGGACGTTTAGAACCATTGGCACATCAGTTATTCCCAAATATAGATAACTGTGGAACTGGAGCTACTAATTGTATTCAACAACAGCCGCATTCTAAACGTCATCTTCTTGGTATCGTTACTAAAACTAGCTACTATATACGTTTTTTTGATACTTCGGGAAAATTAATTGCTACTGCTGGTTATTATCCAGAAGGATTACCTGACGTTTTTAATCAAAAAACTTGGCAATTTCTCAAAGACAGCAAAGGCAAAGATTACCATCAAATTACTCTAGCGCTGCATACCCAAAATTATCAAGACTGGGGATATATGCAAGTAGGGCGAAGTCTACAAGAGTTTAATCATTACTTGGATAGTGTAAAATTAGTTTTGGTATTAGGGCTGCTAGTTGCAATGGCTATGATTGCTGGTGCTAGTTGGTGGCTATCAGGATTAGCTATGCAGCCAATTTATCAATCCTATCGACAAATTCAACAGTTTACAGCAGATGCAGCACACGAATTACGAACGCCTTTAGCTGCAACAGGTGCAACGGTGGAATCAGCACTTTTAATGCCGCAAATAGATTCTGAAGAGACACGGGATATTTTGCAAACTATACAGCGTCAGAATCAACGGTTAACTACCTTAGTTGTTGATTTATTGATGTTAGCACGTTTAGATAAACAAGCCCAAAAGTTACAACGTGAAATTTGTTGCCTAAATGATATTGTTAGCGATTTAGTTGAGGAATTTGAAGCGATGGCAAATGCCGCAGAGGTAAAGCTGACATCTTTAATACAAGTGCGTCAACCTCTGAATATTATAGGTAATGCTGACCAGCTTTATCGCTTGTTTTCTAATTTAATTGTCAATGCAATTCAATACACACCCAGAGGAGGAGAGGTAACAGTTTTCTTAGACCGCAACGACCATAATGCCGTAATTAAAGTTCAAGATACAGGTATTGGTATCCCAAAACACGAACTGAATCGAATTTTTGATCGCTTTTATCGGGTGAGTAGCGATCGCTCCCGTAGCACTGGTGGTTCTGGATTGGGATTAGCTATTGTTCAAGCTATTGTTCAAGCACATCAAGGTAAATTAAATGTACAAAGCGAGTTGGGTCAAGGTAGTACTTTTACAGTTCAATTACTTTTGAATGTTGCTCCACTAAGGAGCGTAGGCGCAGCCCAACCTAGGCATCGCTCTATGTTTCTATGGAAATTGATGTATCGCAATTTACGTGGTTATAAATAAAATTTTTTACCTAATTTATCGAACAGAATTCAGGAGTCAGGAGGTCACTGAGCGTAGTCGAAGTGAGTCAGAATTCAGCAATGTTTTCTGTATGACTGGCGGATAGCGTAGCGTATACCCTTCGGGATGCTTCGCTTAGAGCGAGTCTGCGAGCGTCTGAATAAGCGGGTTTAAGACCCCCACAAAATCTAGGATTTGGTAGTTTTCAATTCCTGCGCCGATCTGAATCCCCGACTGATAGCGAAGCGTTAGCGAGTCTTGTCTGCGACACGCTACGCGAACGAGCGTCTTTATTCTGACTCCTGAATTCTGACTTCTGAATTCTTGTTCAAAGATTTTTTATCTTTCGTAGCTATGAATGAGCAGTACATGGTTTCTCTTTTGGCAGTAGCTCTCCAAAACTCACTACTCTGCTAGAATCCAACTGTCAATAGGGTTTGAGGCGCGCTAACCCTGGATATTTATATTACTGTTATCAATATTAAAAATGTGTTGCTTGACAAAACTACTTACACAAAATTTGAAACACTGCCAATACTGCGTAAGTCTTATGATTAGCACAAGCGCCACTTTTAAATATTTGGGAATGTGAGGAATGTCAATTTTTGTTAAGCGCAAAACCCGCGATCGCGAAAAGCACGAGCCTGATAGCGACCGCCAAGCACTACAGCAAAGCGCCGAACGTGAATTCAAACGCCAATTTTTCGGTTTACTTTTGGTAATTGTAATGTGGAGTTTAGCTATGGGCTGGCTTCTAGCCTTGGCAACTAACGCCCAAAGTGCGACTCCCACCGCCGAAATTGGCACTGTTGACGTAGTACCTGCACAATACCAACTAGGGCAAGAACTGTATTTGGAAAACTGCGCCACATGTCACATCGGTATACCACCAGCAGTTTTACCCACCCAAACTTGGAAAAATCTCCTGCAAGACTCGCAGCACTACGGCACACAACTCAAGCCTTTAGTCGATCCACCGCGTATCTTAGTGTGGAAATATCTTTCGACTTTTTCCCGTGTGCAGCTAGACGACGAAGAAACACCCTATCGCCTCAACAACTCACGTTATTTCAAAGCTTTGCATCCAGGAGTCCAACTACCACGTCCTGTCCAGATTGGCAGCTGCGTCAGCTGTCATCCCAGTGCTAGTGATTACAATTTTCGCCGCTTAACCGCAGAATGGCAGTGAAGAGTGAGGAGTTAGAAGCGAGGAGTTGAAAAATTCATAACTCATAACTCTTAACTCCTAATTCTATTCCCCCACTCCCTCTCTGACCCCATCTGTGGGCAAAATGATACTATGAAGAAAGACTAAATATAAGATAAGAGTTAAAAGCAATCAGTTTACTAAATGATTGGCTAATTTTTCTCCTGTTTTTGAGTTAATTCTCATTTAACACCCATCCACGACCAAGACGGTTGGGCTGGGTTAAATGTTTATAATCAATGCCGACCCTTTAATCCCATCCCCTTGATTCAGTTCTATAATCTGCCATGCTAAAACTTCTGTTGGGCGACCCCAACGCTCGTAAGCTTAAAAAATACCAACCTTCTGTTACTGAAATTAACCTTTTAGAGGAAGAAATTAAGGTTCTTTCCGATGATGAGTTAAAAGGTAAAACCGTCGAATTTAAACAACGGCTTGCCAAAGGCGAAACCTTAGATGACATATTGCCAGAAGCTTACGCCGTTGTCCGGGAAGCAGGACGGCGAGTCTTAGGCTTGCGGCACTTTGATGTCCAACTCCTTGGCGGTATCATTTTGCACGTAGGGCAAATTGCCGAGATGAAAACTGGTGAGGGTAAAACACTAGTTGCCACCTTGCCGAGTTATTTAAATGCCCTTACTGGTAAAGGTGTACACGTCATCACCGTGAACGATTACCTGGCTCGTCGGGATGCTGAATGGATGGGACAGGTACATCGGTTCTTGGGGCTGAGTGTGGGGCTAATTCAGTCAAGCATGACTCCTAGTGAACGTCAGAAAAACTACGATTGCGATATCACCTATGTTACCAACAGCGAAGTCGGCTTCGACTATCTGCGGGATAACATGGCGACATCAATGGCAGATGTGGTACAACGCCCGTTTAATTATTGTGTAATTGACGAGGTGGACTCGATTTTAGTTGATGAGGCGCGGACACCACTGATTATTTCTGGGCAGGTGGAAAGACCTACAGAAAAATATCTGCAAGCCGCTGAAATAGCATTTACACTCAAAAAAGACGAACATTACGATGTAGATGAAAAAGCTCGTAACGTTCTATTGACAGATGAAGGGTTTGCGGAATCAGAAAATCTTTTGGGAGTCACAGATTTATTTGACCCAGAAGATCCTTGGGCGCACTTCATTTTCAATGCAATTAAAGCCAAGGAACTTTTCCTCAAGGATGTAAATTACATCGTCCGCAATGGTGAAGTGGTAATTGTGGATGAATTTACTGGTCGGGTGCTAGCCGGACGGCGTTGGAGTGATGGATTACACCAAGCGATTGAAGCAAAAGAACACGTAGAGATTCAGCCAGAAACTCAAACTCTCGCGACCATAACTTACCAAAATATGTTCTTGCTGTATCCAAAACTCGGTGGAATGACAGGAACGGCAAAAACCGAAGAACCAGAATTTGAAAAAATTTATAAACTCGAAGTTGCGGTAATTCCCACCAATCGCGATCGCAGACGGGAAGATTTATCTGATATGGTCTTTAAGACAGAATCAGGCAAGTGGGGGGCGATCGCGAGAGAATGTGCCGAAATGCACGAACTCGGTAGACCTGTATTAGTAGGAACCACTAGTGTAGAAAAATCTGAACTTCTGAGTAGGCTGCTGAAGGAATTGGCGATTCCTCACGAATTACTTAACGCCCGCCCGGAAAACGTCGAGCGTGAAGCGGAAATTGTCGCCCAAGCTGGACGAAAAGGTGCTGTTACTATTGCTACCAACATGGCTGGTAGAGGTACAGACATCATTCTGGGTGGTAACTCCGAATATATGGCGCGTCTAAAGCTGCGGGAATACTTTATGCCGCGGATCGTCATGCCAGAAGATGAAGATAGCTTTGGCGTGCAAAGAGCAGCCGGATTGCCTACAGGACATGGTGGTGGTCAAGGCTTTGTCCCTGGTAAGAAAGTCAAAACTTGGCGGGCTTCGCCAGAAATTTTCCCAACTCAGTTGACAAAAGAAACCGAGAAACTACTCAAAGATGCAGTAGAAATTGCCGTGCGTGAGTATGGTGAACGTAGTTTACCGGAATTGGAGGCAGAAGACAAGGTAGCTGTAGCCGCAGAAAAAGCTCCCATCGATGACCCTGTAATTCAGAAATTGCGGGAAGCTTACAACCGCGTCAAGCAGGAATACGAACAATTTACTACCCGCGAACATGATGAAGTAGTGGGAATTGGCGGTTTGCACGTAATTGGTACAGAACGCCACGAATCACGGCGGATTGATAACCAGTTGCGCGGACGTGCAGGAAGACAAGGCGACCCTGGAACCACAAGATTCTTCCTCAGTTTAGAGGATAACCTACTGCGGATTTTTGGTGGCGATCGCGTTGCTGGGTTAATGAATGCCTTCCAAGTGGAAGAAGATATGCCCATCGAATCTGGGATGCTTACCCGCAGTTTGGAAGGCGCACAGAAAAAAGTTGAAACCTATTACTACGACATTCGGAAGCAGGTATTTGAGTATGACGAGGTGATGAATAATCAACGTCGTGCTATTTACGCCGAACGCCGCCGGGTGTTAGAAGGTCAAGATTTGAAAGAACAGGTGATTAAATACGCTGAAAAAACGATGGATGACATCGTTGACTACTATATCAACATAGACTTACCCTCGGAAGAGTGGGAGTTAGAAAAGTTGGTTGAGAAAGTCAAAGAATTCGTCTATCTGCTAGCAGATTTGCAAGCAAGTCAATTAGAAGATATCACAGTCAGCGAAATTAAAGCCTTCCTCCACGAACAGGTACGAATTGCTTACGACCTCAAAGAAGCGCAAATTGACCAAGTTCAACCCGGACTGATGCGCCAAGCTGAACGCTTCTTTATCTTGCAACGCATTGATACCCTGTGGCGGGAACACCTGCAACAAATGGATGCCTTACGCGAATCGGTAGGATTGCGTGGTTATGGGCAAAAAGACCCGCTGATTGAATATAAGAGCGAGGGTTACGAACTCTTCTTGGATATGATGGTTAACATTCGTCGAGACGTTGTGTACTCATTGTTCATGTTCCAGCCTCAGCCTCAGCAGATGGTGCAGGCATCATCAGAGATGGTATAGAAGTTAGAAAAAATATCTCATACAAAGGCGCTAAGATGCAAAGTTTTCTTAGTGCTTTTGCATTTTGATACATCGTTTAAAATAAAGAATTCATGATTTAAGTAAAGCGATCACAGAGTAAACTATAAGTAAAACGCTGTTTTTGGATATGAGTCAATTTGTGAGTTCAATTAACCTGCAATTATCTCCAGATTCCATAAGTCAAGGTGAGCAGGCTATTCGTCAGGAAATTGCCTTGCAGTTATACGACCAAAATATTTTTACTTTTGGTCAAGCACGCCGCTTGGCTAATCTATCTGTATGGGAATTTCAGCAACTTTTAGGGCAACAAAAAATTTCACGCCATTATACTGAAATGGATTTAGCAGATGATATTGAGTCAATTAAAACAGGTTGTTGGTAGTTGTGACAGTTATTTGCAACGCTACGCCTTTGATTAACTTCGCTGCTATCAATCGTCTTGATATTTTACAGAGAGTATTTGGGACAATTGTTATACCCCAAGCTGTCTACAATGAAACTACAGGTTCAGGCTTCCTAAGTTCACAATTTATATTGCAAGCAATTGCTTCTGGATGGCTACAAGTTCGTCCTGTTTCAAACATAGCACTCAGCATCCCCCCAGAGCTAGATGATGGGGAGCGAGAAGCCATTGCCTTAGCTCTCGAAACTGGTGAGCTAAACATTTTGTTAGATGAACGGGAGGCTCGCCAAGTAGCTAAAAATTTAGGATTACAGGTAATTGGTACTCTTGGTATTCTCTCGTTAGCAAAAAATAGAAAAATTATTCCTCAAGTACAACCACTACTTGATGCCATGATTGATATTGCCCAATATTGGGTCAATGCTACACTCTATAAACAAGTCTTACAGCAGACAGGAGAAT
Organism: Nostoc sp. EspVER01; assembly: GCF_034530635.1. Classification (NCBI taxonomy): domain Bacteria; kingdom Bacillati; phylum Cyanobacteriota; class Cyanophyceae; order Nostocales; family Nostocaceae; genus Nostoc; species Nostoc sp. EspVER01. The sequence goes on from NZ_JAVRCS010000025.1 coordinate 61,975, forward strand.
TAGTTGAGTAGTATCTTTATTTCATCTGATAAGAGCTTAGACTAAACGGTTTAAATGCTCACTTCACTAGACGATAGCTTTAACTATTAGCTATGATATGAGGCATTATTTGCTCCCTGCCAAATAATTAATTTCTTAATCAGTACTAGACGTATTTATCTAAAAAATAATTATGGTTAATCGACGATACTATTCTACACGTACAGGCAAAAATTCAGACGCGGTTCGCTTCGATTTGCCCATGCTTTGTCGCTTATTTCGAGATATCTATTTGGAGTTTAAATCAAACGATTATTTTCAAGAGGCTTTCGGTTATGAATGCGTAGACGAGGGAGAAGTAGCAGGTAAGTTAGGAGGTGATATTGAAGCTCAAATGTTTAGAACTTTGCGAAAGCCTAACTTATGGCAGATCCAAGATAAGTGCGTAAATTATAGTGAAGACGATTTCTTCGATGTGATCGAATTATTACATGATTGGATATCTAAGCCTATTGATGGTTTCCATCATACTTATGCTAATTGTGGTTGGCATTATCATACATTTGACAAAAAAGGTGGTCAGAAAGAATTTAGGGATAAAATAAATGATATTATTTGCGACTATAAAGATGGTTATGAACTCTCTGAAAATGGTGAAATTTTAGAACTAGCAGAACAAGGTCTAGATTTACTTTTTGAGGCAGATTTACCTAGTTATGATCCAGAAAATGTTGAAAAAAGAGTAGAAACAGCTATTCTCAAATTTAGGCGATATCGTTCATCTCTAAATGACAGGCGTGACGCTATCAGGGACTTAGTAGATGTATTAGAGTTTCTTAGAACCAAAATTAAGCAGGTAATCACTTCCAAGGACGAGGCAGACTTGTTTAATCTCGCTAATAACTTTGGTGTCCGCCATCATAACGAACAACAGAAGACAGATTTTGATAAAGGTATTTGGTATAGCTGGATGTTTTATTATTATTTAGCAACAATTCATGCTTGTTTGAGGTTAATAGAGAAAACCGAAGCCAAAAATCATTGACCAAGCAAGTTATTTAAGAATGTAATACATGAGGATAAGCCGTGTTGCGTCTACGCAAGAATGACACAACTTTCTAAAAAGTTAACAAAATGCGCTCGCTTAAACTATCCAAAAATTTTCAGACTTTTCTGAAAGATAAAAAAATTATCTGTTTAGATATACCAGATGAATATGAATATATGGAACCAGCTTTAATTGAGTTGTTCAAACAGAAAGTTTTACCTTTATTAAAAATAAAAAAATGAATATTCAAGAAGCTTTTAATATTGCCGCTGGAGATTACGATAACTTACGTCGTGTTTTAATTCCCTGTTTTGATGATTTTTACAAAACAGCTGTTGAAATTATCCCAGGCGATGTCTACGACGGGCTATGCCTACGCACTGCACCGCTGAAGGTTTTAGATTTGGGTGCTGGTACTGGACTTTACTCAGGTATGGTTCAGTCCGTCTTCCCGAATGCAGAGTTCACCTTGCTTGACTTAGCCCCTGAGATGTTAGAGAAAGCTAAGGTGAGATTTAGCAAAATGGGTAAATCTCCCAAAATCTTAATTGGTGACTACATTGAGACTGATTTAGATGGTTCCTATGACTTAATAATCTCTGCCTTATCGATTCATCATTTGTCAGATGTTGACAAAGAACTTCTTTATCAACGGATTTATAATGTCCTCAATCCTGGAGGGATATTTGTCAACGCCGATCAAGTTCTCGGCAAAACGCCTGATTTAGAACAACTTTACCGTCAACACTGGTTAGATTCTGTCCGCGCGAAGAATATCTCAGAAGAGGATCTCAACGCTGCACAGAAACGCATGGAATACGATCGCATGGCAACCCTTGATATTCAACTTCGCTGGTTAGAAGCGGCTGGGTTCCAAAATGTGGATTGCTGGTACAAAAATTTTAGCTTTGCTGTTTTTGGTGGTTATCGACCAACTATTTAACCGCTATTTTTGCGATCGAGATTCCAAGCAGAGGAAAATTGATTATTTGCCAGAACAGTAGCTATTAATTTCCTTGACTATTGAACTTTCTTCAGTACTACTTTTTTGCAGAGATACCAAAAAGCCCTTTGCTGCTGGTAGATTCTTTTTATCTATGGCTGCTGCTGCATTATTCAATTCCTTGCTGATGTTCTGATAAAGTGTGAGAAAGCGTCCTTGAAAACCTTGCAATTTTTCATCTTTAAGTTCTAGTGCTTTCATCTCTGTGGCAAGTGGATCTATCTTACCAGCAAGTTCAGTTAAAGCTTTAGAACCTTTTGCTGGATTGGGATTTTTGCCGAATTCCTGACCTAGAGTAGATGCCTGATTGGCAACTTTGATAACTTTGTTACATTGAGCAACTTTACTTTCGCCACAACCTGCAAATAATAATGCGATCGCAGTAGTAACTGAAAGTATAAAACTTTGCTTAAGTACGCGTTGCATAGGTTTTATGATCTCCAACTATATTTAGTGAAAGTTGGACAGTAGGAATGGATGGTTAGAGAAAATACTTTTTCTAAAAAGAATCTTTATTTCTGTTTTTAACTTTCTTTCTGCCCTGTTACTTTATACTTCATTTTTTCGATAATGTGTATGTAATTACACGCAAATAGCCCAATTTTAAATTAGATAGTCGTGTCGTCCTTTACTCTACCAATTTTGGAATTAATCTCAGTGTTGTAGTCGTATTTTCTGTAACATTCTTTGATTCCCATAACATCTGGTGGTATTCAATCTTGCGCCAAGGTTCAACCATATCGTTGTAGTGGCGATGGAAAGCATGACCTGATTGCCCAGGGGTGTGAATCGCTACTGAGTTATCCAAATTTCCCAAATCTACAATCATCCGCAGTGAAGGAATATCAGTCACCTCAAAGGATTTGTTTGCTCTCCAACGGTTAGCATTTACTGTTTCGCCGTTACCAGATGTAGCAAATGCACCACGATTAAATAAAGCTTCAATCGGTGCAACCCCAGATTTACCCAAGGTGGCATTCCGAAAAGTAATGGTATGCAGCTTGCCCCAATTCCAGTTGTTCGGGTCTTTGCTTTGAATTCGTTCTAATTCATTCACGGCTTCTATAAAGGATTGTCGCAGAATTTGGTCGCGGTTCTCAACTTTTGGGGTGTTGCGATTATCCCACCAAGCACTATTGGGCTGTTTGACCAAATTTGCTACCACAGCATACCAGCGATCGCCTCCATGCGGAAAGTACTTTTCAGGCAACTGATCGTGAAACGTATCTGCCAGTAAGTGTTTCCAGAAGACTTCAAACAAAGCAGCAACAGGCGATGTCATTCCTAACTGCAAATTCCAATCTTGTAGTAGTTTTTGGGCTGCTTGCAATCGGGGGGTATCAACAGTGATAGATTGCAGTAGTGGTACTAATGTCTGTGCATTCAGATTGCGATCGTCTCCTTGTATTCGCTGCACACCTTTGAGGGAAATCGGCTGTGTTTGTTGTGAAATCATCTCAACGATGCGCTGTGCCCGATAGCCATAAACCCAGTCTGCGGTAATCAGGTAAGGATATTCACGCATAACTAAATTATTGGCAGTAGCAATATAACCTTGAGGTGGATTGAAACTTTTGGGCAATTTCTCAAAGTCAATATAGCCTTGCCACTCATATTCATCCGTCCAACCAGGAACGGGATAACGCCCATCTCCCTGAGCGCGGATGGGGAATTTACCAGGCATTTGGTAGCCAATATTGCCATCAATGTCAGCGTAGACTAAGTTTTGAGCGGGGACATCATAATTGCTGGCAGCAGTGCGGAATTCCTGCCAGTTTTGAGCGCGATTGATTTGGGGAACAGCATACCCTAGTTTTGAAGGTTCTAGGGCTGTCCAACGCAGGGCTACGGCGTAATTTTGCGGTAATTCTAGCGACTGACTTGGCTGGAATTGCTTTAGATTGGGCGAAACATCAGAGAGAATTGGCCCATGTCGGGTGTAGCGTACCGTTTGCACAATCGATTGACTTCCAGCGACTTGAATCGTCTCTGGCACGAGTTGCATATCAACCCATTTGCCATTGACTTCATACTGATTAGGATTTTTCGGGTTAATTTTCTCAATGTATAAATCCATCACATCAGATTGTACATTGGTGACACCCCAGGCAATGCGATCGCTATGACCGATAATTACTCCAATCATTCCCGCAAAGGAAAAACCAGAAACGTTGTAGGGACATTCTGCATTCTTCGGTGTGCAGTGTAGACCAACCTCGTACCAGATAGAGGGAATTTGCACACCTAAGTGCGGGTCATTCGCCAAAATTGGCTTACCTGTAGCTGTTCGCTGACCAGATATTACCCAGCTATTCGAGCCAATACCTATTCCCGTGGGCCCTATAAGTTGTTCCAAAGCCATCATCGGCTTAGTAATTGACTCCAAAGCAGGTAATACATCTGGAGAGTCGAGAAGTGAAGAAGAAGCGGGCAAATAACTCTGCGTGTTCCCCTGTCTCTGTGTCCCTCTGTTCTCTTTCTTCTGGAACTTAGGTAAAATAACTGGCAAGTCTTGAGGGTATGGTGGAAAAAGTTCCTCTACTTGATTGGGGTTAAGGGTTTTGAGCAAAATAGCGCGTTCAATTTCTCGCTCGAAATTTCTGCCCAAATCGTAAGCCATTACCTTCCCCCAAGTCAGAGAATGCAGTATTTGCCAAGGTTCTGGCTGATACCCAGGATTGAGGAACTTTAGCACAGTGTATTCTAGACTCAGGGCACTGCCTTGATGCTCTCTCAAATAGGCATTGACACCATCAGCGTAAGCTTGCAGGTATGCTTTCATCTCTGCATTCATTTCCTGAATTTCTTGCTGCGCCACCTTCGCCCAACCCATTGTCCGCAGATATTTATCAGTGTCAACCTGAGATGAACCAAACATTTCTGAAAGTCGCCCAGAACCAATATGTCGCCAAAAGTCCATTTGCCAAAATCGGTCTTGGGCGTGGATATAACCTTGCGCCATGAATAAATCGTGAGAGTTGGCAGCATAAATATGGGGAATACCCCATTTATCCCGCTGAACGGTTACTTCAGCTTTTAGTTGAGGTATTTGAATTGTGCCACTCTCTTGCGGAAAGGATTGGCGCACGGTGTAGGTAGCAAATCCTACTAACAATAGCCCCAGCACTGACAGGAAAATCAGAGTAATTTTGAGTCTTTTACGTAACCAACCTTTCCTGGAGTTTTTCATGTGAGCTTCCCGTGGCATTGTTTGGTGAAATCAGGCAATACTACAAGGTATTAAATCAGCATCTTTAGAAAAGTGCGATCTGCTCATTTAAAATACACCTGAGTACACAGCTAAAATTTTGTTGTACTAGCTGCCAGTAGAACAATAGTATCGCTCTCCTATTTTCCAAAGCTGAAGCGCAACTATTAGAAAGAGAATGCCTGCGATTGGTGAGATATAACAAAACCACAAAGGCACTAAAAAAGCATCTTCTTTTTCAAGTACTGCAAGCAAAGGAAAATAGCTGACGCAAGCAAGTGGTATCAAGAAAGTAAAGAATCGCTGAAACCACTTGTTATAAATCGAAAGTGGGTACTGAGCCGTTTCGACTCCTCCATAAGTGAGGATATTCATAATTTCGAGAGATTCAATAGTCCAGAAGGTGATGGTTGCTTGCATAATGACAATGCCAACAAAGAGTGCAACTCCACCAAAAAATGAAGTACCCAAAAGCCATAAAGTTTTAAAAGTTAAAGGAATCTGGAGTGATGAAAGTGACCACCACATAACAACAATTCCTTGAAATAATCTTCCGATTCGTTTCAAAGTAAACTCTTTACCTAAAAGTTGAATTGCTGTGGTGCGTGGACGAACAAGCAAACGGTCGAAGTCTCCACTTTTAATTATTGTTGTAAATGAGTCAAAGCCTTTTCCAAGGGCATCAGCACAGGCAAAAGAAATATTAATTATTCCATAAAATAGAGCAACTTCGTTTAAAGTCCACGTACCAATACTATTAAAACGACTAAAAAGTGCCCAGACTCCAAAAAATTCAACAGCAGTTCCTAAAAACTGCCCTATGACTTGCAGCCAGAAAGAAACTTTGTACTGCATTTGCGACTTGAAAGATACAGAAATATATCGAAGGTAAAGCGAAAAATCATTCATAGTTGCTTTGTAATTTTTATTTAAAATAAATTATCTAATATCAATTATGTATGCAAAATTATATAAGGAACGAACCGCATTCGCTTTAGCGTCTCGTTAGAGAAGGACACAAAGGAAGAAAGAAAATTTGGCGCAGCCTCACAAAGAAATGGTATAACCTATCTTCCTGCTTAAAAAATTACGAATTACGAACTTGTACTGAGCGTAGTCGTTGGCGTGGTAACAGAGCGTAGTCGTTCGCGCAGCGTCTCGTAGAGAAGTGCAGCCTCTCGTATAGAAGTATTACGAATTACGAATTATTTACTTATCCTCCTTGAATTACCAGCTTTCTAATGCCATATTTCACAAGAACACGCCCAAGAATAATAATGACAACTATCCAAAAAGTTTGATGCAGCAAAACATTAAACAGGGCGTTTGGTTGAAGATTACCAGTAAAAAGACGAAAAGGTTTGTCGATTAGTCCTGAAAAAGGAAGTGCATTCAAAAAAGGTTTGCTCCACTCAGGAAAAAGTGGTAAAGGAACAATCATGCCAGAGAAGATAGTAACAAGAGTAGGTAGAATACTATTAATTCCCTCGCCTGAAATTGTCCACATCATTGATACAGTCAGAAGCATAGTTAATGCAGACGAAAGTAAAATTGCGCCAATAAAAGAGATAAAAAAGGCAAAAAAAGAAGCCCAGGAGGGTGGAAAAGAAAGCGACCATTCATCAAGTCTCAAAAGGGGAAAAATAAAAATTGTGACACCAAGAAGCGGAATACTACGAAGTATCAAGGGCGTTGTGCGAAGTGCCAAAGCGCGAGTAAACCAAAAATTATAAAGGTCTGTGGGTCGAAGAAGATCGTATCCGACAGCACCAGTTCGGATGAGTTCTTGAATATCTCTATCACCTCCCCAAGGGACAATCGCCATCAAAAACGCCTGTCCCAGCCACACATATCCTACAGCTTGTTGAAAAGTGATAGGTTGAGTAGAGGTTGTATGAGTAAAGAATGCCTGTAAAACCATTACTTTCACTAACCCCCAGAAAAGCTGAGTTCCAACACCAGCCAAAGCAGCAGCACGGTATTGCAACAGTAGTGTAAATCTAGCAACAAATAGTGACCAATATGCTTTCATGGGATAATTCCGGCTGAAATTGCATAAAGTTCAGCAATTATCTCTTCAATGGGTGGATTTTCCACAAAAAGATCCTCTACTTCGTGTTGTGAGGTAACTTGGCTAATCAAAGATGCAGCAGAAAGCTTTGTGGGATCGAAGGCTAGAGTTACAGTGCGACCTTCTTTAGAGATAATACTGACTCCTTCTTCTTCAAAAAAGAAATCATCGTTTGCTAGGTCGATTCTTAAGTACCGACGCGAGGAAACTTGAGAACGCAGTGCTGCTAGAGTTCCATCACAAAGGATCTCACCTCCACCAATAATAATTATGCGATCGCACAATGCCTCGATATCATCCATATCATGAGTAGTTAGGATGGTGGTTACTTGATGAGTTTTATTCAGCGCTTTGATAAATTTTCTGACTGCAAGCTTGGAAACTGCATCAAGCCCAATGGTGGGTTCATCAAGAAAAAGAATTTCCGGTCTGTGAAGCATTGCGGCTGCAAAGTCACATCGCATCCTTTGACCAAGGCTTAACTGCCTCACTGGAGTGGAGAGAAAGCTTTCAAGACCAAGCAAATCAATCATTTCTTCACGTGTCTGACGATACTCTGATTGGGGAACGCGATAAATATCCCGCAGCAAATCGAAAGACTCAATCACTGGCAAATCCCACCAGAGTTGCGTTCTTTGACCAAACACTACACCGATGCGATTAACGTGCTTAATTCGATCTTTCCAAGGAGTTCGTCCGCCAATTAGGCATTTTCCACTAGAAGGTACGAGAATGCCGCTTAAAATTTTAATCGTGGTCGATTTACCAGCTCCATTTGGGCCAATGTATCCTACAAGTTCTCCCCGTTCCAGGGAAAACGAAACTCCTTTGAGGGCATAAACTTCTTTAGTTTTTCGCTGCACAAGCCCTCGTATTGAACCGAAAAGCCCAGAGGAACGTTCAGACACAAAGAAAGTCTTCCTGAGATTTTCGACCAGAATGTGAGACATATTTTGTGAGTCTGTTATTGCGAAGAAAGGCAGGGGTAGTGTTTCGACTACGCGGCAGTTGAGCGTAGTCGAAACTCAACAACCAGGCAGGAGGCAAAAAATGGGCTTGGCTGGATTAAGAATTGTCTGGGTAGACCTAGTTGGGCCGATAAATGTCGGCGCGATCGCTAGGGGAATGAAAAATTTCGAGATATATCATTTAATAATAAGTAAATTGCCAATGCAATCCCCATACCAAGAATCACCCTAGAAGTATCAGAAGAATTATCTCAACAACTAGCACAAGTAGGCGATCGCTTACCTGAACTACTTGCATTGAGTCTCCAACAACCAGCTGTACCAGCACAAGTTTACCGATATATCTTAGATTTTTTGGCTAGCAACCCCACTCCTGAACAAATTGCTGAATTTAGACCTACTCCCGAAATGCAAGAACGATTGCGTACCTTGTTAACACGCAGTAACACAGGTGAACTTACACCCACGGAGTTGAAAGAACTAGATGAGTATGAACGTATTGAACACTTAGTTGTGATGATTAAAGCAGGTAACTTCTAAATAGCGACGAACGACTAGTCCAACGGCAAAGATTGCGCTGAACTGTTCAGACCTGACGCAGGCATTCACTTACACAGCTAAAATGATTTCAGGGAAACTCTTCAGCAGAAACATAACGCTGAAAATTAGTCTGTAAGTACTGGTGCGATCGCAGGAGGCAAAAAATGGGCTTGGCTGGATTAAGAATTGTGTTGGTAGAACCAGCTGGGCCGATAAATATCGGCGCGATCGCCAGGGTAATGAAAAATTTCGGTCTATATAATTTAGTATTAGTGAACCCCCAATGCGATCCGCTTTCGACGGAAGCTTTGATGATGGCTGTTCACGCTCAGGAAATTATAGAATCTGCGGTAATAGTGGCAACCTTACCAGAAGCATTGCATGGATGTGTACGGGCGATCGCTACCACTGGTCGCGTTCGTAGTTTAGAAACACCTTTAGAAAATCCTCGCACTGCACTACCCTGGTTACTGGAGGAACCAGAAAAACCCACAGCCCTGATTTTTGGCAGAGAAGACCGGGGATTAAGCAATGAAGAATTAAATTATGCACAGCGGTTTGTTGGCATTCCCACAAGTCAAGATTATGTCGCCCTGAATTTGGCTACTGCTGTAGCAATTTGTTGTTATGAATTGTCACAATGTGCCCAAAAACTTGACATTCAAACCTTACCTCAAATTGAACTCGCGCCCTTGGATGTTGTGGAAGGATACTACCAGCAATTAGAATCAGTATTACTGAAAATTGGTTATGTATATCCCCATACGGCAGCTAGTCGTATGGGAAAATTTCGCCAATTGTATAATCGCGCTCACTTGAAAACTGGGGAGGTGGCCATGCTGCGAGGAATTTTGCAGCAGGTAGAATGGGCCCTGAAAAACCAGAAGGATAGTGAAAACTTGTAATTATTCGTTTAATATATACGCAATCATCCCCCCAAAATAATTAATATGGCTTAAACTAAACACAAAAATGCTACTTAGTGGCAAAGTGGAATTTGAGTATTAATATTGCTTAGAGATTAAGTTTGGGGTCAAGAGTCGGCAAGAAAACAGTCAAGTCGGTCACAAGGAGTAACGGTGTCAGAATCAAGTGGCGAACTAACAGCTTTCTCGCGGCGTCAACCCTTAAATCGCCGCCAGCAGCCACAAAAAGTTCAAAAAGTGGTCAAAAAGAGAGTTAAAGCTAACAGTCAGCAGCAAACTACAAATGGGCAAGAAGGGGTACTAACACGCCCAAAAAATCAAATTAGTCCTCCCCCGATCTCTGGCGCTACACGTAGGGTAAAATCGGGGTTAGTTATGCCAACGGCAGTAAAACCAATACCTAGTGTAAAGGGAAAAATTCCTCCCTTCCGACCGGGTGCTGTAATGGTTAAAACAGTGCGGATGGAAAAGCCAAAAACAGGCAGACGCTCATCGCGAAAAACCCAGTTAAAGCCAATGGCCAAAACCGTATTGTATGTTTTGCGGTTATTGATTGTGGGTATTGGGATGGGTGCAATTGTGGGCACTGTATTGTCAGTATTAGACCCAGCCAATCGCATCAGCACAAATTCGGCGTCGCAATCTAATAATAATGTTAATAATGTGGTGCGATCGCAGCCACAACCTACCCAAACTCCCCCAGCCGCAGCTTCGAGTCTATACCTGTCTCAAGAAATTACCTCTTTGAAAAATGCCGTGCAAAATTTGGCGGCTACTAACCCAAATCTCACACCTGGAATTTTCTTAGTAGATTTAGATACTGGTAATTATGTAGATGTCAATGGCTCTACCAGTTTTCCGGCGGCTAGCACGATTAAAGTGCCGATTTTGATTGCCTTTTTCCAGGATGTAGACGCGGGGAAGATTCGCCTAGATGAAATGCTGACCATGCAACAAGATATGGTAGCTGGCGGTTCGGGAAATCTGCAATACAAACCAGCGGGAACTCAGTACGCTGCTTTGGAAGTCGTCACTAAAATGATTACAATCAGCGACAACACGGCGACAAATATGCTGATTGCCCGATTGGGAGGAATAGACGCTTTAAACCAGCGTTTCCGTAGTTGGGGATTGACAGCCACAACAATTCGTAATCAACTCCCAGATTTGCAAGGGACAAACACTACTAACCCCAAAGAACTAGCGAATTTGATGGCGATTGTGAGTCAAGGAAACTTAGTCAGTATGCCATCACGCGATCTCATGCTTGATATCTTGCGTCGCACCCAAAGAGACACTCTGCTGCCATCAGGTTTGGGAACAGGTGCAAGAGCATACCACAAAACAGGTGATATCGGCACAATGTTGGCCGATACAGGTTTAATTGTTGTTCCAACTGGTAAGCGTTACATAGCCTCTGTCATGGTACAACGTCCAGTAAACGATCCTCGCGCCGAAAAATTGATTAGCTCAATTTCTCGTGCTGCCTACCAAGAGTTTAGCCAAAATCCTGTCACACCAAACACCACTACAAACACTCTACCCGCAAATGGTTATCAGCCCCAGGTTGCGAATCCTGCTTTACCTAACGGTACAACAGGCACTGCGCCCATGAGCATTTATCAGCCTCCTGTTGTTACTCCTGTACCTAACGGCATGGCAAGTACAGTACCCACAAACGGTTATCAGCCCCAAGTTGCGAATCCTCAATATTATCCTCAAAGATAATTTGTAATTCGTAATACTTTTCAAACAAGTGAAACTATTAGGTGATTTACAAGAATAAATATACCGATAGCGTTGGTTTCGACACTTCGACAGGCTCAGTGCATCGCTTCGCTCAACCAACTGATAGATCGAGAGTTGAGCGAAGTCGAAACTCGCCAACCAAAGTATTTTCTTTGTCGGAAATCACCTTAAGATTAGATGATATGATTAGGGTCTGAATTACCATTCAAATCTTAAGAGTTCCAATTCCTAATAGCTAGTTTTCAACATTAAACGCAATTTATTTTGAATATTTATAGTCAATTGAATTGTTCTAACAATGTCTCAATACTAGCATTGTGATCCAAAAAAGAAAATAAATGCCAGTAGCGCAGTTTTCCTTCTTTGTCTAATACAAACTGTGCTGGCAAAGGCGCTCCCAGCGCTTGTCCTGCTTGATATGTACGAAATACTCGACAACTAGGATCGCTCAATAGTGGCATTTGTAAGCCTAAATCTTTGACAACTATTTGACTCTGCCTTTCATCGGTACTAGTAATCATTAAAACTTCTATACCACGATTTTTAAATTGTTCGTAATTTTCATTCAAAGCTTTGATGTGCGGAAAACAAAAAGGGCAATATTGCTTTTCGGTAAAAATGCGAGTAAAGGCGAGTAACACTGGTTGTTTGCCTTTATAATCAGACAACTTTACTAAAGTTCCGTTGGTAATATCTGGCAGTTGAAAATCAGGTGTTCCCACTCCCAATCTGAGTTGATTGCTAGCTGGAACTGGTAAAAAATTGCGGAAGAATCGCTCATTTAATAAGCCACTAAAGTCAGTTGAAGTCAACATATTTTTAACCTTGATTATTTAAATATTATTTGATAAAAAACCACAGATATTTACGGAGGTTGACATTGTTTAATGTCTATCTCTGTTTATCTGTGGTTTTCATTGATTTTGCTTTCAACTCCAAAAGGCTGGATTAGAGTTTTTTAGCTAACTAAATTTAGACAGCAGAGAAGTAGACTTTAGACTTCACTGGGTCAGGATTCATGGTCTTGTCACCAGGTTGCCAACCAGCTGGGCAAACTTCGTCGGGGTGAGACTGAACATACTGAATTGCTTGTAATGTCCGCAGGGTTTCATCAACGCTACGACCAAAAGCTAGATTGTTAATGGTGGCGTGCTGTATGATACCATCTTTATCGATGATGAACAGACCACGCAAGGCAATGCCTGCTGCTGGGTCAAGAACGTTGTAAGCGGCGCTGATCTCTTTCTTGATGTCGGAGACTAGAGGATAATTCAGGTCGCCGACGCCACCAGACTTACGATCTGTTTGAATCCAAGCGAGGTGAGAGAATTCACTGTCAACGGAAGCCCCAAGGACTTCAGTATTGATTTTCTTGAATTCTTCGTAGCGATCGCTAAATGCTGTGATTTCAGTAGGACAAACAAAGGTAAAGTCTAGTGGGTAGAAAAACAGAACAACATACTTACCGCGATAATCGGAAAGTTTGATTGTCTTAAATTCCTGATCTACCACAGCCGTTGCTGCGAAATCGGGAGCTTGTTGACCAACGCGGAGGCTTCCTTCGGTTCCGTAAGTAAGGGACATTAACCTAATTCTCCTTTATCGGTTTAGTAGCGTTGGAATTTGGGTCAAGTAAAATTTACCCATCCACGCTCTCACAGTTTAATTACGATCTGTTACGACTATATCATACTCATAACGATTTTGAGTAGCAAATGCCTGATTTAGATACAAGAGAATGGTTGCTTACCAACGGCTTAGGAAGTTTTGCCAGCGGTACAATTTCTGATGTCCGCACGCGCGCTTATCATGGTTGGCTGTTTGCCGCCACAAACCCACCTTCTGGAAGGACTCTGCTGTTTTCGCACCTAGAAGCTAGCTTAGAAATATTAGGGAGCGTTGTGGCACTGGGGACAAATGTTTGGGGTAACGGTCAGATTGAGCGAACAGGCTACGAACAGCTACGCCGTTTTGATATTGACCCAGTTCCTAAATGGACTTGGGGTCAAGAGAACTGGCAATTAACCAGACAATTGGTGATGCCTTATGGTTTGGTGGGGACTGGGGACGAAGGGCGGGGGAGCAGGGGAGTAGGGGAGCAGGGGAGCAGGGGAGCAGGGGGGCAGGGGGGCAGGGGAGCAGGGGAGCAGGGGAGTAGGGGAGAGGTTGCAGAAAGTTTTTCCCCTCTGCCCCTCTGCCCCTCCGCCCCTCTGCCTCTTGTGCCCAATGCCCAATTTTGCCATCGAATTTTAATCCAGTATCGCTACGAGGGAACTGAAACAGCGATTTTACGGTTGCGACTGTTGATAGCAGAACGTGACTTTCACCACCAGCAGACTGCTAGTCAAGAATTACAGTTTTCACAATTGCTAGGGGAACAGCAAGTCTGTCTGCAAGCAATTAATTCTGGTCGCTTCGGCATACCTTGGCACTTGCGCTGGACACAAGGAAATTATCAACCAGATGCAGTTTGGTATTGGGATTATAGATTGTCTGAGGAGACAAAACGGGGATTAGGCGACAAAGAAGACCTCCACAGTCCTGGTTACTTGATAGTCACACTTCAACCAGGAGATACGGTGACTTTAGAAGCACGAGTCGGTTTCCCCGACTCAGTGCCAGGTGTTCTCACCGTCAAAACCTTTGCAGAAGCTGTGGAGGCAGAGCAAGAAAGGCTCTCACAGATTTTTGGATGGAGAGATTCAGTCAGAGGGGCAGGGGGGCAGGGGAGCAAGGGAGACAAGGAGGAATTATTGAAAATCTCTCCCAAGTCTCCCCCTTCTTTCTTGTCTCCTTTGTCTCTTCTCCATGCCCAATGCCCAATGCCCAATGCCCACTCCCTAATCTGGCAACAACTACTCAAAGCCAGCGATCAGTTTATCGTCTATCGTGCCTCAGTTGCAGGCCCTACGGTCATTGCTGGTTATCATTGGTTTAATGATTGGGGACGCGATACATTAATCGCTTTACCAGGGTTGGCACTAGTTCCACAGCGCTTTGACCTAGCAAAAGGAGTATTGCGAACTTTTGGGCATTATTGTCGCCACGGTTTAATTGCGAATGCATTTCCCGATCTCAATGGCGAACCAATTTATAACAGTATTGATGCGGCATTGTGGTGGATTGAAACTTTAGGACTTTATTTAGAAGCTAGCCAAGACTGGGATTTTTTGGCAGAGCAATTCCCTGTAGTACAGCAAATCTATAAAGCATTTGTCGGTGGTACACATTTCAATATCCAGGTCGATGCTACCGATGGGCTAGTTAGTTGGGATGCTCGTGGTGTAGCTCTCACCTGGATGGATGTGGTAATTGGCGCACACCCTGTTACACCCCGTTACGGGAAGCCGGTGGAAATCAATGCGCTGTGGTATTCTGCTTTATGTTGGCTGAGTCAGTGGGCAGAGCGTTTGAGCCAAATGGAATATGGCTCACCAGTGCGTCTCACTAAGCAAGCACAGCGTTATGCTAACCAAGCACAACACGTGAAAACCTCACTGCAAAAATTCTGGAATCCTCAGTTAGGTTATCTGTACGATACTATTGAGCCGGACGATCGCCGGAATTTTCAAATTCGTCCGAATGCTGTTTTGGCGCTGTCGCTACACCATTGTGGGTTTTCCGAACAGCAAGGGTGTCAGATATTAGATTTGGCAACTACCAGCTTGCTCACACCTTATGGTCTTCGTAGCCTCGATCCAGGAGATCCAGAATACAAAGGAAAATATGAGGGCAATCAACAACAACGCGATCGCGCTTATCATCAAGGCACTGTTTGGACTTGGCTAATTGGGCCGTATATTCGGGCTTGGCAACGTTTTTATCCACAACAATCGCTACCTTTTGATTGGCAACCCTTGCTAGATCACTTTTTCTTTGACGCTTGTCTTGGTTCTATTTCTGAGATTTTTGATGGCGATTCACCTCACACACCCAGAGGAGCGATCGCTCAAGCTTGGTCAGTTGCCGAAGTAATCCGCCACATTAACATTAAATAGTTATAGGGATACAGATGGTCTTGGATAATTATTCTTGATTAATATACGTTCAAGAATTAATGTTTGCTAGTTTTAACCTACAAAACTACTACTATACAAGATTTTTATTAATTTATCTGAATTATCCAAAAGTGACTAGATTTTCGATGATTTCACCAATTGAGGCTGCAAAACCAAAGATGTTTATTTTCTTCTGTGAGAAAATATTTGATGATAAAATTTCAGGAATGAGATGTAGTATTATTTATAGCAGCAATGTATTTCAGGCTTAATTTAGATACTGCTACAGGATGGATGATTGACAGCGCAATTACTATTAATAAAGCTGATTTTACATTTACTTATTATAAAACACATCATATCTTAATGCTAAATAAGCCTAAAGAAGTATAGATATAAATTGAGAAATCAATTAATAAAATAAAGTACAAAAAATCAAGTCCACGTAGGAAGAATTGTAAATAAAGTGACTCAAACTAATAACAAGACTAACCTTCAAGAGGAAACAGATTTAGGGACTTTTATTGCTCAGGCTACTGCTACAGATAAATGGCAAGTATTGTCGTATAGTGCCCCAATCCTACCTATACATGCCGCTCTACTTCGTACTGGTAAGATATTCTTTTTCTGTGGCTCAGGTAACGATTCAACTCGGTTAAATACTCCCTATGACAGTGTGGTCTGGGATGTCAACAAGGGAACCTTTACCCGGCAAGCGCCTCCATTGGATAGTAACAATCAACCTATGGATCTTTTTTGCGCTGGTCACTCCTTCCGCCCTGATGGTCTGTTACTGGTTGCAGGTGGAACTTTGCGCTATGACCCATTTTATGGTTCACCCTATGCTCTGATGTTTGATCCCATTGCTGAGAAATGGGTCAAGATACTATCAATGAATAATGGTCGCTGGTATCCTACTGTGTTAACACTAGGCAGCGGTCGAGTCTTAGCAGTGTCTGGGCCGGATAAAGATGGCAAGCTCAATATACAACCAGAAATTTATTCTGCTTTCTTTCCAAATGGTTGGAACGCTTTTCCAACAACTAGTGCCTTACCCCCATACGCCCATCTGTTTCTACTAAGTAGTGGAAAAATTTTTTATTCAGGTGCTCAGATGGGTCCCACTCAAGTGACACCAAGGATATTAACCCTACCAGAGGCATTTACACAATCCATTACAGAAACAGTGGTGACAGGGCTGCAAGACATAGCTTTTGGCGATCAAGCTGCCAGTCTGCTTTTACCACCTGCACAAGATCAAAAGGTGATGATTCTCGGTGGGGGTAGTGGTAAGACAGCAACAAAGAGGGTAAATATTGTCGATTTAAAAGCTAGTAATCCAACTTACGTAGCAGCAAAGCCTTTAAACTATGCCCGGATGCATCACAGCGCAGTTATATTGCCCGATCGCACAGTGTTTGTTTGCAATGGTAGCCAAATGAATGAGGACACAACAAAATCAATGCTGCCAGCAGAAATCTACAATCCAGCTACAAATACCTGGACAGTAGTAGCGAAACAAACTGTCCCCCGCGTATATCACTCGGTGGCCTTGCTGTTACCAGATGGTAGGGTCATCGCCGCTGGGGGAAACCCTCAACGGACGGTCAATGAACTGCGATTAGAAATCTACAGTCCTGCGTATATGTCGCGATCGCGTCCAGTTATTCAGAGCGCTCCTCAAATATTGACCTATCGGCAGGAATTTACGATTCAGACACCCCAGGCTGCGAATATTAAATGGGTTAGTTTTATTAGACCAATGGCAAGTACCCATTCCTGCGATACAGAACAAAGGTTAGTGGATGCACCCATTATTTCTAGAAACGCTACTTCTCTTAGGGTCACGGTCATAAACAATCGAAACATCGCACCCCCAGGCTGGTACATGCTTTTTATTAGTGACAACAATGGAACACCCTCAGTAGCAACCTGGGCGCAAATATATTAGAGGATGTTTGAAAAGGGTTTGCTTGAGCCTCAAGTGCTACTCAGGAGCGCGATCTTAAATCCCAAAACTCCGATTCTCTCGTAGCAGTTTCTCGGTAGCCAGGGTAGTGAAACATACGCTTGAGGACTTTTCAAACAACCTCTTAGCCTTATCTGTTTATGTTCACACTGCTGCCTAATAAAAGTCATCAATTCTAGGAAGAAAGATATGAATTACAAGGTATCACGTCGACGGTTTGGACAGTTGGCCCTTGCTGGAACTGTAGTATCTGGACTTAGTTATCTAACCAAGAAAGCCTTGGCAGAAACACCAAGTTTAAATATTGTAGGTATAGGTTCTAGCCCGCTCGTTAATACTGACCAAACGGTTATTACAGAGGTACACACCACTGAATTAGTAGAGAATACTGCCCTCAACAGTGTAAGCACAGATATTAAGCCTGTAGGACTAATTTTGCAATCTTTAATGACAGGAAAGGCTCAGGTACTTACGGGTAAAAGTACACCTCTATTAGAGCCTAATGAGATATTGAGTGGTTTTACCTCTTTAAGCGATGGCACACTTGTTGTAGCCATTACTCCGGTTGCGATTAGTCGGAGACAGCCGACACCTACTCGCATTACATTTTTGGGTACGCCTGTAAAAAGTTTGATAGTCTCAGGACTTAAACCAAATCAACAGCTTGGGAGCTTGCTAGGTACTAATGATGGGCGACTCATTGGTCTAGTAGGAAAGAAGAATGGTACACCACCGATTAGATTGGTAGATATTAATCTTCAAACAGGAGAGATCAGTTCTATTAGTAAGATTAAATTCCTGGACGATGAGCGGGTCAGCAATCTAGCTGAGTGCCCAGATGGAATACTTTATACCTCTATAGTTGGTGCGTATGGTGAGACAACTCTGGTGCAGCTAGAGCCAAATCAAAAAAAGCCCATCCGACTAGGACAATTGAAAGTTAATGGTCAAGCATGGAATAATGGCTTACAAAGCTTAGTTTGCTCTACAACAGGTCAACTCCTCGCCTTGGGAGCGATGAGATATGAGACACCTAATGCTGTGTTTATTGTTGATAAGAAGAGCGGAAATATGACTCGGCTACAAGACTTTGATACTGCTCAGATTACGCGTACTCGTGCTTAGAAGGAATTGATCTGATATCTCTTGCAAAAAAACTGCCTAGCCCTCATCTTTGCTTGAGGGCTTTTTATTGGCATTGATTGGTACAGCTTATTATTAAGAATATTTTTGACTTATTTTCTAATTAGTTACCCCTGGAAATTCTGATTGATACAGAAGAGCAGTAACTCAAACAAATTTATAATAATTTTGAGAGATAGCTTATATCAGGAAAGGTTGCCGATGTTCAAAACTTACTCATTAGATTCTCCTTTGGAGTACACCGATCGCCTTTTCGATAGCTAAGAATCTAATGAGAGAGCGTGTTAGCATAGCTAACCGGAGGTATCCTTAATAGTTAATTACTACGGAAATTTCTCTTGCGTTGTTTGTGTCTAGCGACTTCTTTGCGCTTGTGTTTTTCCAAAGGCGTTTCAAAGTGACGATTCTTTCTCATGTCTGGAAAAATACCTGCTTTGGAAACTTCCCTCTTAAATCGACGTAAAGCTGACTCAATTCCTTCATTTTCGCCCACAAATACTTGGGTCATTTATCATCTCCTACTTAATTGGTACTGGGCAATTTAAGCCATCCAGTAGACCGGAGCGCAAAAAGGGCAGATAATGATTCTGCCCTTTAGACGTTAAAACTTAATTTTTGATCTTAAAGCTTAGTAGCGTGATCTATTGTATCCACCACCACCACCACCGCGGCGATCGCCACCACCAAAAGAACCACCTCTATCTTCTTTTGGTTTAGCCTTATTGACTTTGAGGTCGCGTCCCATCCACTCAGCTCCATCAAGAGCGTCAATGGCAGCTGTTTCTTCAGCTTCTGTGCCCATCTCTACAAAGGCAAAGCCGCGTGGACGCCCTGTTTCACGGTCAGTAGGTAACTGAACCCGCTTTACAGTACCGTGTTCGGCAAACACAGAATTGAGGTCATCTTGTGTGACCTCGTAGGATAGATTACCTACATAAATTGACATGCATCATCTCCAAAATCATAGGTGTGTAGAGATTTAGATTTCGGAGGCAAGCTTGTTAAGACCAAAAGGGAAAAGCCTGTCAATACTAAAAACAAAGAATGTAACCGAATTTTATTCTCACTTGATTATCTTAGCACATCATTGAGTTCTTACCCACCGTAACTCAAGATTGGGGGTTGGAGATTGGGCACAAGAGGCAGAATTGTAAAGGGTAGAGAGGAAAAACTTACTGCAACTTCTCCCCTGTTTTTGCACTCACTCATCTCTTTCAGTACTCAGTCTCCTCATAATATTGATTAGCAGAAATCCCCCAAATAATTGCAAAATAAATGCAGTTCGTCATTGTTACTAATTGGAAATGCCGACTACACTTGTTGACGCACAAAATTTACTTTCTGACCTGATCGCTCGCTACTCTAAGCGTGTAGATTATCTAATGATTCGCCTTGAAGAAGCAGAAGGGACTGATATCTTGTTGCGTGGCGACAAGGTAGAAACTCTCAGTGAAGGCATCTCCATTGGCGGACATATTCGCGCTTGTTATAAAGGCGGATGGGGGTTGAGCTGCTTTAACCAGCTGGCAACAATCGAGGATCGCATAGAAGAAGCGATCGCAGCTGCGCGGATGGTTGGTGATGAAGAAACTTTGCTTGCACCCATTGACCCGGTGCAAGCAATATGCATTCTACCTCTAAAAGGTACTGACCCCCGAAACATCCCACTCTCGCAAAAAAAACAATTGTGCGATCGCTATACCCAATTGCTTAAAAGCGTAGATCGCCGAATTACGACTACCTCGGTGCGTTACGGTGACAGCGCCCAAAAAGTAATTATTGCTACTTCAGAAGGTACTTTGATCGAGCAATCTTGGGTGGATATGGAAATGCGCTTTGCCGCCACCGCCAGAAATGGCGAAACCGTACAAACTGGACGGGAAACTACTGGTTCTCGCAAAGCTTACGAAGATTTAACTAGTTTGGATGAACAGGTACAAGGTGCTGCTCAAAGAGCGATCGCTGCTTTATCTCTACCACCGGTCAAAGGCAATACTTACACTGTAGTCATTGACCCAATTCTCACGGGTTTATTCGTCCACGAAGCCTTCGGACATCTTTCTGAGGCTGATATGGCTTACGAAAACCCCGATCTGCTGGAAGTGATGACCATCGGACGGCGGTTTGGCCCAGAAGAACTGCAAATTTTTGATGGTGCGGCTCCAGAAGGACATCGCGGTAGCTATTTTTACGACGATGAAGGCACACCTGCCACTACTACTCAACTAATTAAAGATGGAGTTTTAGTGGGACGTTTACATTCTCGTGAAACTGCTGGCAAATTGGAGGAAGCGCCTACGGGTAACGCCCGCTGTCTTAACTATCACTTTGCTCCCATTGTGCGGATGACAAATACCTGGATTGAACGGGGTAAAACACCAGTTGCAGACTTATTCACCGATATCAAAGAAGGAGTTTATGCCCGTAATTGGTTGGGTGGGATGACGAATGGGGAAATGTTTACCTTTAGTGCTGGGGAAGCGTGGATGATTAGGAACGGCAAAATTGCTGAACCTGTGCGAGATGTGACACTTTCGGGAAATGTATTCCAAACTTTAGCGGATATTGAGGCACTTGGTGATGATTTTTATTGGGATGAATCTGGCGGTTGTGGTAAGGGAGGTCAAAATGGCTTGTCAGTGGGTTGTGGTGGCCCTAGCCTGCGAATTCGAGATGTAGTGGTTGGTGGGGAAACATGAACTATCCGCCTTGATATCCTCACCGACCTAAAGGCGCTCTTAAGAAGGAGTAATGAGTAACAAGTAATAAGTAATGAGTAAATACCCATTTTTCATCCACTATGAAACTCATTACTCCTTACTCATTACTTTAAAGCATTGCGTGAAGCCTTATGATTCAGACCCAAATATGTGGTGATACCGAAAATACTAAGTATCGCAGTGGACTTATGCTTGACCAATGACCAATGACTTCAAATAAGGAGTTTCCGGCTTCGTCTTGAATCGATGCTAAATAATCTTTTAACATCGAGAAACGAAAAATACTCCAGTCATCTTCAGTCGTAGGAATCGTAGTCTGCAAAAGAATACGAATTGGTTTTGCCATAACCTCTGCCAGATGAACACCACAATTGAGTATAGCGATCGCTTTGCACTAATGCTTGAATTTTTAAGGCGAGCAACATCCATCTCAAGTATGAAATTAACTCATAACTCTAGGTAGTAGCGCCAATAAATAAGAATAGCTAATCTAGGTAAAGTTGATTCAATATCCACTCTTGTTTGATTCACTACACTAATCCTCCGTAGCGCGTGCTGAGGATATTCTGTCTGCATAGTCCCAAATTATTCGTAATTGATAATTACGCTTGCGGACTCGCCATTGCTGTACTAGCGTAATTCTTAATTTAAAGACTGTTTCATACTCTTATTTAAACCCAAACTGAAACAAAGCTACCTACATATAAATAAAGGCGAATCACACTCAAAAATTACGAATTACGAATTACGAATTATTTAAACGTTCCTTAGCACAGCGACAGATATGAAAGCAGATCAACTTCTGAAAAACTATGCCGCAGGTGTCAGAGACTTTACTGGCGTCAACTTGAGCGAGGTCAATTTAAGAGAAGCCAATCTCAGTGGTGTAATTTTAGATCGAGCAATTTTAGATGGAGCTAATCTGAGTCACGCTAATTTAGCCCACGCCAGTTTGATTGAGGCAGACTTAAATGGGGCAGATTTGAGCAATGCGGATCTCAGTGGTAGCAACTTAAGCGGAGCAATTTTGGATGGAGCTATCTTGGATGGAGCAGCAATGGAAGGAGCTAATTTGAGTCAGGCTGATTTGACGGTTGCGAAATTGATTGAAACTAACTTGAGTGAAGCGGATTTGCAGGAAGCAAACTTGATAGCGGCGAATCTCGATGGAGCGGATTTAAGTGGCGCAGACTTAACTGTAGCTGACTTATCCCAGGCAAATCTCACTCAAGCAGATTTGAGCCAGACAAATTTGAGTGGAGCAAATTTGGATGGAGCCAATATAGAAGGAACTATTTTGGATGAGCATCTTTAATCTCATTTTCTTACAGAGCAAGGGTTCTGGGTTGCTGACTCAATACATTAACCAAAACAGTACCTCGGAACACCGAGATTAAAACTCGAAACTTGAGCTTCATTTTATGTTTGTTTGATTACTTAATTAAACCCGGAGAATCTCACACGCCAGATGCTCTACTTGGGGAGAGGCTAGCGCCAAGGGAGAAGACCGTGCTGGTTCTCTTAATCTCCTGTCCGCAGAGCAGACGCGACAGCTTAGGGATCTGCGGGTTATAGTGTCGAAACTCGGTTTATTGGTACTTTATTTTCACGCAAGTCCCTTACACACAAATTTTTTAGAGTTGCAATGCCATTGTTTCGACTGACAATGCGATTGTTTTGACTGACAATGCCATTGAGATGAGAACTTAGAATGTTGCACAAGAGTCTATAACTTGTGTGTACACACGATCTGCTTCTCAGAAAAAGTCAGGTGGATATATTTTCTATACACAAGGATATTACCGTGAAAAAGTTTGCTACAAGTAGTGTTATTTACGATTGTCATAATTAAAACAATTGACTCTCAACTATCAATGGTGAACTCTACCCTCGTCGTCACGCTCTATGTCAACCCTATGACAGGGAATGATAGCAATACTGGTTCACGGTTGAGTCCATTTAAAAGCCTCACCCGTGCTTTAAAAGTAACCAAAATCCTGACGATAATTCATCTGGAGTCGGGGACTTATAACGCTGCTAGTGGCGAGGTATTTCCACTAATCGTCCCTGGAGGGGTGACAGTGGTGGGTAATGAAGCTAACAAAGGTGCAGGGATTGTAATTTCCGGGAGTGGTGAGTATCAAAGTCCCAGTTTTGGTATACAAAATATTACGCTGCTCTTGGTAGATAATGCCAATCTTTTAGGTGTAACTGTCACTAATCCCTCAGCCAAAGGTGCTGGTATCTGGATTGAATCGGCTGCACCTACTTTAAGTAACAATACTCTGAGCAACTGTGGGCGGGAAGGTGTGTTTACCACTGGGACTGCCAAACCCGCAATTTTAGATAACGTATTTGTGCAAAATACTGCTAGCGGGTTAGTAATGGCAGGTCATAGCCAGGGAGAGGTGCGGCGGAATGTCTTTCAAAAAAACCCTTTAGGCATAGCAATTAGTGATTTTGCTGCTCCAACGATCGCCAATAACAAATTATCAGAAAATCGCACGGCGATCGCACTTTCTCGCAATGCCCAACCTGTGCTACGTCAAAATCTGATTGCGAAAAATACCCAAGGTGGTTTATTAGTCAATGGCAATGCAGTCCCAGATTTAGGTAATAGCGAAGATCCAGGTGATAATATTTTTCGGGAGCATAGTGAATTTGATTTATATAATGCCACTACACAAAAGCTAGTTTCCGTAGGTAATCAATTAAATCTGTCTCTAGTCAAGGGCTTGGTAGAATTACTCCCAAACAATCGAGTAACGGTTAACACCAGTCCCTCTGATAGCTCGACAGATCAAAAACCCCTCTTGTCCCCTTGTCCCCTTGTCCCCTTGTCTCCCCCTCCCGCCTCTCCCGAACTAGATGGACATTGGGCAGAACCATTTATTCAGGCATTAGCGAGGATGGATTTAACTCATGCTTTTGCCGATGGTAGCTACCAGCCAGATAAACCGATGACTCGCGCCCAATATGCAGCTTTGGTGGCGATCGCTTTTAACCCATTTCCCAAAATCCCATATCCTGATTTTACGGATGTACCCAAGGATTTTTGGGCTTATAGCGCTATTCAAATCGCGGCTAGCGGTGGCTTTGTTGGTGGATTTAGCGATCGCACTTTCCGCCCCGATCAAAGTGTGCAGCGGCTACAGGTGATTGTCTCCCTAGTAAACGGACTGGGACTACCAGCTGTTGATTGTGATGTTTTAGAAATATATAGCGATCGTCATACCATTCCCGACTACGCCCAAACAGCCGTTGCCACTGCTACACAACAAGGAATAGTTGTCAACTATCCAGATCCGAAAGTGCTTGCACCTTTACGTTTGGCAACATACGCCGAAGTTGCAGCGATGGTTTATCAAGCATTAGTCGCCATTGGGCGAACATCTGCGATTAAATCAGTCTATGTAGGGTTGCATTCTAGAAGTTGACAAGTAGAATAAGGAACACTGCCTATTGGCTTGACAACTATTGGAAAAATAAACCATGTAGTTAAAAGCACGCTAGGCTAATATGCGATGGGTGACAAATCTTAGACCTATTGCCTAAAGCTAATAGCCCCATGTTAACAACACTTCCAGACACCTCTGCCAACTTGGCGATCGCCTTATTAATTAACTATAGTTTCGATCTCAGTGGGTATAGTGCCAATGAGCTAGTTGAGCGTTGGCAAACGCAATACCCCCTTAATTGGCTACACCTGGCAGTGATTGAGGCACTATATCAAGGTCGTTATAAAGCCGTTTCCGTGCAGCAAATTTTAGTATTTTGGCAGCGCCGGGATCAGGCTACATATCATTTCAACATGGAATTTGAACGGATGATTTGTAGCAAATTTCCTCAAAGCTTAACGTCATCGGCTGCACCAGCTCTACCGCCAGCCAAGAAAAAACCCACTCTAGAGCAAGTGACGAGTCCTCAATTACCACCAGCTAGGATTCGCAATGGCTATCAACACAGCAATACTGCGACTCTCCAACTGAAAAGTTATGAACCAAAAACATCTTTGACCGAAGAAGATGGAAAGCAGGAAGATAGAGACAATAAAACCGTCTTGAAGTCTCCGCTTTCTGGGAAATTTACCTCTTCGGCAACCCTTGAGCGATTATCTGCTGTCAGCCAGAGGCAAACTTCACAAGAAAGTCCAGCGCTTTCCCCATCACAAAACCATCATCAACGACAGCCAAAACTGCTTCCACCTGCTCCTATTCATGCCCCAATCGGGCAATTTACCCCCGAAACAAGCGATCGCTCTGATTCTTTCACATCTAAACTCAAAGCCATGTCTAGCGAACATAACCCAGGTGTGGGGAGCAGGGGAGCAGGGGAGCAGGGGGAGAATGACAAATGACAAATGACATTTTATTCTGCAACTAACAACTTAAAGCGCTCATCGTCGGCAATATCATCAAAATCGAGGTCACTTGCTGCGTCTTCTTTATACCTGGGATTCAGTTCAATCGCTTGTTGTAAAGTTAACAGAGATCGGTCAACTTGTCTTTGCAGTGCGTAACAGGCTGCTTTGTTGTAATAAGCACTGGCATAATCTGGCTTAATTTCTAAGGCTTTGTTAAAACTAGCGATCGCTTCATCATCGCGTCCCAATCTTACCAATGTATAACCGTGTTTATCCCAGATTTTGGGAGAATTGGGTTGGAATTCCAGGGCTTTCTCAAAGGAGACGATTGCCTCTTCGTATTGTTCTAATGCTACTAGGGAAAGACCGCGATTTAACCAGGCAACGGCATCGTCAGGTTTGATTTGTGTAGCTTTGTCAAATGAGGCAAAGGCTTGCTGATGTTGTTGTAAGTTTCCAAAAGCAACGCCCTGATCGCACCAAGCTTGATGATAATCTGGCTGAATCGCAATCGCTTTATCATAGGATGCGATCGCATCTTGGTAGCGTTTCAACCTTCCCAAAGTTAAACCACGTTTTAACCAAGTCACAGGTTCATCAGGTTGGATTTTCACTGCTTGGTTGTAAGCTGCGATCGCATCTTCATAGCGCCTTTGAGAAAACAGATCGTCTCCCTGTTTTACATACTCATCAGCAGTGAATTCCGGTTGTTGCGGCTGTTCCTGTATTTCTTGCTCAACTTCAAAATTCACCACTTCTAGAATCGATTCCGGCGTAATTTCAGTTAGTTCTTGAAGAATTAGATCCTTTCTTTCTTGGGCATCCAATTGTAACTCAGAGAGTTGAGAGACAAACTCAGTTTCTAATCTTTCTAACTTCTCTAAAATGAGAATTTGTTGTTGTTGAGCATTCCATTGTAATTCTGAGAATTGCGAACTAAACTCAGAACCAGATTTTTCTAAATTCTCAATGATTAGCTCTTTAGATTTTTGAGCATCGACTTGTAATTCAGATAATTGCAATTTAAATTCTGACTGCAATACTTCTAAACTCGCAAGAATTTTATTTTTTTGTTCTTGAGCATCTACCTGTAATTCAGATAATTGAGATTTAAGTTCCCGATCAAATATACCTAAATTGTTAACGGCAATCTCTTTTTGCTGTTGAGCATCAACGTGTAATTCGGATAACTTTTCTACAAATTCTGCCTGTAATTTTGTTAAACTTTCAAAAATTATATCTTTTTGCTGTTGAGCATCAGACTGCCATCCAGAAAGTTGAGATGTGAACTCAGACTTTGATATTTCTACATCAGCAACGGCTAGTTCTTGCTGTTGTTGCACACCTAACTTTAACTTAGATAGTTCTTCTGCGATCGCAGATGCTAATTTTCCTAAATTTTCCAGTGCTATATCTTTTTGTTGTTGAGCATCAAACTCTAACTTAGATAACCCCAACGCAAATTTTGACTCTAAATTTTCTATATTTTCTTGAGATTTTTTTAGTTCCGCTTCTAATCTACTTAATACCTGTACTTTATTTAAATCCAGATCGGATATCAGAATAGATACATTTTCTTGTTCATTTTTAATTTTTTGTTGTAAAGCAGTTGCTTCCTGTTCTAATTCAGAATTTATTTTTTTCGCATCTTGAATAACCTTTTCAGCTTCTTGTTTAACGGTGGTTAGCTGATTTTGTAATTTTTCCATTCCCTGGACTTGTTGCATTGCCCTATCAACAATTTCCCGAATTATCACCCGTCGCAACAGCCATAACAAAGCAATGACTGCGACTGGAAAAAGACTTAGTATAACTAGCCAAATATCTAGTAATATAGTTGTGCGGCTAAAAGTGCTTTTAAAATCAGATTGGACTTGCTGTTGAATTCGTTTTTCTGCTCGTAGTCGTGCTAACTCTTCCCGTTCTGAATTCGATAACACCGGAGCCGGAGTTAGTGCTGGGTTGGGTGATGGTGCAGATTGTCCACTGGCGATTCCAATGGATAACAATAAGGGTAAAAATACAATAGTACTTTTTCCAATTAAAGCGAAAACAGCTTGATTTTTGCTCTGCATAACAACCATCTGAGTCTGTTGGTCAGTTTTTGAAGCGGCGTGCCTCTCTCCAATCTATAACAGAATTAAGTGGTTAAATGTTGTAGAGGCAGTGTAAAATTCTGAACAATCCTTAACTAATCCGTTTTCTCGTCCTGAGTGTACGTACAACTTTAGTCGTAGAGTGCAGTCAAGTTTGTGACAATTTTTGGTGATGTCCTACTATAACATTACTATCTTGTATTTATAGATTACTTGTTCTCAAATTAACTTAACAAAGGCGGTAGAAAATGGGTCGCATAAATCCTTACACACTGCAATTGCAGATTACCCGAATGTTTGAGCAAGGGCAATCATTTTTTGCCACAACCAAGGTACAGGAATGGTTGAAAGAACGTAAACATAATCCAGAAGATTATGACATTCTTTTCCATAAAAAACCTGCACCTCCTGGTTCCAAAGAAGTGATGGTTGTGGAAATTGAATTACGCCGTAAAGATGGACAACCTGTAGATCCGTGGTTGCAGGAACAAGCAAATCTCCATGCCTGATTTTCGCAACTATAGCAGTCCTAAATTAGATGTGAAAACTTCTTTTTCTCTTCTTGGTATTTCGCAGAAAAAGCGGTTTGTTCATTTTCACAACTTAGATAGGATTGCTATGTGTGAGTACGCCTACGCCTAAACTCAAAACATAACCTACTGTAAATATTGAAATAAGTTTACACAAAATTTATATATATCTGACAACCTTAAAGATTTAACAAAGATCGTCTTTTGTTGGTTATTTCTTAACCTATATACATTGGTTAAAAGTTTATTTAAGTGAGATTACAGAATTATTCATTTTTTAGTTTCGGAGATTTTTCTGATGAAATTAGCTAAAGATATTAGCGTTGCGGTTTTTGCTGTTGCTATCTCGGTTGCTGCTGTTGTTAAACCGACGCAAGCTGCCTTAGTTAATTATGATTTCACCGTAAATGCAACATCTGGCGATCGCCCCGGTCAGTATTTTGGCTCTTTTCAGTATGATGACTCCACTTTAACCAATACAGGTCTTGAAACATTGGGAGTGGAGAATGGATTAGTAGTGGCATTCAACTACTTAGGTACTAACTATACAGAGGTAGATGATACTGATTTTAACAGTTTTCCTATAGCTAGCTTTAATAATGGCAAAATTTTGGGACTAAGCTATTTTATTGCAGACCAATTTGCGATCGCAAGCGATCCAAATACTCCAGATGTTGGAGGAAACAACTTTTATCTGATTGATCAATCAGTAAATACAACACAAGTAGGTACTGTAAGCTACGCTAAAGTACCCGAACCGTTAGCTGTTGGTGGTACGGCTTTTGCTGCTGTTATGGGATTGTGGATGCAACGCAAGAAGAGAGCAACAAAAGTTATGGGTTAACTGTAGACAATGAGTAAATCACCTTATCCTTGCCCGTATTTAGGTTAAGGATTAAGGTGATTTAAAACTATTTAAGATACTGTAGTGACAAAGGAGCGATCGCTAAATAAATCTGTTCCTATCGTTTTTAAAGACCACCAATAACGCCACCGTCATTACGGGTAATTACTACCACTGATGAACGTGGGCGACCTGATGGGCCATACCCTTGACTATTAGGCCAATTGCTGCCGAGTGTGGGATTCGAGGCATCTCCGCGATCGCCTGGGTGTTGGATGTTGATAAACATCGCTTTGCCATCGGGTGTACTAGTAATACCAGTTACTTCACAATCCGTAGGGCTGGTTAAGAAGCGCCTAACTTGTTTGGTATTGGGGTCAGCACATGACATAGTGTTGCTACCGATGTTTACCAAGTCGCCGATACCATCACCTGCGTGGTCAGTCTGAATCCAAAGGCGTCCGAAGTCGTCGAACCAGAGACCATCTGGTGAACTTAAATCGTCACCTTTAATGTTGCCCTTGAGATTTGGTTCGGGTCTAGTTTTGTCGCCAGCTTCAAAGAAGATATCCCATTTGAAGGTAGTTGCTGTAACGCTGCGTCCATCTTCGCGCCAGCGAATGATGTGACCGTAACGGTTGTCAGGACGTGGGTTGGGAGGATTCACGGGAGGACGCGCACCGCCTGCTGCTGTTGTGCCGTCTGGCTGGTTGGAGGAAACTGGAGTTGTGCCCCGACGATTATTGTTGGTCAATGTGCAGTAGACTTCAATCTCTTTATATCCACCGATCCGAGGACGCACAGCTACCCACTCTGGGCGATCCATCATGGTTGCGCCGACTCTATCCGCAGCTTGTCTTGTCTTAACCAGCACTTCAGCTTGGTTTCTGAAACCGTTCTCTGGTGTCAAACCATTCTGACCGTAGACCAAAGGAAGCCACTTACCAGTACCGTTGTCATTGAATTTGGCAACGTATAAAACACCGTTATCAAGCAAATCGCGGTTAGCAGAACGATTTCCGGGATTGAAAGTTTGGGCACAAACGAACTTGTAGATATACTCGTTGCGCTCGTCATCACCCTGATAGAAAGCAACACGGTTATTGTCATCAACAACAACCTGAGCGCTCTCATGCTTGAACCGACCAAGGGCAGTACGCTTGACTGGTTTGCTTTGCGGATTGTAGGGATCAATCTCAACCACCCAGCCGAATAAATGGGGTTCAAGTGGGTTGGTGCTGGCATCGAATCGTGGATCAACTTCTGGCCAGCGATAGCTAGACTGTCTAGGTACACCGTATCGATTCTGCCCTGCGAGGATATCAGACTTTTCGATGCCTGGAATTGCAGCTACATCTCCTGTAGGATTAGCAAAGTAGCCGTTCCAGTTCTCTTCGCAGGTTAAGTAAGTGCCCCAAGGAGTATAGCCGTTGGCGCAGTTGTTGAGAGTACCATAAGCGGTGTAGCCGTCATTAAGTGTGCCGGTGTCAACAGAGCCAGTTGGCTGAATTGAAAACTTTTTCGACTTTAACAATGCATCGCCAGCCGCAGGCCCCGATACTCGCATCTTGGTGTTGCCGGTAATGCGGCGACCATAAGACGAATTACGATTAAAACTCCAGCCATTGCCATTTTTGGAAATTTCCACAACAGACACGCCATGAGCAGCCTGAGACTTCCGTACCTTGGCAATTGTGACTACATCCAGGCCATCTGGATGCAAAATTGATTCCTGGGTGTACTCATGGTTAACGCACAACAGACCAGTATTGATGGGCTGGTTTAAAAAGCCTCTTAGCGATCTTGTTTGTGAACTTACTGTCCGACCAACAACATTCCCTGGTTGTAAAGGAAAGTAGTGCATCCCATCATTGTGCATACCAAACTGCTTTTCTTGAGCAGCCGCATCTTGGGAGGCATCTGCTAGCCAAGTCGGGCCACCAGGTGCAATCGGATCTCCCCAAGCAATCAGCACTTTGGCTGTATAACCTTCAGGAACACTGACAAGATCCTTTTCCAGAAGTCCTGTAGCTGGGTTGAGTAGATTCGGTGGAATGCTCTTGAAGCCTATGCCAGCAAATCCAGTTCCCTTGGGAATCGGCGCTGCATCAACACTTTGGAGAAAGCCACCGATGGAAACATCGCCCACAACAGTTAGCACCGACGTACCCACAGCCGTCATGATGAACCGCCGCCGACTCAAGCTAACGCGGTCAATCACATCACGAATTGACTCGTTACCAGATGGGTTGAGGGTCAAATTGTTTTTAGGGTGAGAGCGTCCTTTCATTCTTTGTTCTCCGTTTAAGGCTTGCGAGGTTGCTATTCAGTTCATCTCTCAATAACATGAGTAATTTGGTAAATAAAAACTCTATATATTTACAACAATTACTTAGATTTTTATTGAGATTTGACACATATTTAACAGCTAATAGATAGCAATGAATAACAAATTAAGACTGTCTGATGCTGCTTACACAGACTAAAATAGTCATGCTTACTTTAATTTAGTTACTAAGTATTAACATTGGGTTATATATTGATTAATTTGAATTTATCAATAACTTTCTTTGATCAGAATATATTTTCGATAATTGAAGAAGAATTCAGAAGTCGCGGGTCTGAATTCCCGACTGATTGAAGACTAGCAAACTTCAATTTGGCGGGGGTCTTACAGGTATTTTCAGGTAGATAGACCTGTCGTAGGGGCGCAAGGACTTGCGCTCCTACGACAGGTGTGGTTCAAATATATGAAAATTGCTGTAAACCGAATTATTCAGACATTAGTAGACTACTGTCAGCTTTTCCGGTCATAATTCAGGATGAATTATGTTTGACAAATACAGATGGCTATCTGAGACTAAATTTCGGCAAGCAATAACTGTAATATGGGTAACAACACAAACACTAAAATTAAGGTATTTGGCATCAATAGACAGTCTTTATCCTACAAAATAAAGTTATTAAAAATAATGTGAGATGTGAGTCAAAGCTGATATATTACAGCAGATATAATAACCGCTCAGAATAAATTTCTGGGCGGGCGATGGTGCTAATTGAGAGTGTTGTAAAATATCAGCTTAAATAAACTGACTGCGAGAATTTTTCGGGCGAATACCAATTACAGATGGTCGGGGGATACCTGTAGCT
Organism: Nostoc sp. EspVER01; assembly: GCF_034530635.1. NCBI lineage: Bacteria > Bacillati > Cyanobacteriota > Cyanophyceae > Nostocales > Nostocaceae > Nostoc > Nostoc sp. EspVER01. The sequence goes on from NZ_JAVRCS010000025.1 coordinate 94,280, forward strand.
TGCTCCTTACCACCATCACTTTTCGAGATATTACTTGGCCAACTACTGCCACGAGGTAAACTTCGAGTTTGATTGAATGTAGTACCATTCAAATCTAGTAATTCAATGCTGCGACTTAGGATTGTGCCATCGTTAATTGGACAATCTTCACCAGGATGTTGTACTGAAATAATCAGTGTATTTCCGACAAAAGTTGGCCCGGTCATTTCGCAACGCACTGGCCCATGAGCAAACGGTATTACCTGTCCGGCATTTGCACCACTGGTAGGGATAAAAAATAGCCAGTTATTACCGAATACTCCGGTAAAATCAGAAACATTACCACTAACGGTATGATCGATTTTGGTTTGCTTACCTTCAGCACCTACATCAAAACCGTTGTGAGTGTCGGTAGACATATCCGTGACACCCCAAACATTTCCCTGATTGTCAAAAACTAGATTATCAACGTTGGCAAAACCAGCACCATTAACTGAACCTGCTTCGCCACCTTGGGCAAATCTCTGCCACCGGAAGGTTAAACCTGTGGCATCAGCACTATCTTCAATAATTTTGTACAGTCCTCCTGATTGCTGAGTCGCCTTGGCATCTGTACTTAACTTGGCAACTTGAAAAATCCGCGAATCAGGATAACCATCGCTTCCTGGCGCACCATCAGTATAGGCAATGAAGACTTCTTTGGTGGTTGGATGCACTTCTACATCTTCTGGACGCGCTGTGGGAGTTCCCCCGACTAAGTTTGCAGCTAAAAAGGCGTCAGTGAGTACAGCACCTTGGCTAGAGTAGAAGTCAGAGAGTTTCTTATTTTGATAATCAGGTAGTGCTTTTGTTTCGTTAGTGCGATCGCATTTAAATGTACCACCATCTTTGGTTTCACCTGCAATCCCATTGCGTCTCGGTAGTGGTAAAAGACCTTCTTTTTGTACTTTCTGCAAGGCAGCAAATTCTACAGAAGATAGAACTGTCGGTGTAATTGGATTGGTAGCAGTAGTTAAAAGTAACGGTATCCATTTACCTGTACCGTCTGGATTGTAACGGGCAACATACAAGGTTCCCTTTTCCCATAAGCTACTGTTCGTTTTACTGGTGGGTGAAGAAATAGTTTTTGCGCTGACAAATTTCCAAGTGTGTCCCCCGCGTCTGTCATCACCCAAGTAAGCAACCAATTTTTTGCCTTTTTCAACGCGCAGGGCAACATTTTCATGGCGAAAACGACCCAAGGAAGTGTGTTTGCGGGGGCGGTATTTCGGATTTTTGGGGTCAATTTCTACAATCCAGCCGTATTTTTCGCCAACTAAACCAAAAGTCTTGCCGATAGTTTTGTCTGTATAATCTGTCTGAGTACCATTAGCTTTGACTCCTTCTGTGAAGCTATTTTGGAAGTTCTCTTCCGCAGATAAAATCGTTCCCCAAGGAGTTTTACCGCCAGAACAGTTGAAGGCAGTACCAATAATTTTGTTGCCCAATTCATCAGAGGAGAGATTAAAAACTTGGGTTGCAGCTGGGCCAGTTCCGATTAAATAATTTTTGTCACCTTTTTGATGATTGCGACTTCCCCAAGCTGTGATACTTTTGTAGTCATCATTGCGTTGGCTATTAATTCCTAACCCAGATAGACCATGAATGCGGCGATTTTTAGCATCTTTTACTACAGCAAAACGTTTATTCTTATTCTGGCGAGAGATACGAACGATTGAGCCGCCTTGATTATATAAAAATTCACCTTCAACTTCAATATTTCTGCTGGAGGGTAAAGCCCAACCAATTACGTTTTCAAATGCGTCGGGCAGTCCTTTTAGATCGGATGAATCTTCTACGACTAAACTAGAAAATGGAAAACTAATGTATTCATGATTTACCCATAAATAGCCGACATCATTAGTTTTTGCAAGGGGAATAAACCCAGTGAAATCGTTATTATAACCGAAATAATCATCTTTGTTGGGAAAGACGCGATCGCCCCAACTGACAATTACATAACGTTCGTACTCTGGCGGCACTATCACATCATCAATAACGTTGTAGCTACCTAACTTAATATCCGCAGATACATTAACTACTTCTCCCTGACCAATTCCTGTTGGCAAGAAATTTTTCTGTTGTTGATAAATTGGTAAAGGATGTGGTAAGCGTACAGGTGTAAAGCTGATACTGGGCGTTTTTACATCTGCCCCACTAGCAAAACTATTTAGAAGTTTGTCTCCCAAAATAGCAGCACCAGCACTGCCAGCAAGAAATATTAAAAGTTCTCTCCGACTTAATTTAGACATCAAACTTTCCTCTGTGTGACAGAAAAAACTAGTAGAAATAAACTCTAATTTCTGAAAATTTGCCGCTTAAATAACGAATAAGTTATTAACAATAAAGGGATAATTATTTTATTATTTACTTTAATTGAAAATAATTAAGCTAAGGTTATAAGTGAATTAACTAAAAATTATCCCTCTTACTATTTCCTTAGCCCGAATCAAGTAAGGAACAGTGTAAGCGCCCCATCTGTCCTATCCTGGAGATGGATAAATCAATAGTGTTGTGGGTGAGACTGTGTTTTTCAGCGTTGTGATACCGACTTATAATCGCCAACCGATTTTAGAAAAGTGCCTCCGCGCCTTGGAGTTGCAGGAGTTAAGTCAGCCAAGTTCCGTTACTGGTTACGAGATTGTCTTGGTAGATGATGGTTCTACTGATGGCACATTGGAGTGGTTAGCAGCACACAAAGAGGAGTTTCCTCATGTGCGCTGGTTTCAGCAAGATCATGCTGGCCCAGCTGCGGCTCGAAATTTGGGGGTAGAACAGGCGCAGGGAGACACAATTATCTTTATTGATAGCGATTTAGTAGTGTTGAAGAACTTCCTGCAAGCTCATGCTGACGCACTAGTGCAGGGGAAAGAGAAATTGAGGAGCGATCGCTTTTTCACTTACGGTGCAGTTATTAATACTTGTAATTTCAATAATCCAACGGCTGAACCCTACAAAGTCACAGATTTTTCAGCAGCTTTTTTTGCTACGGGAAATGTAGCAATTCCCAAACATTGGTTAGATAAAGCGGGACTTTTTGATACTAGTTTTCAACTCTATGGCTGGGAAGATTTAGAATTAGGTGTGCGGTTGAAAAAACTAGGTTTGACACTAATTAAATGTCCAGAAGCTGTAGGATATCACTGGCATCCAGCATTTAACTTGGAGCAAATTCCCCGATTGATTGACCAAGAAATTCAACGCGGACGAATGGGAGTTTTATTTTATCAAAAGCATCCAACATGGGAAGTGCGAATGATGATTCAAATGACTTGGCTGCATCGCTTACTTTGGGGGATTTTGTCACTCAATGGTACGTTAAATGAACGGACAATGGCTCCGTTATTGCAATGGCTAATTAACTTAGGTAAACCGCAATTAGCTTTAGAAATTGCCCGAATTTTCCTCAATTGGTACAACGTGAAGGGTGTTTATGAAGCCTATGCTCAAATGCAGCAAGTATTATGATTTAAACACCTTTGGGAAGTACCACCGTGTAATCAACCGTGTAAAGATGCAGTATGTCGGGATTTAGGGGAAAGCCGACATGGGGTTAAAAGCGCCTACAGTAGAGTATTCAACCCCAAATCAGCCCAATCATTGTCACTATGTTACGCTGTTTTACTTTTGCCCTTGCTGTATTTTTTATGTATCTTCTCAATTGCAAATTCATGCTCATTTAAGCTTTGTTCTCGAATCTCAACCCAAGCAAGTAACATATTTGTCAAACTCGGCCACTCAATTTTCAGGATAAAATCACTATCGTAGAAGCTGATTACGGGTGAGGTAACTTGCTGTTCTTCACTACCAATTACAGCTAATATTAAATCCTCAAAACAATCAATCGGGAACCAGCGTGGATCAATCTTGTCATTGTGTATAGCTTGACGTACTAAACCTTTGTACATACTCATAGCTTTTTCTAACGAAAAAAAAGAATCATCAGTAATAAAGGGAAAGTTAAAGTAATTATCAAAGGAGTTCCAATCTTTTGATGTGTCAGCCAAACCAATAGGTAAACAACCATTACCTTTTTGATATAAATCAATTATTTCTAAAGGTAACTGGAATGGATAATCTCTTGTAATTTCTTGTATTTGTTCAAGAGTTAATTTCGGAGTAGAGTAATTAGATACTACTTTTTGAAATGTTTCAGGAGTAAGAGACTTTCGCAGTTCCTGTACATCTTTTCCTACTGCGTCATATCCATTATTCAGCATCCAATAAAACACTTTCATGTCAAGACTTGTTGGAGCATCGAAACTTGAATAGTAAGTTGCAATCCGCTCAATAGCTTCTATCATCGCCGACATATCAATTAATCTTCTTATCTCTAAAGGCTTTTTAACTATAATCTCTCTATTAAAGCTAGGAATGTATAGTCAGTTTCTCTCTTAAACTAACTGAGATATATTACGTTAAAATCGCCCCACCCATCAACCGCTCATATCGATACTTCAACTCTTCTTTCATTAAATACCAACGCTCTAAAGTAACATCCATTTCTACTATTTTCTCCGCTGCTTGCCGTGCTAAAAGTAAAACTTCCTCATCGTCAACCAAACTCGCCAAGGTAAAATCTGGCACTCCAGATTGGCGAGTTCCCAGTACTTGCCCTGGGCCACGAAAACGCATATCCATCTCTGAGATGAAAAAACCATCCTGAGATTGTTCCAATACCTTCAACCGTTGTTGAGCATCAGGGCTTCTGGAACTGCTCATCAATAGACAATAAGACTGAGCTGCACCCCGACCAACGCGCCCCCGCAGTTGATGCAGTTGTGATAAGCCAAATCGCTCTGCATTTTCAATGAGCATTACTGTAGCATTAGGTACGTCTACACCAACCTCAACAACGGTAGTAGAAACCAAAATTTGCGTTTGGTTGTCACGAAATTTGGTAATAGATTCGTCTTTTTCAGCGGAACTCATGCGACCATGCAGTAACCCCACTTGAAAATCGGGAAAAACACTTTCCTGTAGCTTTTGATGCTCGTCAACAGCCGATCGCAAATCTAATTTTTCTGATTCTTCCACCAAGGGCAAAACCACATAAACCTGTCTACCTTGGACAATTTCTCTGCGGATCAGGTCGTAAGCATGGTTGCGTTGCTGACCTGACAATACTGTTGTCTGAATCTTTTGCCGCCCCGGTGGTAACTCATCAATTTGGCTCACATCCAAATCCCCGTGTATCGTCAGTGCTAAGGTTCGGGGAATCGGGGTAGCTGTCATAGTTAACACATGAGGTTGATTGCCTTTTTGCTGCAAACGTGCCCGTTGTTCTACCCCAAAGCGATGCTGTTCATCTATCACTACTAACCCTAATTGCTGGAAGTTTACAGGGTCTTGAATCAAGGCATGAGTTCCTACTAACAGAGGTAATTCACCAGTTCCTAACTGAGAATGTATTTGTCTTCGTTTAGCAGCTTTAGTGGAACCTGTCAGTAATTCCACTGGTAAATGCAAGAGGTTAAACCAGCTAACCAACTTGCGATAATGTTGTTCTGCTAAAACTTCTGTGGGAGCCATCAGCGCCGCTTGGTAGCCAGATTGAATTGCTGCAAGGATAGCTAACACTGCGACGACTGTTTTACCAGAACCGACATCACCTTGCACCAAACGATTCATTGGCACAGGTTTTTGTAAATCGTTGAGAATGTCGTTGAGAACTCGTTGCTGTGCGCCAGTAAGTTGAAAAGGCAGTATTTCGTGAAATTTCTCTACAAGTTGACCGCGTGGGACAAGGATGGCGCTGGTTTGAATCGCTCTTGCTTGCTGTTGACGTTGCAGTAAGCCAAGTTGTAGGTAGAAAAATTCATCAAAAACTAGGCGACGACGGGCAACTTTTAAAGCGTCACTATCACTGGGAAAATGGATATTAGCGATCGCATCTTTCAATTCCATCAAACTATACTTCTGCCGCAAACCACTTGGCAACGGGTCTTTTAGGTTAGCCGCAGCAGGCAAAGCAGCAATTACCGCCTGTCGCACTGTATTCGCCACCACGCCTTCAGTTAGTCCATAAATTGGTACTACCCGCCCAATATTTAGCGACTCAATCGTATCTCCTGGACTTGCCAAAACCTCTAGTTCTGGATTATCCAGTGTCAAGCCGTATTTACTTTCTTTCACCAATCCACAGGCCGCCAGAATGCTACCTACTGGATAACGGCGTTTTAAACTTTCTTGCCAAGCGCGACTGCTAAAGCGCGTACCTGCGTAAAAACGGCCAATTTTGATTTGACCGCTGTTATCTTTTACTACCAATTCTAAAATTGATAATTTCTGATTTTTAGGGCTAGTAAAGCAGTTGCAACGCTTTACAGTTGCCACTATTGTCACCGTCTCACCCGCCTGTAACTCGCGGATATTCACCTGACGCGCATAATCAATATGGTCACGAGGATAGTAGAAAAGCAAATCGCGGACAGTGTGTAAACCAAGCCGTGCCAAATTATCAGCTTTTTTAAAGCCTATTTCTGGTAAATCACTGAGTTTTTGCTCAATTTTTGGTGCAAGTCTCCGACTCACCTCAGTAACAATTGGAGATTTTGGACTTCGGCTACGCTCAGTCGAACGATTTTGAACTTTGGATTGATAAGTTTTCCCTTGCTCCCCTGCTCCCCGGTCACTGAGCGTAGTCGAAGTGCTGCTCCCCTGCTTCCCCTGCTCCCCCTCCTCCTCCTGCTGTAGTTGGGAAAGATACCTACGAGTCTCTGCTACCAAATGCTGCCTTTCTTCCTGTGCTAGATGTGGATAACTAGCAAATTGCACCGCTAATCCTTGCCAACGGCGGCGTTCAGTTTGGGGTAAGCCTGTTGGGAATTTGCCCAAAGTTAGGCTGAGAAATTCACTGAAACGGTATTCTCTGCCCATCAAGTCTGTAAAGCCACGTTCAGCTTCTATTGCCAAGGCTTTGTGCAATCGTATCCAATCTGGTTTTTCATTAGTCATTGGTCAGCAGAGTTAGGAGTGAGGAGTTAGGAGGAGCCACTGCGTTGCGGGGGTTCCCCCCGTTGTAGCAAGTGGCGTTGAGGAGTTAGGAGTTAAGAATAAATAACTCATAACTCATAATTCATAACTCATAACTTTATTCAAACCAACTAGCGCGCCATGCAGCTTCCGCTTCAGCGATCGCCTTTTCTTTATATCTTTTTTTATACTCTCGTCCTAGTTTGTTTAGCTGAACTAAAATACTGCGGATTCGCTTGCGATCGGAGGAAAGTGTCACATCAGCAAATTCAATTTCTCCTAGTCGCAAGTTAATAGCCATAATTTGAGTCAGTCCAGAATCTTCTGACTGTTGCTCATTTTCAATTTCAATTACTAAGTTTAATAAATTGGGTGGCCCTGGCATGACCTCCGCAGATGCTTCTGATGCTGCCGCCGCTGCTGCTAAAATCGGTTCTGGTAATTTTTTCGGCAATACTCCAGCTTTTTGTAACAAAAGATTAGCATCGTGCGAAAGTTGTTTCAGTATCTCTTGGGCAACCTCTTCTAATTTCTGTTGCCATTTTGCCAGTTCTATCGGATCGGAGGTGTTGGCAGTGAGATACTGAGAATTATAAGTGTTCAGAAATAGTGAAGATGAAGAGGATATTACTTCCTCATCTACCTCATCCATCTCATCTACTTCATCTTCCCCTGATTCTTCACTTGTAAGATAAATGAGCAATTGTTCAGCTGCCAGTTGACCCAACTTACGAATAGCTTGTTGCAATTGTTGGCGCTGATTCAATGACAAATGCAGAAAGTTTTCGGGATATCCTTGAGTGCAGAGGTGGTAACTTGCGAGAATCAACTGTTTGCGTACAGCTAGTCCCAAGGTATTTAGATAACTAGCATAAGCGCTTTGTAGTTCGATTGCGATCGCCCGGATCGCTTCTTGGAGCGCTGCAATATCCTGCTCAATTCGCTCGATTGCTCTTGCCATATTTTTTCGCTCTTGCCCATCTGAACCATTACATAGTACAAATGTACAAACTTATTTTAGGATAACTTTTCAGAGAATTTTAGATTTTAAATCAAATGCGAAATTTTCTGTCTTTTTTAAATAAAATACAGGTCAGGCTATTTGCTTGACCTGTCCTTTAAGCAGTTAGGAATTAAGAATTATAAGTTATGAATTATGAAGCTAACTTCCTATTAACTCCTAACTCCTAACTCCTAACTCCTAACTAATATTACTTAGTGCCCATTTGTGCAGCGACTTCATCAGCAAAGCTCATTTCTTGCTTTTCAATGCCTTCGCCCAATATATAACGGACAAAGCGAGTCACTTGAATCTCTTCGCCTAATTGTGCCTTCACTTGCTTTATCAAGTCTTCCACGGAAATACTCTGATCGCGAATGTAAGGCTGATCAAGCAAAGTCAATTCTTTCAGGCGTTTTTCAATCCGTCCTTGAACAATCTTTTCTTTGATGTTTTCAGGCTTGTTCGCCAAATCATCCTTGCCCATTTCAATGTCTTTTTCCTTTTGGGCAATTTCGGCGGGGATTTGGTCTACGCTCACATACTCGACATTGGGACAAGCCGCAACTTGCATTGCAGTGTTCCGTGCCAAGGTTTGGAACTCTGAATTAGCAGCTACTGACTCAGTTTGGGAACCCAGTTCTACTAATACACCAACTCGACCACCAGTGTGAATGTAGCTGTCTACTACACCTTGTGTGCCTTCTGCTATTGCAAAATTAACAAAGCGGCGCACTTGGATGTTTTCACCAAGGGTGGCGATAGTTTGCTTGATGGATTCTTCTACAGTCGCACTTTCATTCTCAATATAGGGTTGAGCTAACAAAGACTCAACACTATCAGCTGTCGCTGCTTGCTTTGCTAGATTCTTAACTAAAGCTTTAAAAGCCTCGTTACGAGCAACAAAGTCGGTTTGGCAGTTGACTTCTATGAGTACACCCACCCGACCTCCGGGTTGAATGTAAGTGTCTACTAGACCTTCTGCCGCAATGCGATCGCTTTTTGCTCCCGCCTTAGAGATGCCCTTTTTGCGTAGCCAGTCTGCGGCTTCTTCTACGTTGCCTTCAGTCTCTATCAGCGCCTTTTTGCAGTCCATCATGCCGGCACCAGTTTTTTGGCGTAGCTCTTGGACGAGTTTTGCAGATATTTCCGCCATGTTGCCTCAATTCCTAACTTGACCTCGAGTTGTAATCACTCACCTAATTTAGTACTGAGTACTGAGTACTGAGTTTTGTTAGCGTTAGCTCGGCGTTTAGCCCGTGCTGAGTTTTGAGTGTTCAGTTATCAATTTTATTCTTCATTGACAAATCACAACTTACAACTTCAAAAATCAAGACTCAGCACTATTCAATTTGCTGAGTCTTTCTATCTTACTCAGGACTCAGCACTCAGCACTCTTCACTCAGCACTATTCTTCTGTTTCCTCGTCGGGAATTACGGCATCAGTATATTCGGTTTCTTCGTAGTCATCGTCATACTCACTACCGTCGTAATCTTCGTAATCATCTTCAGCATCCAGCTGACCGTGACGACCTTCATAAATGGCATCTGCCAATTTTCCGACTATCAGCTTAATTGACCTGATAGCATCGTCGTTTGCTGGGATGGGGATATCGACTACATCGGGGTCACAGTTTGTATCCAACATGGACACAATGGGAATACTCAGCTTTTGGCATTCTTGAACTGCATTATATTCCCGCCGTTGGTCTACAATTACCACGATATCGGGGACTTTCCGCATTGTTTTAATGCCGCCCAAGTATTTCTGAAGCTTCGTCATTTCCCGACGTAGCATTGATGCTTCTTTTTTCGGCAATAAATCTAGTGCGCCAGTTTCTTCACGGCGTTCTAAATCTTTTAGCCGGTCAACCCGTGTTTTAATGGTTGCCCAGTTGGTCAACATTCCACCCAACCAGCGTTGGTTAATGTAGTGGGAACCACAACGGCTAGCTTCTTGGGCAATAATTCCAGCTGCTTGGCGCTTGGTGCCGACGAAAAGAAATTTCTTCCCTTGTTCTGCGTGCGATCGCATGTAGTTGTAAGCATTGTCCATCAACTGGGCAGTTTGCACCAAGTCGATAATATGCACGCCATTGCGGGAAGTATAAATGTAGGGAGACATTTTTGGGTTCCAACGCCGGGTCTGATGCCCAAAGTGAACCCCTGACTCCATCATTTGAGCCAATGAAACTACTGGCATATATTTTTCAACTCCGATTCGGGTTAAACCTCCATCCAAGTGTATTTCCCAATCGGGAAACACCCGAATTCTTAGATGTGCGAGATTAGTTAACCATACTAGGTTAGCATATTCCGAAGAGTTGTAGTTGCTTGACCGAGTGAGGTCAAAAAGATAGTGCTGCCTACTCAACAATCGGGCAGCCACTTAGTAATGAAAATCTTGCTGTTTTAAAAGTCTACTCGCGGTCTTCTCGATCTTGGGGTTTGGGTTTTTGTCGCCGTTGTTCGATCTGCTCGTCGATAGTTTCTCTCATTTTGCGATCGGCAGCGTCCATCGCAGAATACTTAAAGCGGTTGACTATACCACTGAACAAGTTGCCAAAAAATCTTTCAATTTCTTGCATAATTTGATACCTCAGTATTTGAAGGTAAATTCTTGACTCTACATCGGTCTTGGACTTTCTAGTGGAAGTAGGAAATAAAACGCTAACCTGTACTTGAAGTATCTATTAGTCTCTTAGCGTCTCTGGGTGCTTAAAAAGCTGGCGGTTTATTTATCCTTTGATTCAGTTTTGCTTGCAAATGACTGTATAAAACAGTCTGATCAATTAAATCAGTATTGTTGAGACTTACTAGTTTGAAACGCGCTAGAGATTTATCTATTGTATTCTCTCTAAGGTAATAAATATAGCAAAGATGCAGGTAACAAATTGTTTACTTGGCATTGGGTTGAGATATAACCAAAAACCTGGAAGATGATCTGGAAAGGCTTGATTTTCTGTTGTGAAAAATTCAGATATAGCAAGTTTTCAAACCAAGAGAGGATCAAGTTTTTCAAACCGTCTTGCAGAAAACTACACATAAAGTTTTATGTATGGTCTAAAATACTACTCATTTCTTGCTGATATCGCTTGGGAGTTGTGCGTAGCATTCGTTGAAACACAGATGTCATGTGACTTTGGTTGCCAAATCCCGCTTCTGCGGCTACCTGTGCTAGCGATCGCTTTTGGTTTTGTAAGAGTTTTTGGGCAAGTTCCAGCCGACACCGGAGGACATATTGATAAGGCGATAGTCCAGTTGTGACTTTAAATGCTCGTGCGAAATGGTAGGGACTGAATCCTACCGTAGCAGCAATCTGGTTCAGGTTAAGTTCCTCGGATAGATGCGCTCTGATGTATTCCAAGGCAGACTTTAACAAATTTGGGTCTAAAAACTCTGGTGGACGTTTGAGCCGTCCAGATAGATTTGAACGTCGGTGAATAATCTGTGCTAACACCGCCGTTGCAACCGATTCTAAGTAAAATGCACCACCAATTTGTCCATTATCAAAAAATTCTTGCATAGCGATCGCAGCACTCAAGCCCCAATGAGTTTTGAGAATTTGCCCTGGCTGTAATTCAATTTTCTGTCCCTCTGCTTCCACTTTGACTATCCGCTCTAGAAAAGATTGGGAATATCCAAACACCACAAAACAAGAAGCATCTTCCACCGAACTATAAGTACTGCCTTGAGGCACAATATCAAAACCTCCTGGTAGCGCTTGGTAAGGTTGCAGTCGATCAGCATTGAAGGCAGCAATCCCACGAGTTTCCCCAAAACTTGTTACCACAAGGTTAAGTGGTGAGCGAATATTGACTTCTAACCTACATTCCGCACCTGAAACTGTCACAAAAGAAATGATAAGGAATATG
>NZ_JAVRCS010000026.1:0-12128 GCF_034530635.1 Nostoc sp. EspVER01
TTGGTTTTAAAATCCCAAAAATTTGTCTAATCAAAAAAACCTGCCCCAGAAAGGGTTGGGGGTGGGGTTATTTTATTATGGGTAATTTGGCGGACATGATATCACCCCATCCCACCAAAGCTACGCTTTGTCTCTCCTCCCCAATGCTTTGGCTATGGTGTACACACAAGTACTTTCGTCCGCAACACAAGTCTTTTTTGAGCCTTTGAGGGAATAAAAAACAGCTTTATTTTTCGAGAGGGGTTGGAGAGATTAAAAATCTGTGGAGCCACTCTAAAAGACTTGTGTTTGATCCACATCCTAGATGTTGATTTGCTGCCTTTGGGTTAAACACATAGCAATTCCCTTTTCGTAGTAAGCTGCCTCATTAATAAAAATTGGCCAAACAGTAGATGCACCTTCATAAACAATTGTTTTATCGTCAAAAGTTATAAAGATTGGATCTCCTGGGTTCAAGGCTTGATAATCCTTATCCTGAAAATCTGGATGAATCATCCCAAAGATTGTACCATCCGATTTTTTTGGGTAGTCCACAACTGATAAGTGGTCATAGAGAATCAACGTTTCATTATTTGATGGAATTTTACCTTGGTTAAACTGTTCTAGGTAGTCCAGAAGGGCGCGAACAAGTTCCTCTGTTTGTTGGAACAGCGTTGCTTTTAAAAGTCCTTGGGCAATTGGGCCAACCTCAAACGCAAAGCCTAATTCGCACAGAGAATTTACAAATGGGTTTTCTGCAATTGATTTAAAAGAACAGCGATAAACCTTAACTAAAGGATTAAGTTGGCTCAGATAAGCAGCAAATTTCAAGTTTAAGGGATGACTGTTTACTAAAATAATTGTCAAGCCCATATTAGCCGTACTGCTGTGCAAGTCTAAGATGAAATCAGCTTGTTTATCCCCATTTGATGCTAGGGTATTCTGGATTAATTTAGCTTGCAATTCTTCGTAACTTTTCAGAGTCGGATTTTGTAAATCTTGCTTGAGAAAACAGCGATTTAAATCTTTCTCTACATATCGTCTCCCGGCGGCAAAAGCATTGGGATTTGCTAACAGAGTGACTGTCTCAAAACTCGGTCTAGTAATTAAATCGGGAAACTGGGCAAATTTCTGGATTAGGTAGGCTCCTGTAAACTCATTGCCATGAGTTCCACCGACAATTGCAACTCGATTAATCTGGTTCATGAAGCATTCACTCTGCCAATGCGATCGCGATCGTGTGGTTGATTAAGATAGGACATATCTGGCCCATTGGGAATAATTCCGCCGGGGTTGAGTGGAAATAGGTTTCCGTAGTAATCCCGCTTCACAGTTTCTACGTCACAAGTGTCAGCCACACCTGGAAGCTGATACAAATCGCGCAGATAAGCTCCGAGATTCTGATAGTCTCGAATTCGCTGCTTGTTGCATTTAAATAGCCCATAGTAGGCACTATCAAAGCGAAATAATGTTGTGAATAAACGCACATCTGCAAGTGTCAGGTGTTCACCGCAGAGATAGCGATTAGTCTGCAATGCAATCTCAATCTCATCGAGAGTTGCGAACAGTTCATTACAGGCTTGATTGTATGCTTCTTGAGTCTGGGCAAAGCCGCAGCGATACACACCGTTATTTACCGCGTGATAAATCTTTTCATTCCACCAGTCAATTTTCTCTTTAAGTTCTTCTGGGTAAAGATTTAGCGTCGGATTGTTGGCGAACTCGTTAAACTCAGAGTTCAGCATGACAATAATCTCTGAACTCTCATTATTAACAATAGTTTTTGTTTCGTTATCCCATAATACTGGAACTGTAGAGCGTCCACTGTAGCCTGGTTCTGCCTTCTGATAAAATTCAGCCAGTGTGCGACAGCCTTCTTCTTCTTGGTTAAATATCCAACCGCCTTCAATGGGAGAAGGAGAGACGATACATACTGATATTACCGCTTCGAGTTTTTTGAGCGATCGCACAACCAAAGTTCGATGCGCCCAAGGACAGCCCAGCCCAACATAGAGTTTGTAGCGCCCCGTTGCTGGTGGGTGGGGATTCCCTGATTCTGTACCGATGAACTTGCGAAACTGGCTATTAGGACGAATATATGCTCCCGACTGATTGCGAGGAGCAAGATTTGACATCATTAATTGCCACATACTCGTCCAAACAAACTTTCCTAACCAGATAATCAGCTTGGGAGGAAGCGACTTGCCTTTCTTCTTGGGGAGCTTTTTCTCGTCATCCATTGGAGTTGAGTTAGTCATGGCGACAATTTTGCTTTGGGAGCGATCGAGGTTACTGCTGTATATGCTGTTAAATTTATAGTCCGTAGGTTCTCATACCTACACGCACCTTGACATTTCTTACTTTACTTTACTATGCTTTGCCTTAACTATTGGATCTATATTGTAGACGGACACTGATATCGCATTTATGAGAATTTATAAGCTAGCGATCGCTTATTTTTAATAATAGTTTATTTAGTTTCAGAGTCTCTATCTACTTTGTAAGCCTGTAATAAATATTCTCCATTGAAGTGAATGAGATGAGTAAAATCTTCCGCAACCCAAACGTCGGTTTCCCAAGCAATTTCAGCCAAATACTCCACCATCGCTTTCCGACTTAAAAAGGTTGTTACCATTACAATCGGAATTTTTATCTCAGCAAAGATAACTTCAAGTTCTTTCTTCCGTTTAGGGTTAATTGGCCCATGAGAAGTTACAGCTTCAATTAAAACTAGCCAATCATTTTTTAGATAATGGATAATCACATCAGGCATTTTTCCATGAGAATCGATAGTAACACCTAAATCTCTCAATGCCACTTCATTAAAATGCGCGAATTTTTCATCTGTATCACCGACATAAATCAGTTTTCCTCCAGGTGTAAAACGTTCTGCAAACTCCTTAATGATCTTTTCAATCAGAATATTCTGTCCACCTGGCGATAGAGTTTTCACCTCTCCCTCAATCACTATCGGAATACGTGATAGTTCCCGCTCCTGAGCATATCGTTTTTTCAAAGTTTCAACTGAAGCAAGGTAAGTATGAACGCTCTTTTTCCATTCAGTAGTTCCATAAGTACGTAAGAGTTCAAGCGCACTTTCTTCAATCTGATATACTGTTTTCGGACTGTTAACGGGACGTTCAGGTGCATCTGGATTTACAATTATCAAAGCCGCATCTAAGAATTGATGGACTGTTTGGCGGCGAACAGTTTCCCGTGTATTAGGTTTATATGTTTTGCCATAGTGCAGTGCCATAAATTCCATCATTGGCGTAATTCCCATTAGCGGAGATGCAGCGCTTTCCCAAGGCACAGTCGGCTTTAAATCAAGTAAAGCTAAAAGAGTTAAGGCTGAACGCTCATTAAGTTGTGCCCGTGGAAGTCCAAGTTCAATTAGAATTTGTAGTGCTTCATCAATACGGGTTTTAATTATTAAGGGGTTGTTTTCAGACTGATTGTTCATACTCAATAACTCTTCTTGCACAAGTTGATCAATTTCTTTCTGTGATGGAAAATGCTCAGTAATATATAGCCCTAAGATCATTAATTGTGTTATTGTCGGATATTTTAAATTTCGTAAATCGGTTGCATTAACCTGAGTATGTCCATTAAACAACCGAAAAAATGCGTCAACGAGGCTAGAGTTAAGATAAGCAGCAAGACCACGTGCTAGGGTAAGATTAAGCCCTCTTCCTTCCTTGTGAAAATAATTCAGGTGATTTTCAAAACCTACCCAAGAACAATTAATTTGGTTGGCATCATATACAACGGCAACAACTCGTTTTTTTTCCTCTTTGGAGGAGAATCGTTTAGTCAAAACATAATGCTCATTTGGTACTAAAAGAGATACAGTTTGTTCTGCATATACCAGAGCTTGGTGTTTTTTAGTCACTTTGGGATACTCAACATATCCTTCTGAAAAATTCAATGGATAAATCAAAGGAACAGTGTCTTTATTTAGTATTAAACACAGATATTCTTTAGCACGAAAATCTACAACCCGTCCCGTTGATACAGTTAATTCTAGGTCTTTTAATGTACAGGTAAAGTTAGCCATTTTTTTAATGACTTGCTGACTTAGTGTATCGGGGATAATGTGGATAAATTGTTGCGAATCGTCGGGAAGAACTATCTCTGTATAAGCTAAGGAATTGGACAGCATAAAATCATCATCAGCATTTGAACTTGTACTGATGATCACATTGTCAAATTTGAGTTTTTGT
This sequence comes from Nostoc sp. EspVER01, assembly GCF_034530635.1. Taxonomy (NCBI): domain Bacteria; kingdom Bacillati; phylum Cyanobacteriota; class Cyanophyceae; order Nostocales; family Nostocaceae; genus Nostoc; species Nostoc sp. EspVER01. Next base: position 4,203 of record NZ_JAVRCS010000026.1, read on the forward strand.
TTAATAGCATGGATGACAATCGTTTCCTGCAAAACTTCATCATCAATAAAAGCTTCCTGTCTAGAATCAAAAAGATGTATCTGGTCTAAAGCCATCATTTCCAAAAACATTCTGCGGAAGTCTCTAAAATATGGCCCATTACAGAAACTACGCGGCGAAATAGCTACAAGCTCTCCTTGTGATTCAAGAAGCTGAACTGTAGCAGCGATAAAACCTGTATATAAATTGTTAGCTTCTAACCCTATAGAACGTAACAGTTCCCGAACTTTGGAATGAGCGTTAATTTTTAAATATGGGGGATTGAGAATAGCGTGGGTAAATCTGCAATTATCAGGATTATCGAACAAACTAGGCTGAAGAATTCTGACTGCATCCTCAATAAAATCCATATCTCTGATTTCATAGTTTAAAGAGATGCCAGCTATTTGACATTCTCTAGCACATAATTTCAATGTTTGATGTAAATACCCAATCAAAAAAGGATCGATTTCATAGGCAACAATATCTAAATTGGCTGGGCGTTTTTGCCTCTGACAAAGTTTAGCCACAAAAGCTGCAAGTAATGAGCCAACTCCTGCTCCAGCATCAAGTAGAGATATTTGAGAAAGATCGAGTTTGTCAAACATCCCAACCATTAATTCTGTGACTGGAGCAGGTGTCAAAAATTGACCTAGTTTTCCTTTTTGCTTTTGATCCTGTTTCAAGCTTGCAGCAATCCTCAGAATATCTACTTCACCAAGTAAGTTTCTGGCAGAACATTTTGACAAGCTTTTGAATTCCAACGGCTTGTGATGATTTTTTCTAGACTCTCTACTACTTGATTGGAACATCACGGCTCATTTTTACAGAATAAAAACCAACTTTATCAGGTTTTGAATTTACGCCATGATATTTTAAGGGGAAACCGAAGCAAGAAGCGTCCCTTTATCTAGAAATTATTTTCATATGCTTTATAAAGTCTTCGTCACTCGTCGCCTACCCATCGAATTAGAGCAACTGCGATCGCTTGCCATTGTCGAAGTTTGGCCAGAACGCCAACCCCCTCCATACGAAATTTTACTAGAAAAAGTCAAGGAAATAGATGGATTGCTATGTCTGCTGACTGACCAAATCGATCGCCAACTCATCAAGTCTGGAAAACTCAAAGTTATCAGTCAAATGGCGGTAGGTTACGATAACATTGACATTGCCGCAGCCACGGCACGAAAAATTCCCGTCGGTAATACTCCTGGGGTGTTAACCGATGCTACCGCAGATTTTGCTTGGGCATTACTAATGGCAGCTGCACGGCGCGTAGTAGAGGCTGATCGATTTACTCGTGCAGGTTTATGGCAGACTTGGGAACCAGATTTGTTGTTGGGGCCAAATGTTACGGGTGCTACCTTGGGGATTGTTGGTTTTGGGCGAATTGGACAAGCAGTTGCTCGCCGTGCCAAAGGATTTGAAATGCAGATATTGTACACGAGTAGGCAACGATGCAGCCCAGAGTTAGAACAATCTCTAGGTGTGGATTTTGCTACGTTAGAACACTTACTGCAAGAGTCAGATTTTGTGACACTGCACACACCATCGGCTGATGATACTTATCATTTAATTAGCGATCGCCAATTTGAGTTGATGAAGCGATCGGCTATTTTGATTAACACGGCGAGGGGAACTATTGTAGATCCAAATTCTCTCTATCGCGCCCTTGCAAGTGGTCAAATTGCGGCGGCGGCTGTAGATGTCACCGAACCAGAACCGATTCCTAGTAATAGCCTATTGTTAACCTTAGAAAATCTAATTATTGCACCTCATATTGGCAGTGCCAGCCGTCAAACGCGCTCAAAAATGGCTTCAATGGCGATCGCTAATTTAATCGCGGGATTGAGGGGCGATCGCTTGGCTAATTGTGTAAACCCTGAAATTTATAATTCACATCAGGCGTGAATTATAAACGCCCTCAATCTAGTACTACAAGGCGAAAGTCAAAAAGGACGCATAGTTATGCGTCCCTAAAGCAAATTGCTGTAAACCTTTAGAAAGTGAAAGTTGTTCTCAGCGTACCGATAATTGCATCATCGTTATTGCTGTTTTGACCAGGAGAGGTCAACCAGATTACGCCAGGGGTGATTGAGATATTATCTGACACGCGATATTTGTAAAAGCCTTCAAAGTGATAAGGTATATCATTCCCAGTACCAGCAAAAGCTCCGCCTCGGTTAAAGGCATAAGGTTCAGCACCTGCAAAAATCCCTAAAACGTTACCCTTTTTACCAAAGTCAGGTAGGGCTACCCCAAGACCGTAGCTCCAAGCTTCATAATCATCACCAGCACCAAAGCCTGTGACATCGTGGTAAGAAACAAAGCCACTGACTGACAGTTTATCGCTGGGTCTGAAGGCTGCCGATATCCCATAAGAATTACTGGAAGATCCGTTTAGGGTAGTTAGAGTGTTAGCTTGACCAGTACCTACAACGCGGTTAGTACTACCCAAACCACCACCTAGATCGAATAAATTACCACCTCCAGCACCATGATAACCGTGAACGTAGGTAGCACCTATAGATAAGCGATCGCCAACACTAAAGTTCAATTGTCCAAGAGCTGCATAGTTACCCTCTAGCAAACCTTGATTTGTGCCAGGATTACTAGCATTTGATGCCAAGTAGCCTATAGTCAGTGAACTTGGTTTGAAAAAATTGCCACCCTTACCAAAGGGTAAAGTCAGTGCCGCACCTGCACCACCACCAATGCGATAAATCGGACTTTCAGAAGCAAAGGTAGACAAAGCACCATTACCGCCATCAAAGTCCTCAAAGTAAGGGTTGTTAGTGGCAACATAATCGCTATGAATACCTCCGGTGCCCGCAAAGTAAGCTTGGGCTGGGCCTATGGGTACGTAATAAGCTAGCCAGTCGATAATCACACTGTTGTTACTAGTGCTGCCGAGTTGAAATGTTTGTGTGCCTTCAGCAGTATCGATAGCACCACCACCATTCCCTACTTGAGTAAAGGCTAGTGCATTCCCGGCTGCAAGACGGGTGTGTAAAACGTCTTTACCCGTGAAACTGGTTTGCAAGTCTAAACGTACCCTATCTTGGAAGACAGTATTATTGGCATCACCACTATTATTGCCAAAAATATCAGTAACGACAAAAATAGCTTCACCCACCAATTTTGTGGTAGTGGAAAACTGATTAGCTTCTAGTTCAGCAGTCCGTGCTTCTACAGAATCTACTCGACCACGCAGAGTTGCCAGTTCTGCCGAGAATTCCTCTTGCAAACGCTGGAGAGTCGCCAAATCCTGTTTTGTCACCAAGTCAGCAGTTGCTGTTGCAATCAGTTCATTAACTCGATCTAAACAAGCATTCAAACCTGCGGCAAACTCATAACGAGTCAGTGCCCGATTGCCACGGTAAGTAGAATTTGGGTATCCAGCAATACAACCGTAGCGCTCAACCAGGGATTGCAAAGCTTGGAATGCCCAATCAGTTGGCTGTACATCAGAAAATTGAGAAACTGATGTGACTTGAGACAGTGAATTCTGGTTCTTGCCTTCGTTGCTGTAGCGATTAACCTCTTCTAAAACCTTATTTTCATCAGTCTTTTGAGCAACCAATTGCTGATTAACTTTTGGTTGATCTGTTTGAATGAATATTGAAGCATTAGCAGCTTTTGGCTTTGTATCTTCAGAAGAGCTTGCTACTTCAGCAGCCATACCCTTAGCGGAAACCAACACCGTCACTCCCAAAACTACTGGACTTAGTACCAGAGTTTTCCACAATAGATGAGACATTTTTATTTTCCTTTTCCAAAAAATAACCAAAATCAGTTGGTTCAAGAAAAAGAGAACAAGTGATTATTCTACTTGTTGCGAATCTTATCAGATTGCTGTTACCTAAGCTATATATCTAAGAAAATTTTTCTAGATCGGGAATTGTCAAGTTTTGCAGATATCTTATTTGCCAAAGGTTGAGTTTATAATAAGGAAATTTCGGTCGTTTTTGTGCTACTTACGGACTTTAGCTTCTTGTTTTTAACCCTGGTTTGCGTTTATTGTGGCGATCGATCCATAGAAACCTTTCTGGAGATGAGCAAGCGATCGCAATTTCACCAAAGCGCAAAAATGCAGAGTAAGGAGCAGAATTGATTTTACGTAATGTGCTATGGAACGTCAATGGATCGGGGGTTGCATCGGTGTAAAGCTTATTAGTCAGGCAAACTTGATAGGTTTCCTCTTAGTGAATTTCGTCCAAGCATTGGCGAATATCTTGAATGTAATTTTGATAAGTGCGACTCAAACGGAACTTAACAGGCTGACAATTTTCTTGGGGTACAACAGAAGAAAGAGGATCTAGAGTTTCGAGTTGTTGTTGGATAGTATTGAACCAAGTTTCTACCTGTTCCGTATCTCTAAGTCGATGAGTCGGAATAACAAATACTGTTTCTTTGGGTTTCATAAAATTTGTTCAGGTTTATCAAATGAAATTTCCAAGCTTCAAACTTTTTTTAAACGTTCTCTGCATCACTCTTGTTACAGTTGCATCAGGATTATTCAAATAAACTTTAATAAATCGAGAATCTAAGGTTTTAAATTCTAACGTGAGTTCGATGAACCTCTCCCTCCCAGCCTCCCTCTCCGAAACAGAAAGGGAGGAGAAACGAAAAATTAAGCTTTTTGCTCCCCTCTGGGCGTCGGAGAGGGGCTGGGGGAGAGGTCAAATAAGACTTGTCGAACTCACGTTAAATTCTAAGTAATCATTCAATATTACTATAGATAACTATTCCGAAGAGGAGGCATATTCACTATTTCCCAAGCCCTTATCCCTTAATTTTATCCAAAGCTAAATTCAGCTTCAACACATTAACTCCAGGTTCGCCAAAAATGCCAAGAAAGCGTCCATCGGTGTTTTGAGAAATTAAAGTTTCCAGTTGGTTCGATTGAACTCCTCGCGCCTTGGCTACTCGTGCAATTTGCGCGATCGCAGCTTCCGGGGTAATATGCGGGTCAAGGCTGGAACCAGAGGTGTAAACTAAATCGCCAGTCGGCTGCACACCTGCTGTTTTCAAACGATTGAAGTCACCTTCAACTTTTTTGCTGGGGTCTGGGTCATCTTTACCCTTAATGCGTTCCATTAATGCGGGATTACTGGGAGCCAAGTTACTAGCACCGGAAACTCCAGTTTTCAAAACTCCTGCATCATCTTTTTTCAGATCGGCTGTGCTGTAACTCGTGGTACTAGGACGGCTGTTAAAATAGCGATCGCTACTAAAAGGTTGACCAATCAAAGCAGAACCGACAACTTGACCTGTGCTATTTTTCAAAAGACTACCGTTTGCTTGAAACGGAAATACAATCTGCCCAATAGCAATCATCGCAAAAGGATAAATAATTGCTCCAATAACCCAGAGTACCAAGGTAGAACGAACAGCTCTACCGGCTTCGCGTGCAAAACTCATTAGAATTTCTCCGGTACAAACATTACAAAAAATAGATAGATGGAAAGTCCCAGTGTCACCAGTCCTAACAGTCCCAATCCCCAAGATTGACTGCGGGAAAGTTGTTCGCCAGTAGCGGCATAAACCATAGGTGCAACCACTAGGTTGAAACACATCGCCAAGAATAAATACAGTGGCAGCTTTTGCCTACGCCATTGACACCAGATTTCAGTTATTTCTTCTAATACTTGAGATGCAAGAATAGTGCGGCGGATCTGAATAAGTTTCATAGTAAATTAAGACAAAGGTAGGATAATATCTATCAGCTTGATGGCAATGAAGGGAGCAACGATACCGCCAAGACCAAAGATGAAGATATTACGACGTAGCAGTTGATCTGCTGTTAAAGGTAAGAACTTCACTCCTTTGAGTGCTAGCGGAATTAGTGCCGGAATAATCAAGGCGTTGTAAATCAGCGCCGAGACGATCGCAGATTGGGCACTCTTTAATCCCATAATATTAAGTGCGCCGATTCCAGCAGCGGCAAAGATTGTCGGAATGATCGCAAAATACTTGGCAATATCGTTAGCGATGGAGAATGTTGTCAAGGCTCCACGAGTAATTAGCAACTGTTTACCTATGGTTACTAAGTCAATTAGCTTCGTGGGATCTGAGTCTAAGTCCACCATGTTAGCAGCTTCTTTGGCAGCTTGCGTCCCCGAATTCATTGCCACACCCACATTTGCTTGAGCGAGAGCAGGTGCATCGTTCGTACCATCCCCGGTCATTGCCACCAGTTTACCTTGAGATTGTTCCGAGCGAATCACCTCAATTTTGTCTTCTGGAGTCGCTTCGGCAATGAAATCATCCACCCCAGCTTCCTCGGCAATTACCGAAGCAGTAATTCGATTGTCTCCTGTGAGCATGATGGTGCGAACACCCATGCGCCGGAGTTGGTCAAATCGTTCTCGCAAACCGGGTTTGACAATATCTTTGAGGTAGATGACACCATAAATTTTGTCATCTTGGCAAACAGCCAAGGGTGTACCGCCTAACCGGGAAACTCGCTCATAAGCTGCATCTATATCATCAGGAACGTTACCGCCACGAGAACGGACAAATCCCTTAATGGCATCTACTGCACCTTTGCGAATTTGCTTGCCATCGGGTAGATTCGTGCCACTCATCCGGGTTTTAGCGGAAAATTCTACACCTTCGGCTTTGTCAATGTTAAAGTCTACCCCAGCCTGAGACTTTTCTGCTAAAATCACAATCGATTTACCCTCTGGCGTTTCATCAAACAAGCTAGCAGCTAAGGAAACTCGTGCCACATCTATTATTGAGTGGTTATCCAGGGGAATAAACTCATCAGCCATCCGGTTCCCCAAGGTAATCGTGCCTGTCTTATCTAATACCAAGGTGTTGATGTCACCGCAAGCTTCTACTGCTCGACCAGAGGTAGCAATCACGTTAAACTGAGCAACTCTATCCATCCCGGCAATACCGATCGCACTGAGCAAACCACCGATAGTTGTGGGAATTAATGCTACTAGTAGTGAGATGAGAATAGCAACGCTAGCACCCGCCCGCAAACTGTTTCCTGCCTCAACTCCAAAGGCCGTGCTGATAAAGCTGGCAATGTAGCCGACAAATGGGGGCATAGTTGCCACCACAATTAAGAACACCTGCGTTAACACTGCCAACAATACCGTCAAAGCAATCTCGTTGGGAGTCTTGCTGCGTTCTGCCCCTTCTACCAGGGAAATCATGCGATCGATAAAGCCTTGACCAGGATCGGCACTAATGCGAATTGTCAACTCATCGGAGAGTAGGCGTGTACCACCTGTCACCGAACTGGCAATATCTGTACCTGGTTGCTTCAGTACCGGGGCAGATTCCCCAGTGATTGCCGACTCATCCACTGAGCCAATACCTTTAATTACATCCCCATCGGCGGGAATCATATTATTTGCAACCACTTTTACCAAATCGCCCCGTCGCAGTTCTGTAGAATTGACTTTGACTATGGAACCATCGGGGAGGATTTTATTAGCGATCGTATCCGATCGCGTCGAGCGCAGTGAATCAGCTTGTGCTTTCCCGCGTCCTTCAGCTACAGCTTCGGCAAAGTTGGCAAAAACGAGGGTGAAAAAGAGAATAAAGGTAATCAACCCGTTTAAAAGGCGTTGTTGATTGACATCAGCCTGGATTGTGCCAAACAAATTTGGGTTTAGAGTAACAAGCAAGGTGATAATTGTCCCTACCCAAACAACAAACATAACTGGGTTTCTGACAGTAATTCGCGGATCGAGCTTAATAAATGACTCACGAATTGCTCTTTGGTAAAGTCCCCGCATATCAGCTTTGGGGGTATGTTTGCGCGAGTCACGAGTTCCAGATGGAATACGGGGGGAGGGAGAATCAGTAGTAATTGGCATACATTAAATTTTGAGCATGAGTCTTTGAGGTCGATGAACGGAGTTCCGAGGACAATGAACGGAGTTC
>NZ_JAVRCS010000026.1:12228-91480 GCF_034530635.1 Nostoc sp. EspVER01
CGAAGACGATGAATGGTGTTCCGAGGTCGATGAATGGTGTTCCGAAGTCGATGAATAGAGTTCCGAGGTCGATGAACGGAGTTCCGAAGACGATGAATGGTGTTCCGAGGTCGATGAATGGTGTTCCGAAGTCGATGAACGGAGTTCAGAGGTCGATGAACAGAATTCCAAGGTCGATGAACAGAGTTCCAAGGTCGATAAATGGTGTTCTAACTCTCCCCTGCTCCTCTGCTCCCCGGTCACTGAGCGTAGCCGAAGTGCTGCACCCCTGCACCTCCGCTCCCCAATTCCTAGCCAATACCTTTGGCAATAAAGAAAGCTTCACCAATGGGGCCCAATGCTAAGACTGGGAAAAATGTAAGTGCGCCCAGAATTAAAATCACACCTGCGGTAACGCCTATAAATAGTCCGGTATCGGTTCGCAATGTCCCAGTCGTATAAGGAACAGCTTGCTTGCGAGACATACTATCTGCTAAAAACAGCAAACCGATGATTGGAACATAACGCCCAGCCAGTAAACTAAAGCAGGTACTCAAGTTCCACCACAAAGCAGTTGCAGTTGGTGCTGTACCTGTAGCGATCGCTAAAGGTGAAGGTTGTGAATCTCCTAAACCTTCAAAGCCAGAACCGTTGTTAGCAGCGGCGGACGCATATTCATAGATAACTTGAGCAAAGCCGTGGAAACCGGGATTGCTAATTCCTGATAATTGATCGGGAAACGCCAAGGCGATACCTGCGGGAATCATAATTGCGATCGGGTGAACTAGCAAAATTAAAAAACTAGCAAGTACAACCTCGCGCTTCTCAATCTTGCGTCCGAGAAATTCTGGTGTACGTCCCACCATCAACCCTGTAGCGAACACAGCCAGAATCAGGTAAGCAAATAGATAAGCGGTTCCTGTCCCCTGTCCACCCCAAATAATTTGCAGGAACATATTGGAAAGGGTAATAAAACCGCCGTTGGGCATGAACGAGTCGTGTAAACTGTTGACTGCGCCGCACATAGTACCAGTTGTACTGGTTGCAAATAGTGCAGATTGTGCCCAACCAAACCGGACTTCTTTACCCTCCAAATTTGGTTGCTGACTACCCAGCAGGGCATTCACAGCCGGATTGCCGTTGTATTCACCAATGGCAGTAACGATGATAAATATTACATAGAGAACGCCTACCATACCGTAGACTAACCAAGCTTGCTTAGTGTTATTCGCAAACAACCCATAAGTGTAGATTAGGGAAGTAGGAATCGAAAGCATGGCGACAATCTGAATCAAATTAGAAAACCCATTGGGATTTTCAAAGGGGTGTGCCGAGTTGATAGCGAAAAAGCCGCCGCCGTTTTCTCCTAGTTGTTTGATAATTTCATAGTGAGCAACAGGGCCACGAGCGATCGCTTGACTAATATTCGCATCTTCTAAAGTAGGAAATACAACCGCACCCCCCAGTGTTTCGGGAACGCCAGCTGCCATCAAGACAATGCCGCCGACAATACAAATAGGCAGTAAAATTCGCGTAATCGAGCGAATTAAATCTACATAAAAGTTGCCCAACGATCTACCCGTCAATCCCCGAATAAAGGCAATTCCTACTGCTAAACCAGTAGCAGCAGAAGTAAACATGTGATAACCAAGTCCCCACATTTGGCTGCCATAGCTCATGTAGGTTTCACCAGAATAGTGCTGCTGATTAGTATTAGTAATAAAAGAAATAGTCGTATGCAGCACTGTATCCCAAGTTGGGGCATCTATCTTAGTTGGGTTTAATGGCAGCCATCCTTGATTCATAATAATCAAGAAAATCAGCAACCCCATTGCTACATTGCTGTATAGGATTGCCCGCCCATACTGCCAGCCGGTCATATTTTCTTTGGTTTTAACGCCAACCAAAGCATAAAGTACTCGCTCAACCGGATTCAAAATCGGATCGAGAAAAGTACTTTGATCTAGGTAGACACGCGCCATATAGCGCCCAAAAACAGGAGTAATTGCTACTACAATTAGTAGCGTTAATGTAATTTGAATCCATCCTTCTAGCATCAGTTAATCAAACTCCAACCTAAGTAAAATTGAGATAAATATCAGATATTTTCTTGTTAGGAATCGGAAATATTTATGAAGTATACAGCAGTTTTCTTTTACATGAGGCACAAAGTCACTGGTTTTGAGGCAGGAGGGAGAAGAATAATTTGATTTGTGAATCCTTGGTTCTGTACCTCATTTAGTTGCAAAGCGCTGTATTGGCATACTTCTTAACTAACCAACCTATAGTTATGGGCTTTCTAAATCAATCATGGAGCTTTTTGTTAAAGAATACAAGGTATAAATTGATATTTAAACTAGGCTATATAAGAAATATATGTTTCTCTGTATAAGAGTGTTTATCTCGATATATATCTGCAAATATAGAAGGACGGCTAAATACTAAACAAATAGCTATTTGACACTAAAACTAGCTGAGTCTTTGAGGATTACAGTAATTTTCAGCAACCCCTACGTAGGGAATGAGTAAGAACCTTAAAAAGGTGGTTGTCTACTGGAACGATACAAACCAAACCACGATTTACGCGCAATTCACTAAAAAGCTTAATTTATCAAATCACTTTTTCTATGAGATGCTACGCGTTGCTTCTTTAAATATTTTACAAAACACCAAATTATCCTAAATATGGATATTTGGTAATATGACATTTCAATAATTGCATCCAATATTTTGTAGCGTTTTTTTGAGTTATTTTTATATCGCGCAAATTATGACCTTTGCCTACCTTTAACATATAATATGTTAGTTGTATAGCTATAAGTAAATAACTTAAACCCAAAGGTTTTAAATGTTGCAAAAAGAGGTGATATATAACTTGAAGTTTCTGTCTATGGCGAAAATGTATCCACCATTTTGTTTGATGTTCGGCTATATTTTTTTGTAGACCTAATATAGCCTCAATCTCTATAAATTTATCTTTGACTTGATTATAAAATTTTATTTCTTTTTCAATTTCTCCAGCCTTGTATGATAAATCAGCATCATCAGATAACTGATAGGCTTCACTAATTAAACGGCCAACATTTTCTGCTTTTTTTTGATCATATCCAAGTTTAATATATATTTCAGTTGCTGCTTCTGCCAATTCAGCAAATTTTTCAGCATCATGTAGCCAATATATTTTTGTTTGTAGTTCTCCTAAAGTAGAAGCTAGAGTATGATTCATCAATTTGGCTTGAAATATGCTTTCGATTATCTAACTTAAAATTAAACACTAAAATCTAGCCTTTTGAGCATCTGAACTCAACTCGCTCCAAAATTAGAAAAATCAGATTACCTAGTGCTACTCTGATGTATTAGATTTAGCCGATCTTTTTACCCACCAAACTCATTAACTGCTTATCCAGTTCGATGAGGTAATCTCTACCGTAAGCTCCATTCTCTAACCCTGCGACAAGATAATTGGGAATGTCTTGAGTAATTTCCTCGCTACAAGAACCAGCAGCCAAAGCGATTGTCGCTACTGTATCTACATCCCCAGTAAAAGCGATACAATCTTGTAAAAGTTCGCTCATGCTGTCATTTCGCATCACCGCAGTAATCGCTGCTCTGACACTCATCCAGCCTTTAGACTTGACTTTACCTTCCCACGGTTTATTCCACTCACCAGATACATAACCTTCCAGAAACCGTCCTAATTTGCGTTTTGCTCCCAGTCGATAGATAAAATAATGCGACATTAAGGCAGCCGCAACGGCAGCATTGATCCCATCGGTTGTATTGTGGGTAATTGCCGCTTGAATTGTTGCTGCCTCAATCACTTTTTCTGGTGTGGGATAGATGCCAATGGGTGCTGCACGCATTGCCCCCCCGCTTTTGTCACTATCAGGGTTAATTTTGGTTAAAAACTCTTCCCCATCCTGAATTTCTCTCAGAAAATGGTAGAAATTTCGAGAATAACCTTCTCTCTCATCGCGTTTGAAAGCTCTAACAAAACTATCGGCTAAAACTTCTGGTGTCCACGGTGCTTGAGCGACAATCACTTCCGCAATGGCAATACTCATCTGGGTGTCGTCGGTGTAGCTGCCAGGATTGAGTCGAAACCGCGGATGCTCAACGTATCGACTCAAATCGTTGTTAGCGATCATTTCGTCTGCATATTCAAAACCTGCACCGTAGGCATCTGCAATCGCTAACTCTAGCAGCATAAGGGGATTAAACTAAAAACGGACGCGCCAGAAAAAAGCTAGAAACTGATTTAGCATCTACCGGCTCTCCCTCCAGAATAGCTTTTTCTAATTCTTCAGGAGTCATAAACACAGTTTCGATATCCTCGTCTCCATCTTGTGGTGGTGGTGTCTCCAGCTTTTCTAAATCTCGCGCCAGAAAAGCATAGATAATTTCATCAGAATAGCCAGGAGCTAGGAAAAATTCGCCTAATTTGTCCCATTTTTGGGCACTATAGCCAGTTTCTTCGGCAATTTCACGTTGTATTGTTTCTAAGGGCTGCTCAGTTCCTTCCAATGTCCCCGCCGGAAATTCTAATATCCGTCCCTGAATCGCAAAACGGTACTGGCGCACCAGTATAAGTTTACCTTCCGCTGTCACTGGCACAGCTAGCGCACCGCCAGGGTGACGAATACATTCCCATTCTCCTTCCGATTTATTCGGCAAACGCAAGCGATTAACTTCAAAATCAAACTTGCGTCCTTTATGAAACAGGCGTTGTCTTAGCAGTTGTGGTAATTCTCTACCTAATGGCATAGTAAAATCTGATTATCTGTGAATACAGAGGCAAAATCAGTGTTCTTCTGCTTTTAAGGATGGTAATTTTAATTGTCCATCCATAAAATGTACATCAGAACAGTCTACCTCTTTCAGCAGCTCTTTAATAACACACCCGGAAACTGGTTCTATCCAATCTGGGGCAATTTCTGCCAAGGGGACTAACACAAAGGCCCGATCCCGCATTCGTGGATGGGGAATCTGGAGATTTGGTGTATCCAAAGTAATGTCATCATATAATAACAAATCCAAATCTAGGGTTCGTGGTCCCCAACGTTCCTGACGCACACGCCCAAATTGTTGTTCAATTCCTAACAAAATTTCTAATAACTGTTGAGGGAGTATTTCTACCTTTAATGTGACGCAGCCATTGAGGTAATCTGGTTGTGGTGGCCCGACAGCTTTGGTTTGATACCAATGGGATCTGGCTTCTAAAGCAATACCTGGCGTTTGGGCTAAAGTCTCTATAGCTGCTTCTAAAATTGTTTGGGAATCGCCGATATTACTACCAAGAGCAACGGCGCTTCGTCTTAGCTCTGCTTCGTCGTAGCCCGGTGTAGACATTATACTTTCCTGAAATAAGCCGTTTTCGGGCTGTCTTTGCGGATACTTGTCAATAGCTTTTATATTCGCAGTAGTGATCAAAATTGCCGCATTTTTTACAAAACTAAATTAACCAAATTTAAAAAACATTATTTTATAGTGAATTTAGTTAATTATTGATAGGATATTATACTAACACAATGGTAGTGCTATAACCCCAAAGTTGATTGATGGTGGTTATATAATTGCTTACTACTTTGAGCGAGGAACTGACGTGGGGAAGCTTACCTCCTGGTTCAAGCGAAGACCAACTAATTTGAGTGACTCTGGACAAGGAGGAACGAATGAGAGCTTACCACCAGCACATCTGGCGCAGACGAGGCAGTTACTGAGCAAAATGAAAATTTTACCATCTAAGATGAGGGTCAATCGGGCAACTGACGCTAAACCACTCTATCGCCGCTTCTGGTTTTGGGCAGGTTTAGGTGTTGGTGGTGGAATAGTTGCTTTGATCTACGGTATTAGTTTAATAGATCGGACTTTGCCAGATCAGTCCGAGTTGAATGCTGTGTTTCGAGAGCAAACGCTGACCATTAAAGCTGCTGATGGCACAATATTACAACAACAAGGTGAAGCGACCAGAGAACAGCTACAGCTAGAACAAATACCAGATAATTTAAAAAAAGCTTTCATCGCCTCAGAAGATAGAAGATTTAGGCAACACAACGGAGTCGATGCGCAAGGGATTGTCAGAGCGGGTTTGAATAATTTGCGATCGCAAGGTGTGGTAGAAGGTGGTAGCACCATCACCCAACAGCTAACGCGGATTCTGTTTTTAAAACAAGAGCAGACAATCTGGCGCAAACTTAAGGAAGTCCGCCTAGCCCAAAAAATGGAGCAAGAATTAACCAAAGATCAGATTTTAGAGCGTTACCTAAATCTGGTTTATTTGGGATCTGGAGCTTATGGTGTGGCAGATGCCGCCTGGGTATACTTTAGTAAGTCGCCAGATCAACTTTCTCTCGCGGAAATGGCAACGATCGCTGGATTAGCTCCTGCTCCTAGCTTATACGCCCCAGACAAAAATCCCGAAGCGGCAAAACGGCGGCGGAACTTGGTATTGCTACGGATGCAAGAAGACAAAATAATTACACCAGAGCAAAGGCAAGCAGCCGTTCAGGAGCCATTAGCCCTCAAAAGCAGTTTACCCAAGCGAGTCCAAGTAGAATCACCCTACTTTACCAGCTACATCCAAAAAGAATTGTCCAAGTATGTTTCTCCTAATGTGCTAAAAAGTGGGGGTTTAGTAGTAGAAACTACCCTGAACCCAAGTTGGCAGAAGGTGGCAGAAGAGGCAGTTGCCAAAACATTGCGAAATCAAGGACGCTGGGAAAACTTTAAGCAAGCAGCAATGGTGGCCATAGACCCCCGCAACGGTGAAATTAAGGCAATGGTTGGGGGAAAAGACTTTGGTAAAAATCAGTTTAATCGAGTTACCCAGGCACAACGGCAGCCAGGATCGACATTTAAAGGGTTTGTATATGCCACTGCGATCGCTACTGGCAAAAGCCCCTACGATAGCTACGAGGATGCGCCCCTTGTCGTAGACGGCTATGAACCGAAAAACTATAGTGAAAACTTCCGGGGTTCAATGAACATCCGAGATGCCCTCACCCGCTCTGTTAATATTGTTGCGGTCAAGGTGTTGATTGATGTGGGTTTTACACCAACGATTAAACTAGCCCATGATATGGGGATAAAATCTGAACTCAAGCCCACCTACTCCTTGGCTCTTGGTTCAAATGAAGTCAATCTGCTAGAGTTGACGAGCGCCTATGGCAGTTTTGCGACTCAGGGATTGCACGCAGAACCTCATGGTATTACCCGCATCCTCAACCGCCAAGGCAAAGTCATCTGGTCAGCTAATTTCAAGTCAAAACGCGCCCTTGACGCTGACAGTGCCGCCATCATGACTTGGATGCTACGCAACGTCGTTCAAGCGGGAACTGGTGGTGCTGCCCAATTAGCTAATAGACAAGTTGCTGGCAAAACCGGCACCTCCGACGAAGCCCGCGATTTATGGTTTATTGGCTACATTCCTCAGATGGTGACAGGGGTATGGCTAGGTAACGATGACAACCGCCCCACTTATGGCAGTAGTAGTAGTGCCGCTTACACTTGGCGCGAATTTATGGAAAAAGCGGTAGAGGGGATGCCTGTAGAAAAGTTTCCCAAACGACCCAAGTTAGACGGTCGCAAAGGCACTATCAAAGCCCAGTCTATCAAGCCCAAACAAATGCTGAATCGTTCTATTGCCTCTAAAAATGATGACTCAGAAGGTGAAAGTGCGAGAAATTCTGATGAGAGTGGTTCATCTCGAAGACGTAGAAGAAGGAGAAGCTATTCTCAAGAAGAACAGCAATCGAGCAATTATACCCCAAGACGGAGAAGACGCGATCGCAGCGAATCAAGTTCTAGTAACTCCTCTTCAGAATCATCTACTCCACGGCGACGCTCTAGAAGAGTAGAATCTGATTCACCCCCGCCTAGAAGAAGTCGGCGAGAGTTGCCTCCCGCAAATAGTTCTGGTTCTTCAGGTTCTTCATCATCACAACCATCTTGGCGGGATAGACTTAGACCTTCTAACTAGTAATGAGAAGTGGGCATTGTTGAGACTATGCACGACTTGTAGAAGGCAGTGAGCAGGGGAGCATACTTCTCTACGAGAGGCTGCACTTCTCTACGAGACGCTGCGCGAACGACTACGCTCAGTGACCACGCCAACGACTGCGCTCAGTAACCAGGGGAGCAGGGGAAACAAGGGGACTTCAGTCAGAACTTACAACAAGTCTTTCCCCTTGTCCCTGAGTCCTCTTTAGTCAACCAGACTCAATCTCAGAAGTCAAAAGATAAAAACGCCCAGTTAAAAGCACTGCACCCATAAGTAGCCCTAGTACTAAACCCAACCATAAACCTATAGCACCCCAGCCGAAAGTGAATGCCATCAGATAGCCCCCACCTAGACCTACTACCCAGTAAGCGAACATAGTAATTAACACTGGCACTTTGGTGTCTTTCAACCCGATTAAAGCACCAGCAGCAATAGTCTGAATAGAATAAAATATTTGGACTATTGCCCCCGCAGCCAGAAAAGAAGTTGCCGTTTTAACTATCTCGATATTATCTAGATTACTGGTGTCCAAATACATTGCCACAATATAGTTGGGAAACAGCCAAAAAATTAGTGCCACAATACTTACAAAAGGAGTAACAAGCGCAATGCAGACTAATCCCGCTGTGCTTGCACCCTTGAGATCGTTTTGTCCCCTCAACTGTCCTACTCTCATTGTGACGGCATAGGAAATACCTATAGATACCGTTTCCACAAAACTTTCTGTCTCGACGGTAATTTCATGTGCTGCTAACGTCTCTGTTCCAAACCAACCCATCAGTAAAGCAGTGGCAGTAAATACTCCAATTTCTGCTCCATACTGTAACCCCAAAAACCACCCAGTTTGGAAGATATCTATAAACATCTTCCGATCAAATTTATCTAAAGCGCTATTAAGTTGGTATTTTTTAAAGTAGTTATCAAAGCAAATCCAATTAACGGCGGCAATAAAATTTAGCCAAAAAATGAGTGCGCTTGCCCAACCGATACCGGCTAAACCAAGGGCTGGTAAACCAAATTTACCGAACATTAGCACGTAATTAGCAACCGCATTTAATAATAGTCCAGCGACCGTAATTACTGTTAAGAATTGGGGGCGATTGAGGGCAGAGCTAACTTCTTTTAAGATACAAAAACCGAGTGCAGCCGGAAAACCCCAAACAATAGACCGCAAATAGGTTTGAGCTAATAATACATTGCTTTCTTCTTGACCAGTTAGCAGCAGGATATAGTCAAAGTGCCAAATGATAAACATCACAGGCAAGCACATCGTCACGGCTAACCAAATTCCTTGACCGGTAGCACGACTAACTTGATCTATTTTTCCTGCACCAAAAGCATTAGCAACACTTACACCCGCGGCTGAAAGAACAGAACGACAAACGGAAGCTAGGGTAGAAAAGGTAACAGCACCTAAAGCACCCGCAGCTAAAGCTTGGCTGTTAAGTAAGCCCATCATCACCCCATCTAATAAAGGAATGCCCGCTTCTAATATTTGAGTAATTACCAAAGGAACTGCTAATTGCAGGCAGGCTTGGACTTCTAATATCAGTTCTGACTTAAATTCTTTTGAAGTTAACTCCATTGGGGCGCTAAAAAAGCAATACTGAATACATTAAGATATATTAACGCCACAGGTGTAATCAACTCAAGCTATTAGCGATCGCCTGACTCAAAGAGAAATGTCTATAGTTATACTCTGTTTCTAAACTAAACTGTTTAGTTTGCACTTGGTGACAGCTTCGCCAGCTCTACGCCAACTAAACTAATACTGCTCTGGTAAACAGCAAGTAGTAAGACTCTTTTCAATGTATATCTTTTACTAATGTACTGAAGTTAGTTTTTAAGGATTGCCCAAAGGGCAGTGCGCGAGAGCGCAATCACTCGTTTTTTGTCCACTCTCACAAAATCGCGTTGCTCCCATATAAAGTTTATTCGTGGCTAACAGGTAAAATAACTTTATTCTCTGAAAAATGGGGTAGAAGATTAACTTGTGAAGCGTATCGTCGAATTTCCTCTCGAAAACGGAGACTCAATTCTTGTAGAAGTAGATGAGCCTGGGCTAACTGATGATCGTATTGGTCTGCGAGATGAGATTATTCAAAAAGCTCAAAAAACTTTTGAGTCTGCTCTGGAACAAGTTAAGCCCATAGCAAATGTCATTATGACTAAAGTAAATAGTCTCAATAAGCCTGCCGACGAAGTGGAAATCAAGTTTGGCATCAAAATGAGTGCAGAACTTGGGGCAGTCATTGCTTCTGGCAATGGCGAAGTTAATTATGAAGTGACTTTGAAGTGGAAACGGGAGCCATAAGATGGCCACACCCCTGGAGTTATCAGTCGTCAGGATTTACTCAAACAGTGGCAAAGTTGTTGGTGCTGGCTTTTTAGTTTCCCAAAAATATATCCTTACATGTGCCCATGTGGTAGCAGATGCTTTAGGAATTGCTAGAAACACTGCCGAAATAATCAATGCAGAAGTCCGTTTGGATTTTCCTTTATTGGCAGCTAAAGAGTTTTTGACCGCCAGGGTAGTATTCTGGCGGCCTGTTAACCCTAATGAGTTTGCGGAAGATATTGCGGGGCTGGAGTTAGAAAGCTCTCTTCCTGGTGCGGCTCATCCAGCACGATTGGTAGCATCAGAGGAATTATGGGGGCATTCTTTCCGAGTTTTGGGTTTTCCAAAAAACCAACCCAATGGGGTTTGGGCTACTGGACAAATCAGGGCTGGACTTGCAAATGGTTGGGTACAACTGGAGGATGTCAAACAACAAGGTTATGCATTAGAGCCTGGTTTCAGTGGTGCGCCGATATGGGATGAGCAGTTACAGGGTGTAGCAGGCATAGCAGTAGCGGCGGAAATGGAGCGAACAGCAGCTAAAGCAGCGTTTATTATTCCCACACAAGTGCTGATTACAGCATGGTCAGACTTGGTTGAGCAAGCTCTTTCTTTAGAAAAAATGCAGCAACAGCCAAAAGTGAAACGAGCCAATGACAGTGCTAGAGTTTTTATTAGCTATCGCAGCCAAGATCCAGATTTAACGTTGGCCCAGCAGTTTTATGAAGCAATAAAAGCGGCTGGGCATGAAGCATTTATGGCGGGGGAGAGTATACGGTTCGGCGAAAACTGGCCCGAACGCATAGATAGAGAATTGGAACAGTCTGATTACTTTCTGCTGCTCTTATCTCCTAAATCTGCAACTAGTGAAATGGTCACAGAAGAAGTCAGGCGTGCCAAGCAGTTGCAAGATTTAAATCCCGAAAATAAACCTATAATTTTACCTATCCGTGTGAACTTTCCTTTGGATTCGCCATTAAATTATGATTTACGGGGTTATTTGCAAAGAATTCAACAACGAGAATGGAAATCATCTGCTGATACAGTCAAGATTTCGCAAGAAATTTTGACAATTCTAGCCGAAGATTATGAGGCTAACTATACAGAGGATGAGTTGACAACAGCAGTTGCGGTAGAAAATTTGGAAGAACCTCCTTTGCCAGTAGCAGAACCAGAGTTGCCAGAGGGTCAGGTAGATATGGCTTCTGCTTTTTATATAGAACGCCCTCCTATTGAAGAACACTGCTACGAGGCTATTTTAAAGCCTGGTTCTCTGATTCGGATTAAAGCGCCTCGACAGATGGGTAAAACTTCCTTAATGGCACGGATTCTTCATCAAGCTTCACAACAAAACTCTCTAGCCGTATCTTTGAGTTTTCAATTAGCAGATAGTAAAGTGTTCCCAAACTTAGATAAATTTTTACGCTGGTTCTGTGCTAGCGTTACTCGGAAACTAAGAATACCAAATCGATTAGCGGATTACTGGGACGAGATTTTTGGTAGCAAAGATAACTGTACAGCTTATTTTGAGGAGTATCTTCTAGCAGAAATCGATCAACCCCTAGCATTGGGTTTGGATGAAGTCGATTTAGTATATCAACACCCTGAAATTGCCGCGGACTTTTTTGGACTCCTGCGTGCTTGGCATGAAGATGCAAAAAATCGGGATATCTGGAAGAAATTGCGATTGGTAGTGGTGCATTCAACAGAAGTTTATATCCCAATGAATATCAATCAATCACCATTCAACGTGGGACTTTCGATTGAGTTGCCAGAGTTTAATGCTGAACAAGCCCAAGATTTGGCACGTAGGCATGGGCTAAATTGGAGGTCTTCAGAAATTGAACAATTGATGAATATGGTGGGAGGTCATCCTTATTTGGTGCGAGTAGCACTCTATCGCATTGCGCGCCAAGAGATCGCACTGGAGCAGTTATTACAAGTTGCTCCTACAGATGCCGGGCCTTTTGGCGACCATTTGCACCGACATTGGTGGAATCTAAAACAACATCCTGAGTTAGCAAGGGCAATGAAACAAATTGTTGCAAAAAACACACCAATACAGCTGGAGCCAATAGAAGCCTTTAAATTAAAAAGTATGGGTTTGGTCGATCTGGAAAATAATTATGTAATACCTAGATTTAATTTATATCGGCAATATTTCCGCGATCGCGCGGCTTCTCTGTAATCGAAATCTCATACATCTACATTTCATTGATGAACGCAGAACAAAACCCCGCTTATGAATATCAAGTTGGAGGCAATTTACCAAGTAATGCTCCCACTTATGTAGTGCGGCAAGCAGATCAAGACCTCTATGATGGCTTGAAAGCAGGGGAGTTTTGCTATGTGCTGAACTCGCGGCAAATGGGTAAGTCTAGCTTGCGAGTCCAAGTAATGCAACGACTAAAAGCTGAAGGTATTGCCTGTGCAGTAATTGACTTAACTAAAATTGGCAACCAACAAGTAACAGCAGATCAATGGTACGCCGGAATTGTCCGCATTTTTGTTAGGAGCTTTGATCTGTCGGAAAAGTTTAATTTGCGGAGTTGGTGGCGCAACAACGATCATCTTTCCCCAGTGCAGAGGTTAAGCGATTTTATCGAAGAGATACTGCTGGTAGAAATTGCTCAACCTATTGTCATTTTTATAGATGAAATTGATTGTGTTCTCAATCTGAAAAACATCGTTGGAACTGATGATTTTTTTGCTTTTATCCGCAACTGTTATAACCAACGTGCTGATCAACCACAATACAGACGTATTACGTTTACCCTCTTGGGAGTAGCAACACCTTCAGATTTAATAGAAGATAAAAAGCTCACGCCTTTTAATATTGGTAAAGCAGTTGAATTAAATGGCTTTACTTTAGAAGAAGCAAAACCACTAGGATATGGATTTGTAAACAAGATAGATAATCCACAGTTGGTATTAAAAGAAATTTTAGATTGGACAGGTGGGCAACCATTTCTCACTCAAAAAGTATGCCAACTTCTAGTGAACAATTTAGCTAATTCATTAAATATTTCAAGCTCATTAATAAACAAAATCAATATTCATGAGTGGGTAGAAAAGATCATAAATTACAAAATCATTAATAATTGGGAATTTCAAGATGAACCAGAACATTTACGTACAGTACGTGACCGGATTATGCGTAATCAAACTCAAGCAAATATGTTGCTAGGGTTGGTTCAAGAAATTTTAAATAAAGGAGAATTGTCTGGTAATGATAGTGATGAGCAAATAGAATTAAGATTATCTGGATTAGTAGTAAAACACGACAGTAATTTTAAAATTTATAATCGCATTTATCAGTCTATTTTTAATCAAGAATGGGTAAAGGAACAATTAGCTAAACAGCGCCCATACTCTGAAGCTTTTCAGGCTTGGTTGGATTCTAATTGTCAAGATGAATCGCGGCTTTTGCGAGGTAAAGCATTAGAAGATGCTTTAAATTGGAGAGAAGGCAAAAGTTTGAGCAATCAAGATTATGATTTTTTAACTGCTAGCCAAGAGCAACAACAACGCGATCTTCAAGAAAAACTGGCAGCAGCAAAAGTCGAAGAATATAAAGCTGGAATTAAAGCTCAAACGCAGAGAACTCGATTAGCGATCGCGTCTGCTGTTGTTGCAATAATGGCTATATTTGCTGGTTTTCAATGGAGAGAAGCTAAGATAGGACAGATACAAGCACTCACAACTTCCTCTAAGATTAAATTTACTACAAATCGATATTTATTTGATGGATTAATAGATGCCTTAAAAGCAGCAAGACTGCTCCAAGATTCTATCTTTGTTAAAAATAACCCTCAACTTCAGATGGAAGTGATGGAGATAGTGAGCAATGCAGTTTATGACGTTAGAGAAAGTAACCGTCTAGAAAAACATCAAGACCTAATTAGACGTGTTAAGTTTAATCCAAATGGTAAAAGCTTTGTGACAGCTAGCTATGATGATACTGCGAAGCTTTGGAAGTTAGGTGAGAAAGAACCTTTGACATTAAAAACCTATAAAAGTCATGTTGTTGATGTCAGCTTTAGTCCTAATGATCGGAGGATTGCTACTGCTAGCCGAGACGGAATTGTAGACATTTGGGATAGTGAAGGTAAGTATATTTCAACTTTTAAACATACTGTTGTCACTTCCAATAAAAATGAAGATATTCTCTGGAGCGTTAACTTTAGTCAAGATGGTCAGATAATTGCTACAACAGGTGGCGACACAACAATCAAGCTTTGGAAGCTAGATGGTAGTCTTTGGAAAACTTTAAAGGACGATACAAATGGGCATAAAAAAGAAGTCCGGAATGTTAGCTTCAGTCCTGATGGTCAAAAGATTGCCTCCGCTAGCCCTGATGGTACAGTTAAACTTTGGGACATCCAAGGTAATTTAATTGATACATTAAATGGTCATAAAGGAATATCAGTTTTAAATGTAAGTTTTAGCCCTAATGGTCAAACTATCGTTTCTACCAGTAGTGATAATACAGCTATTATTTGGGATGTAAACAAGAAAACTCAGCTAGCTCAACTGCAAGGGCATACAAAACCAGTGAAAAATGTTGCCTTCAGCCCCGATGGTAAAACTATTGCCACTTCTAGTGATGATGGAACTGTGAAATTATGGAGTAGCCGTAATTACCAAGTGCTAGACACTTTTGAAGGGCATAGAGGTCCCGTTAATGGTATTAGTTTCCACCCTCAAGGACATATTTTAGCATCTGGTGGTGATGACAAAACAGTTAGGCTTTGGCGTATAAATCCTTTGCGAATAACTTTGAATGAACATGATGCCATTTACAGCATTGATATTAATCCCAAGAAAGATATTATTGCGACTGGTAGCGGAGATGGAGTTATAAACCTATGGAATTTCCAAGGAGAACCACTAAAAACTATTAAAGCTCAGAAATTGGGTATCGCTAGCGTTACTTTTAGTCCAGATGGTAATACCATTGCTAGTAGTAGCCCAGATACGACTGTTAGGAGATTCAATTTACTAGGACAAGAACTAAATCCAACACTTAGAGGACATAAAGACTCTGTTAATAGTATTAGCTTTAGCCCTAATGGAGAAATTATTGCTTCTGCTAGTCTTGACAGAACTGTGAAACTTTGGAATAGAGAAGGAAAACCTTTGAAAAGTTTGCCAGGTAATACACAGTTTTTCAGTGTTAACTTTAGTCGAAATGGTGAGACCATTGCCGCAGCTGGGCGAGATAGAATAATTCAATTTTGGAAGCGTAATGGAAGTCCACTATATACCTGGAATGTAGATGAATCACTTCTTAATAAATCAACTTTAAATACAACTATTTATAAAGTTATATACAGTTCGACTGGAAGCACAATTATTACTTCTAGCGAAGATAATACTGTAAAGTTATTGAATCCAAATAGTGGTGTTATCAAATCTTTGAAAAGTCATACGGCTGGGGTTTGGGGATTGGACGTTAGCCGCGACGGTCAAATGATTGCTAGTGGTAGCGATGACCGTACTGTAAAAATATGGACTATGGATGGGAAATTGATTACAACTCTTACAGGTCACAAGGGTAGCGTAAACTCTGTTAAATTTACACCTGACAGTAAAAAGCTTGCTACCGCCAGTTCTGATAAAAAAATTTTGGTGTGGGATGTACAAGATATGAATTTCGACAAATACATAGAGCATGGATGTAATTGGTTGAGTGATTATCTAAAAACTCATGACGAGCGAGATGATTTAAAAAATGTGTGCAAATAAAATAAAGAATAAATGCAAAAAATTAGTCTACATCTAATCAAATTAGCTAATAGTAAAGTTAGATTTATCTTAGGAATACATTTATGCTAAATCAACCTGAAAATCTTAATAAAAGCTATGATTGGAAGAGTAAAGGCTTAGGTTGGGTGCCTGATTATCCAGATTTACGCGACTATAATTTAGATGATGAGGATCTGAAAAATCAGCAACGCTTGAAAGTAGAAGAGACAACAGGTTGGATAGAAAATATTATCGGAGAAGTACTTCAATTATTAAATGAAGATGGAGAAAATATCCAAAAAAGTAACATTAATGAACTAAAAAATAAAATCTTAGGCAATGTTATATTTAAAAAGGTAAGAGTTCATAAACTTTTGCGATATCCAGGTTTTTTGGAAGACAATGAAAAAACTGGTCAATTTAGTATTAATAAAGTTAAATATGACAGTATTTTATCGAGACAAGTTATTCAACTAAAAAAATATCTTGGTGTTTTATTGTTAACTAAATATTTAAACATCCCTAAAAAAATAAATTCAAAGTCTAATTATGATACTGATAAGAGTTTAGACCTTGAAAATCCATTGGATGTAATTCAGTGGATGAATGATGAAACTTATGATTTTCGTACAAAAGAAATTATTGAGTTTTTTCAATGTTTAACAGATATTAAGCAAGATGGAATTGTTGGGCTTGAGACTTTTGTTCAGTTAAATGAATACTTATTAAACCCTAAAAAAAGTAAATTAGTTGATGCAAATAATAAATGTAAAGATGATAATTCTAAAAGGAAGCCATTAAAAAGAATTAGATATTTTTCAGTTACTTCACTGATACCAGATAAGGCTTTAAATCAAATTATCTATAATTTATGTTTAAAAGTAAGTAAACAAATTTCACAAGAAATAAAAACTAAAAATTTTCTTGAAGAAGATTTCCTGAATAGTATTAAAGTAAACTCAGACTTTTTTCAAAAAGTTTTAGCAGAAATAAATACAGATACTAGTATTAAAAATAGTAATTGTTTATTAAGAATTTTAGAAGAAGGCTTAACTAAACCAGCTCAATCTACTAACGCTGTTAATAAAAATAAATCTGACATTAAATCTAATTTAGAATTTTTTAAAAATTCTCCCTTGTTTGATCCTTTGATTTCAATAGCTCTTAGAAGTATTTATCCACTAGCTCAACTCAGACACCAGACTATTGAAGAATTAATAGAGCAAGGGATTGATAACCTTGAAAATCTTATTAAACAAAAACCAGAAAATTTTAATGAACAGCAGAAGCCAAAGCTTGGATACTCCAATAATGAATTAGTTAAATACTCAATTCGTAAAATTTTGTATACACTTTACTATGAGATTCAATCGCTTGAGCAAGAAAATCAAGAAAGACAAATAAACAAGAAAGAATTTACAAATGAATTTATTAATTCTTTTGTCCTATGTTTCTTTATCAAAAAATATTTAAATAAATTTGAGTATACACAAGAGGCTGTTAAAGAAATTGAAAAAGAAGTTGCTGTTATTGGAAACTCAGATGTTACAGTGCCACCTCGTTACAATCCTTTTGATAAGCAAGAACTGTTTGAAATTGTAACAGAGGAAAGTACTAATGGTGTCAATAGTAATTCTTTTGTTAGCTTTACTCAGCAACAAGAAGAACTATTCCTATCTTTAAATTTATATATTCCCATATTCAGCAATAAAACTATTAAATATTTAGAAGAGCCGCAAGAAGACACAGATAAAGATAAAAAACCATTTTTTCAACTTCCTAGCGTAGTCGATTTGAGTTATTGGTTTTCTTCAGTGAAAGACCAAGGTTCTTTAAAATCGTGTACTGCATTTGCGGCTGTTTCATTATTAGAGTACTTTGCCAACAAAAACTCTAAAGATAAAATTGAACCGTCTCCTATGTTTCTCTACAAAGCTGCACGTAACAAAATGAAAGTTAAAGGAGATGTAGGTTCGTCAATCAGAGAGACGATGAAAGCATTAGCTTTATTCGGAGTTCCACCAGAAGATTATTGGCCTTATGATGAAAATCAAGTAGATGAAGAACCACTACCATACTGCTATGCTTATGCTCAGAATTACAAAACGCTCAAGTATTTTCTTTTAGATTATGCAGGTATTACTCCAGAAACGCTTTTATTTCAAATAAAAGCAGTTCTGTCCGCAGGTTTCCCTTGTATTTTTGGACTTACGCTTTATAGCTCTATCTACAAAAGCTCAAACGAAAAAGGTCACATTCCGTTTCCAAATTATCAAGAAGATAAGATTGTTGGCGGACATACACTTGTAGCAGTTGGTTATGATGATTTTCAGTTTGTTAAATGTGCTAATAGTCAGCAATATTCAAAAGGTGCATTTTTAGTTAGGAATTCTTGGGGAACTGAATGGGGTGTAGAAGGTTACGGGTGGCTTCCTTACGATTATGTATTAGCTGGATTAACCTCTGCTTGGTGGTCGTTGCTCAAGTCAGAATGGTTTAACGAGAATAATTTTGGTTTTTCAGGTACAGGTGGTGAAGGAGTACCAGGTAGTACAGGTACATAAATGTTGATAATTTAATGGTTGCGATCGCCTAACATAGATTTTAATCAATGCTGTAGAGCGATGAATTATTTAGACAAAACGGCAGATTCTTTGTCATTGGAGTTTAGACTAATTTTGCTTACCAAACCACCAAACCCTTATCCAGAAAGGCTTTCCTAATTTATAGGCAAGTTTTAGATTCCCAAGTTTAAAATGCTTGTTACACAAGGGCTGTAGCCTGAAAAATAGAATTTAGTCTAAACTCCAGTCAAAAGTGAGCAAAAACAAATTGCGCTACCACTTGAGAATAAGTGCCTTATGCGATGCGTTGCAATAGCGCAGCCTCTTTGAGTAATCGAGTGTCGGAGCTAGCGTCAGAATTAGTAATAGCTAAACAGATATCACTATGAGTTGTGAACTTTGAATTAAAAAATTGCTTTAACTCAACACTCACAACTCATAACTTTCTAAGATTATTGCGCCGGTAGTTGTGGGTGTGTGGTCGAGTACTTTGTCACTATGCCAGAAATCTCCGGGTTGTAAAGCCTTAGATAATTCCAGTAGTTGCCAAATACTTGCCGCACATAGTTTTTAGTTTCATCAAAGGGAATTTGTTCAACAAACTCATCTGGATCTTTTGTCGTTAGAGTTTGCAACCATTTGGAGACATTGCCGGGGCCAGCATTGTAACTAGCGATCGCCAGCAAGGAGTTATTGTTATATTGCTCATGGGTATGATCCAAATACCATGTACCCATCATGATGTTATCGTTGGGATTTTCTAGACTTATTGTTTTGAAATCCACTTTGATTTGGGGCGCAATCCATTTAGCTGTACTCGGCAACACCTGCATTAAACCAGTAGCATCAGCAACAGACTTAATTTTTGGTTCAAACCGTGACTCTTGACGCATCAAAGCAGTTACTAGCAGAGGATTGAGTTGACGCTCAGTAGACCACTTTTCAATCTCTCGCTGATAGGGAAATGGATAACGCGCTTGCCAATAGGTGATTTGTTTACTTAGAGTCTGATATTGGGCAAGTTCGCCTGGTATTTCCCGGTCTTCTAATTTAGAAATTTTATCAATTCCGATGAGATTTTCTCCTCTAGCCTGCCGCATCAACCCTTCAGTAAATTGCTGTGCTACCGTTGGCTGAATTTTGTTCTGAAATTCTGTTTGCCATTGTAACCAGGCATCGCGGTCTTGACCTAACAGATACAATTCTTTGAAAGTATCAGAACCAGCAGGCGGTACTGGACGCCGGGGTGCGATTACTTCTGGGTTCATGACGCGCACGTTGTCAAAATTGCCGACATTTAGCCCCAACATTGTCGCGGCTCGCCATGCATAGTAAGAGTAGGGAAACTGGCTAACCACATATTCATAAGCAGTTTTAGATTCTTGCTGTTTCCCCAGTGCAGCCGCCCATTTACCTACCCAAAAGCCTGCTCTTGGAGCCAAAATGCTATTGGGGTTATTAGTGACAATTGGTTCTGCCCATTGCCAAGCACCAACGTAATCTTTGGCATTAGCCTTATCTTGGGCGATTTTCCAACGATACTCTGCTGCTTCATTAGAGTTACCGTATTTACCTATGAGTAATTGCCACGCCGCGCTAGCTGATTTTTGATCCTTAAGAGTTTGGAGAGTTTTGGCTTTTTGTGCCAGTGCAGTACCAGCTTGTTTGGGAAATTTACTAATTACCTGGTCAAGATATGGTAAGCCGTCTTTAGGTGTTTTTGCGGTTTCTGCTAACCGCAGTAGTGCCGTCCCAGTTTCCTCACTATTGGGAAATTGCTGCACTAATTGTTTATAGGTGGCGATGGCTTTTTCTTTATCTTTGCCTCCCACCTGTAACCCGCGTGCAGTACGGTAAAGGTTGCGCGATGTTTTGGGTGCTTTGGCATAAGCATTCGCCGCTTTCAGAAATTGACTATTTTCCCAATAGCTAGTACCAATAAGTTCCCAGTCTTCAGGTTTGAGAGTATTTTGTTTTACTAACTGATCCAAAACGCCCACTATGCCTGGTTGATCGTAGGCATACTTAGCCAAAATCAATTGTAATTGTGGCTGATTGGGATTTTCTTGCAAGCGTTTGCGGATAATTTCCCAAGTTAGAGGATTGGAAGGAAATTGAGCGATCGCTGTTTCTTGTTGCTTTGGTTGAGCAATCAGATATAACGCTTTCACACTGGCCGCTTCTTTGGGATACTGTTTCAGCACCCTTTGCCTGAGATCCGAGGCTTTGCCGTCCTCGCCCAGCATATCCTCTGCCTGGGCTTGTTTGAGCAAAATGTAAGGCGCAAGGATGGGATAGTCTTTCTCTAGTCCTTGGAGTAAAACCAGAGCTTTTTGCCCTTGGGTTCTTTCAATATAATCACTCGCCAAAAGATAACGAGCGCGATTCCGATCAGGCGATCGCGATTCGGCAGCGATCGCTGCTAGTTTTGCCGCCCGTTCTGGCAGCGATTGCGATATCAGCGGGAAGACGGCTGATTGGGCAACACTACCGTCCGATGTTTGCTCTGCTTGATTCTGACTCAGTTTGAGCCATTTCCCCAGAGACTTGCCAATCTCAGGTGCTGATACCATTGCCCCAGTCAAAAAGGCAAACAGTGCTGCACCCGCAATGATCGAAATTTGCTTTTTCTGTAGTTTCTTCAGCATGAATACCCGCTGAAAAGTTTCGGTGAATTTCTTGAAACTCTAACACTCCTAACCATCAGTGTTACCAATTTTTAATTTTAGATTTTTAATTTTATGTAGAAAAATACTAATTTTCAATCCTATAGTTGGTAGTATTGAGTAGATAGCACATATTAGATACTATTACATCTATCTTAGGTATATCTTAAAGATCCTAAGAGATAGCTCTTCTACTGGGGATTCGCCTCCTACTGATTTGGGGCCACTAACTCTCGTACCCTGCAAGAAGCTGACGCTACAAATCTAAAACTCTTCTCTCGATAGATAAAATTTACCGCCACTATTTGGGCGTTTTTCCTGACAACTTAGTTTTGTAATGGCGTGGCAAGCTTAAAATGATGCATCAAATGTAGGTTGGGTTGAGGAACGAAACCCAACCTACAAATTTTTTTGCTAATGTGGAACAGGTTTTTCGTGTGTGTACACTGTAGCCGAAACAGTCAGAGGAATGGAAGCGGGGTTTTTTTAAATCCCCTCCCTATTCATTACATTCTGAATTCTGAATTCTGAATTCTGAATTCTCATTTAAGTTTTTCGTGAGCAGCCAAAATAATTTTTTCAGTTTCTTCCCAGCTAATACATTTATCAGTTACAGAAACACCATATTTTAATTCTTCTTGTTTACCAGTAATTGGTTGACTACCTTCATACAAATGCGATTCCAGCATCATGCCAACAATTGATGTATTACCATCCACTATTTGCTGAATAATATTTTCTAAGACAGCACCTTGTAATTTATAATCTTTATTAGTATTGCCGTGGCTACAGTCGATTACAATTCTCGGTGGTAAATTTGCCTGTTTTAATTTCTCTTCTACCAGTTTGACATTTGCTGGATCGAAGTTGGGTTGACTACCACCCCTTAAAATTACGTGACCATAGCCATTACCTTTAGTTTGAAAGACACTGACCTGTCCGTTTTGATTAATTCCCAGAAAATTATGCGGATTTCCAGCAGATTGTAGGGCATTCAAGGCTACTTGAATATTGCCATCAGTACCGTTTTTAAAACCCACAGGCATCGAAAGCCCACTGGCCATTTCGCGGTGAGTTTGTGATTCAGTTGTGCGTGCGCCGATGGCAGACCATGTAATCAGTTCACTTATGTATTGAGGGATGATTGGATCTAATGCTTCAGTGCCAGCAGGTAATCCCAACTCTGTAATTGTTAATAGTAGCTCCCGTGCAATTAATAAACCTTTCTCTACATGGAAAGAATCATCCATATCTGGATCGTTAATTAAACCTTTCCAGCCTACAGTTGTTCTGGGTTTTTCAAAATACACTCGCATAATTAATAGCAAGTTATCCTTGACTCGCTCGGACAATATTTTCAATCTCTCAGAATATTCGAGCGCTGCTTTTGGGTCGTGGATTGAGCATGGGCCAACTACTATAAATTTCCTGCGATCCTTAAAATCCAGGATATCTTCTATTTCCTGTCTATATGCTAAAACTCTTTGTTCAGCTAATTGTGTTAAAGGTAATTTTGACTTGACTTCATTGGGGGTTAATAAAATGCGATCGTTCTCAATGTTAGCGTTGTCGATATTACTATTAAGTAATTTGTTGTGCATGGGGATGCTCTGACAATTTTATATACGCACTTCAACTCAGAAGTGTAACACAAACCCATGAAATTTTAAAATAGCTTATTTTTTAATTGACAAATTTCTAATTAAACTGTATGTGAACTAAAATAATAACTGAAAAGGGGAAAAGATATTGCCCCTTTTCTTTGCTATTAGACTACTGATTCAGTGGTAGTGTATATAATTACTGCCATACAAACACTTTTGCTTCATATGGTCCCAAGTCTGTGATGATCCCATCATCACCAGATTCGACATCATAATTACCTGTCCACTCATGCCATGTACCAGCGCTAGGAAAGTTAGGAACATGATAGCCAGCTAGAAAATCTCCTGAGAAATTTGCTATTACAACTACACGAGAACCTTCATCATTCCAACGAGTATAAGCTAATACTTTTGCTTCAGGATTTTCGTGGATAAAATCGATATTTTCTGTGTAGAGAGCATGATTGCTTTTACGCAGGTTAGTTAAGCCTTTGTATGATTCAAATAAACCACGATTTAGATCGTTACCTAACAGCGTCCAATCGATTTTGGATGATTCAGGTTGTTTAGGTTTATACTCACCAAATTCTTCTCCCATCCAAATCAAAGGCACACCAACAGCAGTCATTAGGATGGCTACTCCTAATTTGACCCGCCGAAATGCTTCTTCGTCAAAAATCTCACGGTTCCCCAGTTCAACCATGACATGATTATGGTCGTGGTTGGTGAGATAATTTACTACATTGGTAGCACCCAAAAAGCCTTGGCGCTTGCAGTCAATGACATCTTTGAGACGCTCCAAATCAAATGTATCACCGCAAATGTGTTCGAGAATGCAGTGATAAAAACTGTCATGCCAGCAACCATCCATTGGCCCATCTACATTGGTAATACTGGTAGTTTCAGGAATGTGTTCGGCAACGTTGTAAAAAGGCTTCATGCTAGCAGTTTTTTTGGCTTCCTGAACAATCCAGTGCATGAAATCGTAGTTAGCAATTTGCCGCGCTGCATCATAGCGAATACCATCAAGATGATATTCTGATATCCAAAAACGGATTACCTCACTAATAAATTTCCAGGCTGGCTTAATATCTAATTTTTCATCATAATGTTCATAATTAAACTCAGGCCCCCAGTTATTATCAGGATCACGAGGATCGTGATGATACCAGTAATCGTGGTCAATTTGTGTTAAAGGAGCAGATGCTTCTGAGTGGTTATAAATCCCGTCAAGAATTACACGAATACCTTTAGCGTGACACTCATCAATCAAATTTTTTAACTCAGCAGTAGAACCATAACTAGATTCTGTTGCAAAGAAGTGGCGGGGATTATAACCCCAACTATAATCACCAGGATATTCTTTAAGTGGCATCAACTCAATAGCGTTGATTCCCAGTTCACACAAATAGTCTAACTTTTCAATGACGTGTTTGTACTTACCTCGTGCATAAGGATCGTCCTCGCCACCGGAAAAGTCACCAACGTGCAATTCATAAATTACTAATTCGTGGTCAGCAGGTAAAGGTTTATCATCATGTTGCCAAACATAAGTATCGGTAATCTTTTGACCATCTTTGACTCGGATAACACCATCGTCTTTTCCACTTTGTTCATCTATGTCAGTTGCACAAGGATCTGTAACATCAACCCATTGTTCTGGTTCAAAAAACCATGAATTTGATTGAACGCGGAATTTATATTTATAAATGCCGTCTTTTAGTTCAACACTTGTACGAAAATAACCATCATCACCTTTTTCCATTGGAATCTCTTGCCAATCAGAAAAAGAACCAATTAATGCGGCTCCTTTGTTGTAAGGTGCAAATAAATTAAATTCAATTGGCTTTGCCATAGAAGTATTTGTAATATCAATGGTTGATAGAAATATTCTCTGATGCTGAATTGAATTTGCAAATAGCTCTAGAGAAATAATTAGTTCGTGAGTGCTTCTCTCTTCAGGAATAATTTATATTTTCTTGATAAAACTTAACTGGGTATTTTTGATTTTTGGCTGTTTATAGTATTTAGTAGTTGACTCAAATACGGATTTACTCTCTTGTAAAGATTGTCTATAAAACTAATATTTTTTAAGCTACTGCATACAAATACATAAAAATATTAAACAAAACAATAGTTTTAATAATGTTCAAAGACAGTATATATTTGGTAAAATTAGGATGTTTCTCACCAAATATATGCTACAAAATTAATCTTTTTTGCGATTAGCTTGTTGTAGATAACTTAATAACCAATTTGCCGCTGTCGCCCTGCGAGTTTGCCGAGGTCCAAATTCCCCAATTTTGTAACCTTTGAAACCCAACTTTTCTTTTAGTATTTGTTTATTTTCAGCAGGAATGGAACGAGTCAGCTTGACAGTTGCGGGGCGAGATTCAATGAAATCTGGTGGTTGTGGGTAATCATTATGCCATTCTGGTGCAACTTGGCTAACATCCCATTGTGCAATTGAGGAGTCATAGCGATAGCCTAAATAATGCCATAGCAACTGGTTGACTGTGGCATCATCAAGTTTATCATCAAGAATCGCCCAAATTGTTTCTGTATTAAGTGGTGGCAGGTTAGACATAAACAATTCAAAATTCCAAGTGAAATAACTAACTACTGATCAAATTACAGCAGTTTTCAGGTATTTAGACTAGGACTTCAATGAAGAGTAGGGTAGTTCAATTACTTGAAAAGTTCGGGAAATATACAAAAACTAGTAGGTATTAAGAAAGACTGGGATTAATTTGGCGAGTTGGAGTTAAAAACAGATTGTGTATACACAAACTAGGTAGACTGGAAATCGTAAAGATTAGACCAGTCTATGCAGAATTCTACACCACTGCCAAAGATTATCCGCGCCCATGTATTCATTTCTGGCCGAGTCCAAGGAGTAGGTTATCGCTATTCCACTGTTGATACAGCTAGGCAATTGGGATTAACTGGTTGGGTGCGGAATCTCCCCGATAGTCGAGTAGAGGCAGTTTTTGAAGGGGCGCGAGGGGTTGTAGATGACATGGTTCGCTGGTGCCACTCTGGGCCGCCTGCTGCTGTGGTTAAAGATGTTGTGGTTGAATATGAGGAACCGGAAGGGTTACGGGGATTTGAAGTTAAGCGGGTTGAGTAGGGAGTTAACAAAAGCATAGGAAAGAGAAACTATCCCTTGTACCCTATAAACTATGCTGAAGTAACCTGTATACTTGTGGGTTTTTCCTGTTCATCCTTTGAAGCAGTTTACCGCCTGTGAAAAATTTTGATTACAATGCAGATGTCAACTAGGCGGCGTGCTGTCTATCCACGTAAATCCAGAAGATACTCAATGAGTAATCAATTAAAAGACTACAATCCCAGCGGCGTAGGTGAAATAAATGGCAACCTCTTAGGTTTGCCCTGCGATTATGAGTCTGCAAACTTGATTGTCTTTGGTGTACCGTGGGAAGTAACTGTTTCCTATGGTGCTGGCACTGCTAATGGGCCACAGCGAATTCTAGATGCTTCGACTCAATTAGATTTGTTCGATTTTGATCACCCTGATGGCTGGAAGCAGGGAATTTTTATGGAAGAAATTCCCCAAGATATTTTAGAGAAGAACACATACTACCGCGCCTTGGCAGCAAAAATTATCGAACGATTAGCCCAAGGTAAACAACTCTCCGATACACCAGATTTAACATCTGTGCTGACAGAAATTAATCAGGCTGGTCAACAGGTTAATCAATGGCTGTTTGAAAATTGTCAGGCAGCATTTAATAATGGCAAACGAGTTGCAGTCATTGGTGGAGATCACAGTTCGCCTTTAGGTTATTTCCAAGCATTAGCAGCTAAATACCCAAACTATGGCATTTTGCATATTGATGCCCACGCAGATTTACGCGATGCTTATGAGGGATTTGAGTTTTCCCATGCGTCGATTATGTTTAATGCGATGAAAATACCGCAAATTTCTAAGTTAGTGCAGGTAGGTTTGCGTGATATTAGTCATGATGAAGTGCAAATGATTGACCAATCCGATAGTCGCATTATTGCTTATTACGACCCAGCTATTAAGCAAAAGCTTTACTCTGGCACAACTTGGATTGATTTATGCCGAGAAATTATTAGTCATTTACCTGAATATGTTTATATTAGCTTTGATGTAGATGGTTTAGATCCAAAACTCTGTCCGAGTACAGGTACTCCTGTTCCAGGTGGGTTGGAATTAGAGCAAACTTTTTGTCTTTTCCGAGAATTAGTCAATAGTGGAAGAAAAATTATTGGCTTTGATATCTGCGAAGTCGGTGATGCAGAGTGGGATGGTAATGTTGGAGCGCGGGTAGTTTACAAGTTGGCAAATTTGATGGATTTATCAAACAGAATTCAGGAGTAAGGTGGTCGCCGAGCGCAGTCGAGGTGAGTCAGAATGGGCTAAACCTTAGCTATCCGCTAACAGAATTAATTCTGTACGGCTGGCGGATGAATAAGAGGGTTTAAAATCCCCACTAAATCATTCGCGTAACGTCTATGAAAGACAATATTTAGTGGTTTTCAATCAGTGGCGGGTCTGTAGCAAGATCCCGCAGGGTATCCACCACTGATTGTTCTGATACCAATTCTCTATGAAGATGCACAGAATAACACACTTGAAGCTCCATGCTGGACAAGGTAATTATTCTATGCAGGCTCACATAGATTTGGTATGACTCCTGAATTCTTCTTCAACCAGAATTTCTATAAGGAACAAACAATCAGTACATCAGCGTCTTGTCTCTATATCTGTTTCAGAATATAGAGACTAAACTAATTCCAGATAGTGAAGTTCTGGAATTATATACTTTATTGTCTATTAGTAGCTGAATAGTATTTATTCGTTCTATTTTACTATGAAAATCATGCGAAAAAACTACTTTAACACCAATCAAGGGCGAATTTTCACTGCTTTGATTTTGACGGGAATTTTATCTGTTGCTAGCGGTTTAATACTTGTCAAAGGTGCGACGGGCGCTTCTGCGAACTTCTCTCTAGAAACAAGCAATGAAGTTCTCAAAGACAATATTAAACCAAACCGCTTGCCACGTCCAGTAGCTAATGCAGTACTGCGAGACTTAGCGCGCAGACAGGGAATTTTTACTAGACAACTGCAAATTATTGACTACAATCAACAGACTTGGCGTAATGGTTGCTTGGAACTACCTCAAGCTGATGAATTCTGTACCCAAGCCTTAGTTCGTGGTTGGCGGGTTGTGGTATCTAATGGCAGAGAAAAGTGGGTTTATCATACCAATAATAATGGGCGATCGCTACGTTTAGCTTCGGCAAATACTCCCTCAGAAAATCTGCCAGATAAATTACCTGCATCTGTAAAAAATGCTGTTCTACAAGCCGCATCCAGACGGTTGCAACAGCCAATTTCTCAGTTAACTATTATTGAGGCTCAACAGCAAACTTGGAGAGATAGCTGCTTAGAATTAGCTAATCCTGATGAATTCTGTACCCAAGCTTTGGTATCAGGCTGGCGGGTGGTTGTCGGTGGAGTTGGCCAAACCTTGGTTTATCATACTAATCAAACAGGTTCCACACTCAGGCTAAATCAAAAGGCTAACGAAAATACATTGGGCCCTGTGCAAATTCCAGCTAGTGAGTTACCACCACCGTTAGATCGAGATATAGTATTTCGCCAAATCTCCAGTGGGGGTTTTGCTGGCAGAACCTATGAGACTGTTTTACTCAAAGATGGGCGACTGATTCGCGTGCGGATTGGTGATGCTAATGATTCGGAACGTAGTGTTCGCCGTGTTTCTGTGCAACAGGTGCAACAATTTGTGCGATCGCTAAAACGTTCTCAGTTTAGTCAATTTCGGAATTTGAGTTACCCAGCCCCCAGTGGTGCTGCTGACTATATCACCTATACGCTCACCAGCCAAGAAGGTACGGTTCAGTACAATGAT
The DNA here is from genome assembly GCF_034530635.1 of Nostoc sp. EspVER01. Lineage (NCBI taxonomy): Bacteria > Bacillati > Cyanobacteriota > Cyanophyceae > Nostocales > Nostocaceae > Nostoc > Nostoc sp. EspVER01. The sequence goes on from NZ_JAVRCS010000026.1 coordinate 41,054, forward strand.
ATTTCTCAAAATAACCTGCCAAAGAATTTACAGACAGCAGTCAAAGCCTGGAATCAAATTGTAGCCAGCGCACAATCATAAACCTTATTGATGGAATTGAAGAATAAGAGAGTGGCGGGATCTTGCTACGGACTCGCCACTCTCTTACAAAGTGACGGGTTTCAAATTTCGTAGTGGCGATCGCACTATCTTGAAAAATGAACTTTCAAGATAGCGAAATTAATCAAAGGTGTTTACGGCAATTAATATTAAATTGTAATCTTAACCTAATTCGCCGTTTTGTAAAACACCACATAGGATTAAAATTAAAGATAAAGGCAACTATTAAATATAAACTGCTCAAAAATCAATATTATATTCAATTGTCAATCCTCCGAAAGAAGTATATTAAACTTTCCCCCTTAAATTTGAACGCTTGGAACTGGATAATAATTTCTGCATCATAGATACATCCGAGCAAGTACAACGGTTTGTAGAACGCCGCAAGCCAAGAAAACGAATCTGCTATCAAGTGCTTTAATCTCAGACAGAAATTACATGGAACAAGTAATTACTTCAATGGCAGATGCTTTGTTAGTAACCAGTAATTCAGGAAAAATCAAAAAAGTCAATCGTGCTGCTCAACAATTATTTGGTTTTCGGGAAGAAGAATTAATTAATCAGCCGATATCACTGATAATTGATGATAATCAAATATTAACAAAAGCTATTTCTCAACATTCTTATTTGAAGCGAAGTTCACAGAATTTACAAGTAGTTTGTCGAACAAAAACTAGAGAAAAGCTGTTGATTGCTTTTTCTTGCTCAGTGATTGCAAAAAAAACAGAAGGACTAGAAGATATTGTCTACATTGGTCGGGATATTACTGCTTGGCAACGCCGGGAACAGCGTACAAGTGCCCAGTATGCTATTACCCGTATCTTATCAGAATCACAGAGCGTAAGGCAGGTAATTCCACAAATTTTGCAGTCTATTTGTCAAAACTTGGGATGGGATTTAGGCGAACTTTGGACACCAAGTCAATATATTGGTACTTCACTACAAGGAGATAGTCTCAATGCAGTACTAAGGTGTGTAGAAATTTGGTCAAGTCGATTAATTTCTGCGCGAGAGTTTAAGGCAATCACCTGGCAAGCTACCTATACACCCGGTGTTGGATTACCTGGTAAAATTTGGATCAGACGTTTGCCTTTGTGGATTAAAGATATCACAGTAGATGGAGATAATAGGCGATCGCAACCTGCTGCTGAGGCTGGATTGCACGCAGCTTTTGGCTTCCCCATTTTAGACGATAGTGAAATCTTAGGAGTGATGGTTTTCTTTAGCCGGGACGTACAACCAAAAGATAAAGACCTATTACAAATGATGGGTTCTATTGGTAGCCAAATCTCTCAGTTTATCAAACGCAAACAAGCAGAAAATGCTCTTGTAGAAAGTGAAGAACGATATCGAGATTTATTTGAAAATGCTAATGACTTGATTCAATGCGTCAATCCATCTGGTCGTTTTTTGTATGTCAATCGTGCATGGCGAGAAACTTTGGGATATAGTGAAGCTGAAATCGCAAATATGAGTGTTTTCGATATTATACATCCAGAGTTTAAGCAACACTGTTTGCAAAGGTTTTATCGTGTTTTATCAGGAGAAAAGCTTGGGCAAGTAACAGCCACATTCGTTACTAAAGACGGTCAAACAATCTTTCTAGAAGGTAATATTAATTGTAAATTTGTCGAAGGTCATCCAACTGCGATTCGCGGCATTTTTCGCAATGTCACCCAACGACTAGCAGCAGAAGAAGCGTTGCGCCATCAGCAGGAAGAAACCGAACGTTTATTGCTGAATATTTTGCCAGCCGCAATTTCTAAAGAACTGAAAGAACAACCAGCTAGTATTGCCGAAGACTTTGCTGATGTCACAGTTTTATTTGCAGATATCGTTGGCTTGAGCGAAATTGCTACTTCTATAAGTGCAATTCAACTACTGAACCTACTCAACTCAATTTTCTCAGCTTTCGATCGCCTCACCGAACGATATAGTTTAGAGAGAATCAAGAACATTAACGATGCTTATATGGTGGTAGGCGGCTTACCTACACGTCGCCAAGATCATGCTCAAGCGATCGCTCTGATGGCACTGGATATGCAAACTGCGATCGCTCTATTTAATACTGAGAAGAACCAAAATTTCAGCATCCGTATCGGCATCCATAGTGGTTCGATAATGGGGGGAGTCATCGAGCTGAATAAGTTTACTTATGAACTCTATAAAGACACAGTAAACATCGCTCGCTCTATGGAATCCCAAGATGTTGCTGGTAAAATCCAAGTTACAGAAAATACTTATAAGTGTTTGTGTGATGAATTTGTATTTGAAAAACGAGGCGAAATTGAAGTTAAAGACAAAGGGAAGATAACAACTTATTTGTTGATTGGAAAGAAGGAATGAGGGTATGGGTAAAGAGGAGGCAGGAGGCAGAAGTTCTTTAATTTTGAATTTTGAATTTTGAATTTTGAATTGATTTCTCCTCCTGCCTATTCCCTTAGTGAGTATTCGGAATCATCCGACCACAGGGATAAGTCGCTGTTTGCTGTGAAGCACTTTCAGCAACTGCTGCTGGAACTTGATCTGATGGTTGGGTTTTGGCTGCTAGATAGTCTTTTTGCAGTTTATCCAAAATGGCTTCTCGCCTGTCATATATACGCTTCAAGGGACGAGGTTGGCATTTGTTCAACACATACGCTGTCACCAGTGGTAGAGCGATCGTGCTATCGGTATAACAAACGATTGTGTTAGGTAACTCATCCGGGTCAATTTTACCCCAACTGACAGCTTCCGATGGGGTTGCTCCAGATAAACCGCCTGTATCTGGACGTGCATCGGTAAATTGCACAAAGTAATCGTGTCCTCGTTCTTCTAACCCTAAAACCTCGTGAAGTTGCGGTTGGGTTTGTAGCAAAAAGTTTTTAGGACTACCGCCACCAAGAATTACAGCCGCACTTTTACCTCCTGATTCACGGGCATTATATGCGATCGCTGCTGTCTCATTCACGTCAATTGATGGATCGATCACCAACTGCGAACCTTCTAATGCTAAAGCCGCCACGTTCATCCCAATTGAGCTATCGCCTGGAGAAGACGTATAAATCGGTACGCCATATTCATAAGCTGTAGCTAGCAAGCAGGAATGCTGCACACCCAATTGCTTTTCTATTTCTCGGACATATTTACCCAGTAAATGATGAAATTCAGCCGTTCCCATCCGCTTTTGAAACGCTTCTCCTTGGAGAATCTTGCGGATAAACGCATCAGTTTCTAGCAGCACATCGTAACCAAAAATAATGTCATAAATGCGGATCGTGCCTTCTTGGCGAAGTTTCACATCATCCAAAAACGGATTACCAGCAAAGAGTTCAAAACCCAATCCGTAGTGCATATCGTGGTAAAGATTTGCACCAGTGCTAATCATCCAGTCAATAAAGCCGTTGCGAATTAAGGGTGCAAGCGCTGAAACCCCAAATCCTGCTGGCGTCATCGCACCGGAAAGGCTAACTCCCACTGTGACACATTCTGTTAGGACATCGCGACTCAGTAGTTGGCAGATTTCCCGCAACCGCGCTGAGTTGTAAGCGGTGAAGTATCGATCGATCAAATCCACCACATTGATATCATTTGATATCGGTGTGGGTGCAATTTTTTGACCCAGCTGTTTAGACATTTTGGCACTCCCGAACAGTAAACACGCCGAATCTAATAGTATCTAGCTTTCACCCAAAGTGACAGCAATACTTTTTTACTACCAGCTTGAGAAAGCAATTGACATCCTCACCGACCTAAAGGCGTGGGGAAGAAGGAGTAATAAGTAATAAGTAAATACCCATTTTTCATCCACTCATTACTCCTTACTCATTACTTTAAAGCATTGCGTGAAGCACGGGGCTTCTCTACGAGACGCTTCGCGAACAGACCCAAATATGTGGTGAGAAGTAGGAGAAGAAACCTTTTTCAGCCCTTTTGGGATTTTCCGATGATTAGCCCATCAAAGCCAGAAAGTATTTCGTGGGTATACACTTTGTAGTCAGTCTAACAAGTTGCATCCTTCGCAAGTGAAGAGAATTAAGTAAGGGGCTTTCTATCCCAGCCCAATACAGTTAAACTAAGGTTTTTTGATGAAAATGCTAGATCAAAAAGACGCTGTAAATCGCCGTCAAGACGAAAGACTGATTATTGTAGAGACGGCGATTCATCGCCGTCTGCGGTCTACTCTATAAGTCAATACGCTTGGATTAAGAAAAATTGTAGGTTGTGTGAAGCAAAGCGCAACCTAATAAAGCTATAAAAATGTTGGGTTTCGTTCCTAACGCTAATACCAATTAAAAAAATAATTTAAAGGTTTTAGCGTCAGTTTTTTCCCTACCTTTGTGAAATATAGAGAACTAAATTTCATGTTTACCCCCAATATATCGGGTGGATTAAGTGGGGTAATTCGACTTTTATGTACACTGTAGCCAAGGTATCAGGGAGGGTACGCAGGATATCTGTCGCAAACATTTTTGAATTGCTATAAGGAACAAATGCTTATCCTGACGTAGTTTCAGGCAAATGCGTAATTTCTTGATTTTGGAACGGTGATGCCTGAATGGATATTAGTTGCAAAAAATTAACAATTAGTATTTTTTCTTTAATAACTATCTTAAATCTTTTAACTATCTGCTTAACTGTCTTAACTGTCTTCTAATTCTTCAATTTTTGATTTAACTATTTGCTTAACTGTCTTAACTGTCTTCTAATTCTTCAATTTTTGATTTAATTATTTGCTTAACGGCTTCAATGTACGGATTGCTTTTTATTTACAACTATGAAAAATTATGAGAACACCACGATTCAGTATTAAAAATTTATTTGCCAACAACTTCAAATAAAACGTACCCCGCATTTCTCACAAGCTCAAGGCGTTTGATGTAGCAAAGGACAAGTAATGAGTAATGAGTAAAAACTTCTTACTTCTTACTTCTTACTTCTTACTTCTTACTTCTTACTCATTACTTCTCCCCGGCACTTGCGCAGGCTTTAAGAGGTGTGGTGAGAAATCCGGGGTACATAGCTCGTTATTTAGATTATGAGCATCTTAATATTATCGGCTTGAAACGAGCCACCATGAGCAAACGAGATGTGGGGATCTAGCTGGGTAGTAATGATACTTATGAACTGCAACAATGCTCAGATCGGCCACGAAATAAAGACAGCAAGAAGACCCCAGAGGAGGTTTAGCGCAGATCATGCAACCCTTTGAACTGCCAGAATTTTACACGCCTTGGCCCGCACGGCTAAACCCAAACTTGGAAGCGGCACGAGTGCATTCCAAAGCGTGGGCCTACGAGATGGGGATACTTGGCTCAGAAGAGGAAGCGCAAAGCTCGGTTATCTGGGATGAACATACATTTGACTCCCACGACTACGCCTTGCTTTGCTCCTATACCCATCCAGATGCGCCGGGAGCGGAGCTTGACCTAGTAACCGACTGGTATGTTTGGGTGTTCTTCTTCGACGATCACTTCCTGGAAATCTATAAGCGCACTCAAGACATGGCTGGGGCAAAGGAGTATCTTGACCGACTGCCAGCGTTTATGCCAGTGCATCCCACTGATACCCCTTCGGTTCCGACCAACCCAGTAGAGCGCGGCTTGGCTGATCTGTGGTCTCGCACTGCCTTTACTAAATCTGTAGACTGGCGACTTCGATTCTTTGAGAGTACCAAGAACCTCTTAGAAGAGTCTCTGTGGGAACTCGCCAATATCAACCAAGATAGGGTTGCTAACCCCATCGAATACATCGAGATGCGCCGCAAAGTTGGTGGCGCTCCGTGGTCAGCGGATCTCGTCGAACATGCCGTGTTTATAGAGATTCCAGCCCAAATCGCCTCGACTCGGCCAATGCGTATCCTCAAAGACACATTTGCCGATGGAGTGCATCTTCGCAATGACCTATTCTCCTACCAGAGAGAAGTGGAAGATGAAGGTGAGAACGCCAACTGCGTGCTGGTCTTGGAGCGGTTCTTGAATGTGAGTACCCAAGAGGCGGCTAACCTTACCAACGAACTGCTAACCTCGCGGTTATACCAGTTTGATAACACTGCCGTCACCGAGTTGCCCCCCCTCTTTGAGGACTACGGACTAGACCCAGTGGCTCGTGTGAACGTTCTCCTTTACATCAAAGGACTCCAGGACTGGCAATCGGGCGGTCACGAGTGGCACATGCGATCGAGCCGTTACATGAACAAGGGAGGAGACAATTCTTCGACATCCACACTTCTGGGAGGCCCCACAGGGCTAGGCACATCGGCTGCACGGATTGAATCGCTATACGCCGCCTTGGGTTTGGGAAGGTTCAAGAGCTTTACTCACGTTCCATACCAGGCTGTCGGGCCAGTAACACTGCCGAAGTTTTACATGCCCTTCACTACAAGCTTGAATCCCCATCTGGATGCTGCGCGGAAGTATTCCAAGGAATGGGCGCGTGAAATGGGGATGCTGGAATCACTACCTGGGATTCCTGATGCTGTCATCTGGGATGATCACAAGTTTGATGTTGCCGACGTAGCCCTTTGTGGTGCGTTGATCCATCCGAATGGATCTGGTCACGAGCTGAATTTGACAGCGTGCTGGCTGGTTTGGGGAACATACGCCGACGATTACTTCCCGGCACTCTATGGGAATAACCGCAACATGGCTGGTGCGAAAGTGTTCAATGCCCGACTGTCGGCGTTTATGCCTCTGGATGACTCCACCCCCAGCGAGGTTCCGACTAATCCGGTGGAAGCCGGCTTGGCAGATATTTGGTCTCGCACAGCTGGCCCCATGTCCGCAAACGCGCGGACTCAGTTCCGCCGCGCGATTCAGGATATGACTGACAGCTGGGTGTGGGAACTCGCCAACCAGATCCAAAATCGGATTCCCGACCCGATAGATTATATTGAGATGCGCCGTAAGACCTTTGGCTCGGATCTGACCATGAGCCTGTCGCGACTAGCTCAGGGGAGCGAGATCCCGCAAGAGATTTACCGCACCCGAACGATGCGATCGCTCGATAATTCCGCCGCCGACTTCGCCTGTTTTACCAACGATATCTTCTCCTATCAGAAAGAAATCGAATTCGAGGGCGAAATCCATAACTGCGTGCTGGTCGTTCAGAATTTCCTCAATTGCGACATACCACAGGCTGTTGAGGTTGTCAATAATCTGATGACCGCTAGGGCGCTCCAGTTTCAACACATCGTTGCCACCGAACTACCAGCCCTTTTTGATGATTTCGACCTGGATGCAAGTACCCGCGAGAAACTGCTTGGATACGTCAAGAAACTAGAGCAGTGGATGTGCGGCGTTCTCAAGTGGCATATAACGGTAGACCGCTATAAGGAATTTGAATTGCGTAATTCCTTAGCAGGGCGGCTACTTAGCGGGCCTAGAGGACTGGGTACTTCAGCTAGGCGTATTGGATCGGTGACATACTCACCGAGAAAGAAGGGTTGGTGATTCTGGAGTAATAAGTAACAAGTAATAAGTAATGAGTAAATACCCATTTCTCATCCACTCATTACTCATTCAAAGTCCTGTCACTGATGATAAAAAGCCGTCCTCAAAAGACGGGGCTTCTCTACGAGACGCTTCGCGAACAGACCCAAGTTTTTAGTGAGGATTTAAGGTCATTTTTTTGTCGGTGAGTTAATTCCAGGTTCAGTATGCGATCGCGTGAGATCGGTTTTTTTAGTAACTAAAAAGTGGAGGATTAAGTTGTGACGTATTCTAACGATCCCAATTTGGAAGATCAGCAGCCCCAGTTAACCTTGAGTACAGCAGCGGCGCGTAATTTGGCGACAACAGCCAAATCTGCACCGCAAACCCAGGAAATTACATCCCGGTGGTTGTTGAAGTTGTTGCCGTGGGTACAGACAAAAGGTGGTACTTATCGAGTCAACCGTCGGTTGAGTTATTCCGTGGGTGATGGACGGGTGACTTTCAGCAATACCGGAGCAACGGTGCAGGTGATTCCTTTGGAACTGACTGAGTTGCCCTTGCTGCGAGGATTTAACAACCTTGACGTATTGACCGGGTTAGCAAACCAGTTTGTTCAGCAGGAGTACGCTCCAGATGATGTCATAGTTGAACTGGGCCAGCCTGCCGATCGCGTCATTCTAATTGCTCGTGGCAAGGTAAACAAGATTGGTGTTGGTAAGTATGGCGAGCAGATCGTGTTCGATGTGCTAGCTGATGGCGACCATTTCGGTGATGAAACTGTGGTGCAGTCCGAGGATACTTGGCAGTACACCCTCAAGGCGATTACCAGAACCATCGTTTTGTCCCTACCCCAAGCGGCGTTTGAGAGAGCGATCGCTCAGTCTGAGGCGTTAGGAACTCATGTTGAACAGTTCCGCACCCGCCTGAACCAGCCACAGACTCCCCAAGGTGAAGCTGCCATTGAGCTAGCAGCTAATCATCCCCAAGAAGCTGAGTTACCAGGAACCTTCGCCGATTACGAACTCACACCCAGAGAATATGAGTTGAGCATTGCTCAAACGGTGTTACGAGTCAGTACGCGGGTAGCCGATCTGTACAATGAACCGTACAACCAGACAGAAGAACAACTGCGGCTGACTATTGAGGCATTGCGGGAACGTCAAGAACACGAATTGCTCAACAACCGCGAATTCGGGTTGCTGCACAACGCCGACCTCAAACAGCGTATCTACAGCAGTAGTGGCGCACCCACCCCTGACGATCTCGACGAACTGTTGGCGACGGTATGGAAGGAGCCGGGATTCTTCCTGGCTCACCCCCGGACGATCGCTGCCTTCGGTCGTGAGGCCAACCGCCTGGGTCTCTATCCACAAAGCGTAGATGTGAACGGTGTTCAGGTCACATCTTGGCGCGGCGTACCTATCTTTCCTTCCAACAAGATTCCCATCACCAATAACCGCACCAGTTCTATCCTTTTGCTCCGCACTGGTGTAGAAAAACAAGGGGTAATCGGCTTACATCAAACTGGTATCCCCGATGAATACCAACCCAGCTTGTCTGTTCGATTCATGGGCATCAGCGAAAAGGCGATCATCTCCTACCTCGTCACCGCCTACTACTCCGCAGCCGTCCTCACTCCTGACGCACTTGGCATCCTCGAAGATGTTGAGATCGGTCGCTAAATATCAGGAGTGCTGAGTGAGTAAAAATTATAGCTGACTGTTGATACCCTGCAAGAAAGTGGGCGGTCTTTTAACTCAGCACTGGCTCAACGCCCCGCTACCGCTAATGGAACGCAATACGGTTTGATTAAGGCAAGAGACGCGATCAATCGCCGTCTCTACAAAAGATTGATCCTTGTAGAGAGGGCGATTGCTCGTGTCTTTGGATCTAGAATTTTCATCAAAAAACCTTAACCGAACCGTATTGGCACTGAATGGCACTTTTATTAGTAATTAGAGGATGGGGTGATGACTGATTTTATTGAATCAAATTTAAATGTTGAGAGTGGACAACCTCAACTGAGTTTGAGTAAAGATGCTGCGCGTACTTTGTCCACGACCACCAAATCTGCACCGCAGACACAGGAAATTACCTCGCGGTGGTTGTTGAAGATGTTGCCGTGGGTGCAGACGAAGGGTGGAACTTATCGGCTGAACCGTCGGTTGACCTATACGGTGGGTGATGGACGGTTAAGTTTCTCTAACACCGGAGACGAGGTGCAGGTGATTCCCCAGGAACTTGGTGAGTTGCCCTTGCTGCGAGGATTTGACGATACCGAGGTGCTGAGGGCGTTGGCAAGTCGGTTTGTTCAGCAGGAGTTTGCACCTGGCGATATCATTGTCCAGTCAGGTCAGCCAGCCAATCAGCTTTTCTTGATCGCACATGGTAAAGCGAACAAGATTGGTATTGGCAAGTATGACGAGCAGCCTTTCTTGGATACGCTAGCTGACGGTGATTATTTTGGCGATCTGTTGGTGTCAGAAAGCAATTGGAAGTTCACAGTCCAAGCTGTAACCCGATGCACGGTATTGGCGCTACCACAACAGGCATTTCGGGAACTGCTCAACCAGTCGCAGGCGTTGCAGGCTCAAGTTGAGCAGTTTAGGACTCGCGCAGAACTTCCACAAAACAAGTATGGAGAAGCTGCGATCGCATTGTCAACCAGTCATAGTCAAGAGACGACGTTACCGGGAACATTTGTTGACTACGAACTTTCACCCCGCGAATATCAGTTGAGCATTGCTCAGACTGTGTTGCGAGTGAATACTCGTGTTGCGGATCTGTACAATCAACCATACAATCAGACGGAAGAACAATTGCGGCTGACGATTGAGGCATTGCGAGAACGTCAAGAATACGAGTTGATCAACAACCGCGAATTTGGATTGTTGCACAACGCCGACCTCAAACAGCGCATCTACACCCGCAGCGGTCCCCCAACTCCCGATGACCTTGATGAATTAGTCACCCGGCGGCGGAAGTCGAGGTTCTTTCTAGCTCATCCCCGCACTATTGCAGCCTTCGGTCGCCAGTGCAACCGTCGAGGCATCTATCCAGACACCATCGATATGGACGGGAGCAAAATAATCACCTGGCGCAATGTACCGATTCTGCCTTGTAACAAAATCCCGATTACCAAGAACCAAACTAGTTCTATTCTTATACTCCGCACTGGTGAGAAAGATCAGGGCGTGATTGGCTTGCATCAAACTGGTATCCCCGACGAATACCAACCTAGTTTGTCCGTCCGATTCATGGGCATCAGCGAAAAGGCCATTATTTCCTACCTTGTCACCGCCTACTACTCCGCAGCTGTCCTCATCCCCGATGCACTCGGCATCCTTGAAGATGTGGAAATCGGGTTGTAACTTTTTTGAGTGGAATATGAGTCAATTTTGCTAAACTTTCAGTTACCCTGAAACTCATAACTCACCACTCAGGACTGATGCAAGATAGGCAAGAACAAATTTCGCAAGTGGTAGTGACTGCTGGGCAGATGCGCGATATTGAAAAGCGGATCTTTGCAGCGGGAATGCCTGTAGTTGCTTTGATGGAAAAGGTGGCGGGATTAATTGCTCGTCGCATTCCAGAGATTCCTGCAAACACCCCTTTGTTAAGGGGATCTCGTGTAGGAATTCTTGTCGGCCCCGGTCATAATGGTGGCGATGCTTTAGTGGTAGCCCGTGAATTATACTTTCGCGGATATGAAATTTGGATTTATTCTCCTTTTTCTCAGCTTAAAGAATTAACTTCGCAGCACTTGCAATATGCCCAGAGTTTGGGCATTCCAATTTATCAAACAATTGAACAACTGCCAGATTCTGATTTGTTGATTGATGGCTTGTTTGGATTTGGTTTAGAAAGAAACCTGACCGATCCCATTGCCTCTGCAATTAATCAATTAAATGAATTATCTATACCGATTTATAGTATCGATTTACCTTCAGGTTTACACACTGACACTGGCGTTGTATTGGGAACTGCCATTCGCGCTACTCACACATTTTGCTTAGGTTTATGGAAACTCGCTTTCTTCCAAGATCGAGCGTTGGAATATCTTGGTAAAACTGAATTAATCGATTTTGATATTCCTTTAGCTGATGTGGAAGCTGTTCTCAAAGATGCACCTAAAATTAAACGGATTACACGAGCAAAAGCACTTGCTACTTTACCTTTACCCCGTCCAGCAGTTACTCACAAATATAAAGAAGGACATTTACTGCTGATTTGCGGTTCGCGGCGCTATGCAGGTGGGGCAATTTTAACTGGTTTGGGTGCTAGGGCTAGTGGTGTCGGGATGCTTTCGATTGCCGTACCCGAATCTCTGAAATCTCTTTTGGTGTCACATTTGCCAGAAGCGCTAATTGTCGGTTGTCCAGAGACGGAAAGTGGAGCCATAGCTCAATTAAAATTACCAGAAAAAACTGATTTAAGTTCCTTCAATGCGATCGCTTGTGGCCCCGGTTTAACACGAGATGCTACGCCCATTGTGCAAGAAGTCATAGAAAGCGAACGCCCTTTGCTTCTCGATGCCGATGGTTTAAATATCTTGGCACAAATCGGAGCGATCGCCACACTAAAAAAACGCCAAGCAGTAACCGTACTCACACCCCACACTGGCGAATTTGAACGATTGTTTCCTGATGTCGCCGATGCCAAACACGACAGAGTGAAAGCAGTACAAGAAGCTGCCGCCCAAAGTGGGGCAGTAGTATTGTTGAAAGGGGCAAGAACTGCGATCGCCAACCCTCAAGGTGAAGTTTGGATTGTTCCTGAAAGCACACCCGCCTTAGCCCGTGGTGGTAGTGGCGACGTGTTAACTGGGCTACTGGGCGGATTGTTAGCGCAAGCAGCAACTAAACAGATTCCCCTAGAAAATATTGTGGCAACTGCCGCTTGGTGGCATTCGCAAGCAGGTATAATAGCTGCCCAAGAGCGTACCGAATTAGGTGTAGATGCGTTTACCTTGACACAATATTTGATGAAAGCTGTAACTTAGTCAAATTCCTCGTTCCCAGTCTTCGACTGGGAATGCCATCCTAGAGGCTCCGCCTCGAATTAAAATAACATCATGGGACGCAGCCGCTACCACGTATTAGGAACCCAGCCACACTTTCTCACCTGCACAGTTATAAATTGGATACCACTATTCGGCAAAGTTGAATTTACACAAATTATTTTAGATTCCCTGAATTTTCTGCAACGTCAGCAGCGTTTAACCTTATATGGTTACGTAATTATGGAAAATCATCTTCATCTAATCGCCTCTGCCGCCAGTTTATCCAAAGAAATAGGAAATTTTAAATCGTTCACGGCTCGCTGTATTATTGACTTACTTGAGAAAAATAATTCTAACTACATACTTAATTAGCTTGAGCTTTATAAATTAAAACATAAGACCAAACAAGAATATCAACTTTGGCAAGAAGGTTTTCATCCGCAGGTGATTCTAGATGAGGAAATGTTTAGACAAAAGTTAGATTATATTCACAACAATCCAGTCATATCATGTCCGCTTGATTGCTTATTAAACCCGAAGAACCCCACCCCGCCAAAGCTGTGCTTTGTCTCCCCTCCCGAAGAGCCTACCGTGTATACACAAGTCCACCCAGAGCGAGTTTCCAGCCAAGAAAGATAGATTCAAATTGTCTTAAACCATGAACAAGAGTAGGCATTCCAGGAGGTCTACCAGAAGTATAACCAGACCATCCACCAAGTCGAGCAATGATCCAATTAGCCCAGGGCAAACAACCGCGTGGATAAGGATTTTGCAGTTTTTTAGTATCGCCTTCAACAGAAGATTGAATCCCAGATAAGCATTGCTGCTGTTCAAGACAAAAGGTAAGCTGGGCAGAAAGTTGAGTATTATCGCGTCCTTCAACCATTTGTAAGGTTCGCACGGCTACGGACAGTGATGGAATTAGAAGCATTGATGGAATTAGAAGCATTTTTATCTGGTGAGGATCTCAACCAAAAATTTGCTGGTTTGGAAGTCGAGGATGAGTTACAAGCACTTAAGAATGAATTCAAGAAAAAATCAGAATTTGCTACACCTAAACCTTCTATTCCCAATATTGAACCAGAAATAATTTCTCCGACAACCCAGCTACCTGAAACTTGGAGATGTGTACGCACACTCAAGGGACACTTAGCGGCAGTGAATGCGATCGCAATCAATCCTGATGGTACTACCTTAGTTAGTGGCAGTGATGACAGACAAGTTAATTTGTGGAACTTGAAAACCGGAAAATGGTTTTACACATTCTCTGGACAAGCAGAGGCAGTTTTATCTGTTGCGATCAGCCCTGATGGACAGCAGATTGCAAGCGGTAGTGTTGATCGCAAAATCAGCAGTTGGCAAATGGACACAAAAAAATTTCTCCGCACATTCTTTTATTTAAATGCCTATAGTCATAATGGTTTTGTTAACTCAGTAACCTATAGTCCTGATGGGGCAATTCTTGCTAGTGGTGCTGCTGATAAGACAATTAGAATTTGGGGACGCTACACAGGAACCGTAAAACGCACTTTGAATGGACACTCAGATGCAGTTTTATCTGTCACCATCAGTCCCGATGGTAAAATCCTTGCAAGTGGTAGTGCCGATAAAACTATTAGGCTTTGGGATGTCAAAACTTGGGAACAACGCTATATTCTCACTGAACATTTGGGTGCTGTGAATACAGTTGCCATCAGTCTTAACAGTCAAACTCTTATTAGTGGTAGTACAGACACCACAATTAAACTTTGGAATCTCCAAACTGGAGAATTAATTTCCACTTTGACTGGACACTCAACGGCGGTTTTGTCTGTTGCCATTAGCCCCGATGGAAAAACGCTGGCCAGTGCCAGCCGAGACGGTACAATCAAACTTTGGAACCTCCAGACTGGGGAAGTACTACAAAATCTTTCTGGGTGTAATCCCGTTGCTTTTAGTCCTGATGGTAAAACCCTGGTAAGTGGCGCTAATGGCGGAAGCATCAAGATTTGGAGTCAATTTACTCTCGACTCTGAATTATCGGGAGAATGGTGGGAAGTCTTGGGCGTAAATCCGAGCGATCGCCCCAATGTTGTTAAAATTGCCTACCGCCGATTAGCAAGATTGTATCATCCTGATGTTAATAGCTCTGCGATCGCAAAAGCCTCAATGCAAGCAATTAATCAAGCTTATAAAGAATTCCAGCAGCAGGTAACATAAAGTTACCAGTTTATCGATGCTAGTCAAAATATGAATAATATCTGAGGAAATAGTGTTATGTTTCAACATTTAGTAGAGTCGATAAATTTTGAAGAATTCGTCGAATGGAAACCGGAGAACGGCAGATATGAATTACATAAAGGATTAATAGTTGAAATGCAGCCGACAGGAGAACATGAGTTAGTCAGAGCATTTCTGATTAGAGAACTAAATTTTGAAATTCGGAGGTTTAATCTAGCTTATTCGATTCCTGCTCAAGCATTAATCAAATCGGTTGATAAAAAATCTGGTTATATTCCAGATGTGTTGGTATTGAATATCCCTAACTTAATTAATGAACCACTTTGGAAAAAATCATCAACAGTTACTCAAGCCGCATCAATTCCATTAGTAGTAGAAGTTGTGAGTACAAATTGGCGAGATGATTACTTTCTAAAATTTGCGGAATATGAAGAAATTGGGATTCCAGAATATTGGATTGTTGACTATGCTGCTCTTGGTGGAAAACGGTTTATCGGCAATCCCAAACAACCGACAATATCAGTTTACAGATTAGTGGAAGGTGAGTACCAAGTAACTCAGTTTTGTAGTAATGACCAAATTCAATCACCAACTTTAACAGAGCTAAATCTAACTGCTGAACAAGTGTTTAAGGCTGCTTCGGGAGAGCAGTAATGAACATCACTTTGCTAATCTCAGTACTTGTGTACTTTGTATATTCTCTGTACCTTATGGGCGGTATTTCGACTCAGTACTCTTTATTATTTTTGGCTATACTCCCATAAACGTCCCGTTTCATCTATCAGTAGGGTAAGATATTTAACCCTTGAGAAGTATTGACATATTAAAATTTTATAGTCTTCATCTTGCATATTCTGAAAAAACGTTATAAATTATTAGATAATAGGGGAATAATCTGACTTCTTAGTGTCAAAAACTAATCCTGTTCAAGTAAATATACTGCAACCAGTTTTAACTTCACACAAACCCTAAACAGCACTGAAGATATGTTTTTGTTTGGTAAAGCAATGATTCTGGACAGACAACAGAACAATAAATAATCTAAAAATATATCTTATGTGACTGTTTTTAGGAATCATGTTACTACTTCTGGTGGAAAACAATAACTAGAATTCACCAAAATAGTAATAGATTACAAGCAATTAACTAACAAGAAAGTTGCATAAATGTCAGCAATTTTATTCCTTGCTAGTTGATTATTTTTTTGCCTAATTATCTTTGCTATTCAAAGAATCGTTTTTGTTATGCTGAGAATAGCAAAAATAATAAATGAAGACACATCTACCACAAATTCACAATCCTTATGGAGTTATTCTGGCAATGCACCTAAACGAATTGGAAACTACTGAGAATTTAAAAGAAGTGGAAGAAGCATGGCTAGCACTAGAAAAATCAATTCTCTATTATCAAGGTCGCCCGGTTGGGACAGTAGCCGCTTATGATGAATCTGTAGAAGCGCTCAATTACGATCAGTGCTTTGTCCGGGATTTTGTTTCTTCTGCTCTAATTTTTCTGATTAAAGGTAGAACCGATATTGTTCGTAATTTCTTAGAAGAAACCTTAAAGTTACAGCCTAAAGAAAAGGCATTAGATGCCTATAAGCCAGGAAGAGGATTAATACCAGCTAGCTTTAAAGTAGTATCAGAAAATGGACAAGAATATTTAGAAGCAGACTTTGGCGAACATGCGATCGCCAGAGTTACACCTGTAGATTCTTGCCTATGGTGGATTATTTTGTTGCGTGCTTATGTAGTCGCCACAGAAGATTTTTCTCTCGCCTATCAACCTGAATTCCAAAATGGTATCAGGTTAATCATGGAAATCTGCTTGGCGAATCGTTTTGATATGTACCCAACGCTATTGGTTCCAGATGGCGCTTGTATGATTGACCGTCGTATGGGCATTTATGGGCATCCTTTAGAATTGCAAGTTCTTTTTTACACGGCATTGCGTGCATCTCGTGAACTACTAATTTGTCAAGGTAATTCTGATATTGTTGAAGCCATTGATAACCGATTGCCTCTTTTATGCGCTCATATTCGCCAGCATTATTGGATAGATATTAATCGTCTGAATGCAATTTATCGCTTCAAAAGTGAAGAATATGGCAAGGCTGCTGTTAATTTGTTCAACATATATGTAGATTCTGTTCCCTATTATGAATTAGATAAGTGGCTACCAAAAAAAGGTGGTTATCTCGCAGGTAATGTTGGCCCGTCGCAGCTAGATACTCGCTTCTTTTCACTAGGGAACTTAATGGCAATTATTTCAGATTTAGCCACAGAAGAACAGTCACAAGCGATTATGACTCTCATTGAGGAACGATGGGATGATTTGGTGGGAGATATGCCAATGAAAATTTGTTTCCCAGCTTTGGAACATGAAGAATACAGAATTGTGACTGGGTGTGACCCCAAAAATATACCTTGGTCGTATCATAATGCTGGTAGTTGGCCAGTTTTAATGTGGATGTTGGCGGCGGCGGCTGTGAAAACTAATAGAACAAGTCTTGCACAAAAGGCGATTGAAACTGCCCAAGGACGCCTTAGTACAGATGAATGGCCAGAGTATTACGATGGTAAAAAAGGGCGACTGATTGGGAAACAAGCGAGAAAATATCAAACTTGGACAATCACTGGGTTCTTATTAGCAAAAGAACTGATGGCAGACCCCACTTCTTTACCATTAATCAGCTTTGGAAAATTACCAGCAGAACAGGTTTCTAGAGCGTGTGAGTTTGAAATTGCCAGTGTAGACCCATATATGCAATAATTCGTAATTTATAATGACGCTCCTGTGTCGCTAACGTAATTCGTAATTAAAAGACAGTTCCAGACAGAAAGCTTGACCCAGATTGAAACAAAACCACCTATAAACAAGGGGGAATTAAATTCGACAATTACGAATTACGAATTACGAATTAGTAAAGAGTTGGGAGTTAGAATACAAAAGCCTCCTGACTCCTGAATCGTGTTTTCATGACAAACGCCCGTCAATTAGCTTTTATCGCCCTCCGAGATGTTCATAAGGGGGCTTATGCTGATGTTGCCCTAGATAGAGTGTTACAAAAAGTCAGTTTGCCTGATTGCGATCGCCGTTTGGTGACAGAATTGGTTTATGGGAGCGTCAGAAGGCAGCGCACTCTTGATACTCTCATCGATCAACTTGCCAAAAAGAAATCTGATCAACAACCACAAGACCTCCGCACCATCTTACATCTGGGCTTTTACCAGCTGCGTTATCAAGAGCGTATTCCCGCCTCAGCGGCTGTTAATACCACAGTCCAACTCGCTAAAGAAAATGGTTTTTCTGGACTTACGGGTTTTGTTAACGGTCTATTACGCCAGTATCTTAGAAAAGCAGGGGAGCAGGAGGGCAGAGGGGCAGGGGGGCAGAGGGGCAGGGGGGCAGAGGAGAAAGATTCTTTGTTACTTCCCCAGTCCCCTGTTACCTATTTTGATCCGTTAGAACTTCCAGAAAACCCTGTGGAACGCTTGGGCATTTTACACAGTTTTCCTGACTGGATTGTTCAAGTTTGGTTAGAACAACTGGGTTTGACTGAGACAGAACAACTGTGTGAATGGATGAACCAATCACCAACAATCGATTTACGCATCAACCCACTTCGTACTTCCATCGAGGAAGTTGAGGCGGCTTTGCAATCTGCTGGTGTTTTGGTGAGACGGATTCCTCATTTACCCCAAGCTTTACGATTTATTGGAAATACTGGGGCGATTCAAAAACTACCGGGTTTTAAAGAAGGTTGGTGGACTGTACAAGATGCTAGCGCTCAACTAGTAGGTCATTTGCTCGACCCCCAACCAGGTGAGGTGGTAATTGATGCCTGTGCAGCACCAGGGGGGAAAACAACCCATATCGCTGAGTTGATGGCAGATCAAGGGAAAATTTGGGCTTGCGATCGCACTCCTTCTCGTCTTCGCAAACTCCAAGAAAATTCTCAACGGCTAAATTTACAATCTATTCAGATTTATACTGGTGACAGTCGCCACTTCAATCAATTTCAAAACACCGCAGACCGAGTATTACTCGATGCTCCATGTTCTGGTTTGGGAACTATGCACCGTCATGCTGATGCCCGTTGGCGACAGACACCAGAATCTGTCCGAGAACTTGCGGTGCTGCAACGAGAATTATTAATACATACATCAACTTTTGTCAAACCTGGTGGTGTACTAGTTTATGCCACCTGTACATTGCATCCAGCAGAAAATGAAGAAGTAATTTCGGCGTTTTTAGCTGATTCACCTCAGTGGCAAATTGAGTCTCCTAGTGGCGTGGAGTTACCTGATTCTACCGAGAGGACACCTCAAGGTTGGTTTAAACTTTGGCCCCATCGACAGGACATGGATGGTTTTTTTATGGTGCGCTTAAGAAAAACCAATAATTCCGAGTGAATACTGTTTAGGATTGTACGATTTGGTGGAGGCCTGAATCTACCAGAGGAGGCAGCAATGGTTTCCCCTTCCAATGTAAAAAACTTAGTTAAAATCCTGATTGGAGCCGCCTGGATCGATGGCAGAATCCAGCCAGAAGAACGGCAATATCTCCGCGAAATAGCTCAAGCAAAAGGTTTAGCTAACGACCCAGAAATTAAGCCTTGGCTGTACGAATTAGTTCCTGTGCAGCCAAAAGAATGCTACGACTGGGTGCGGGAGTATCTAGGCGATCGCCCCAGTCTTGAAGATTGCGAAAATCTGATTGAAGCCATCAGTGGCTTAATTTATAGCGATGGTGAAGTTGCCGTCGAAGAAGCCAGACTCCTGACGCAATTGCAGGATATAGCGAAGCCGAATGAGTCAAATCAACCAGCTCCTACTGCGCTTCTCAAACAAATTCAAAAGCTTTACCGCCGTTGGGTTGAAGTCCAAAACTAATATCGAGTTATAAGTTAATCCAAGAGGAGGCGGTGAATTATCTCACTGCCTTTTTATGTCTCTTCGTCCCTATGCTCCGCTATAAATCGCGTCTCTACATGAGGGTTTTGGGGTTAGGGACTTCCAAATAAAAAAATATCCCATCGCTGTCTAGGCAGGGGAGCAGGAGGCAGGGGGCAGGGGGCAGGGGGAGAAAGAAAAATATTATCTGAGTAAATTGGATAATTTATTTTCTGGAAGTCCCTTAAATCAACGTTCCTGAAGATGCTACTTTTAGACATTTTTTAAGAAACTGCTGGGGAATTTCTCTACTTTCTCCCCAATGCTGATGAACATAAGAAGCATGAATATTTGCAGGTAAACCCCATCCCTCGCATCCCATATTTTCTTCGCAATCGTAGCGAGAAGTTTCAAATAGGGGTTGAGTGGGAGTTAAGGTTAAATGGGAACGATGAAACTCATGTCCGTAAACAGTTGTATTTGCTTTAACTAACAAATTATCTTGCAAAGCGACAGCACGACGATAGCCCAAAGTTAAACGTCCACCCATCACCGCAGATGTTGGTAGCACTCCCGCCATTGACCAAGATTTACCTTCAAAATCGATAATTTGCTCGCACAAATACATTAATCCGCCGCATTCGGCAATCGTAGGTATTCCTTTAAGTATTGCCGTTTTCACCGCATCACGAACGTTAGAATTTTCTGCGAGTTGCTGGGCAAAAACTTCCGGGAAACCACCGCCAAAATACATTCCCTGAATATCTTTTGGTATGTCAGCATCTTCTAACGGACTCCAAAAAACCAATTCTGCACCAAGTTGTTGCAGCAAATCGAGATTGTCTTGGTAATAAAAATTAAACGCGCGATCGCGGGCTACTGCAATCCTAACTGGGGATAAGGGAGATAAGGAGGATGAAGCGGAGGGAGAAAGGGGTTCTGATTTTAACAAAGGTAATAAGCGTTGCCAGTCGAAGCAACTATCTCCTAAATCCGCGAGGCGATCGATTAAAGCATTGAGTTCGGGAAGTTCGGCTGTGGGTACTAAACCCAAGTGGCGATCGGGAATTGTAATGTTATCTTGACGGCGCATGACGCCGAGAATCGGTAATTGTAAGGGTTCTAGGGAATCTTTGAGGAGAGAGAGATGGCGATCGCTCCCGACGCGATTTAATATTACCCCAGCTATTTTAATGCGGGGATCAAAAGATCGATAGCCGTGTGCGATCGCAGCTACAGAACCAGATAAACGACTGCAATCAATCACCAACACCACAGGTAAATCTAACAGCCGTGCAATGTGTGCCGTACTTGCAAAGTCAGTTAGGCATTGGGCATTGTTCTTCTCCTCTGCTACCCTGCTCCCCTGCTCCCCTGCTCCCTCTTTCACTCCATCAAACAACCCCATAACCCCTTCCACGAGGGCATATTCACTCAGTTGGCTATGATGGGCAAAACATTGCTGAACGTAGGCTTCAGAAGTCAGCACGGGGTCTAAATTGCGACAAGCACGACCGGTTACGTGTCGATGAAACATCGGATCGATGTAGTCTGGCCCCACCTTAAAAGATTGCACCAAGCGATCGCGACGGCGTAAAGATGCTAAAAGGGTGAGCGTGACTGTTGTCTTACCCACCCCACTACGTTCCCCGGCAATGACTAAAGCCATAAATGAAACAAATTAATAATATGCAGCAACTATTTCGATTCTTGGCTGTATGTCTATCGTTACTTTTTGCAAAAGCAGATGCACCAGTTTTTCCAACCGATTAACTCAAACTTATACCAATTAGAAACAAGAAAACCACCCAATTAGGGGAGTTAAGTTGGAAACGTCTGTTTAATAATACAGTTGGAGAGGAGATTATCCAAGATCAGATAATAATCAGCTACCACAAAAGGAACGTTTTATGATCACAGTGCATCATCTTAACAACTCGCGATCGCAGCGGGTGCTGTGGCTGCTTGAAGAATTAGGTATCGAATACGAAATCAAATTCTATGAACGCGATGCCAAGACGATGATGGCACCGGAGACGCTACGCCAAGTTCATCCCCTCGGCAAGTCACCAGTAATCACAGATGCAGACTTGGCGATCGCTGAGTCGGGTGCAATTATCGAATACCTAATTGATCGCTATGGTAATGGTCGGTTAGTCCCAGCATCCGGTACGCCAGAGTATCTGCGCTACAAGTATTGGCTGCATTACGCCGAAGGCTCGGCAATGCCACCACTGGTAATGCGGCTGGTATTGAACAATTTTGGTGCAGGTGACAGCAGCGTGGTTAGCGGATTTGTCGCGCCCCAAATTAAACTTCACTTGGACTACATAGAAGACGAACTCCGTAAAAATACGTGGTTTGTAGGCAATGAATTTACCGCCGCCGATATCCAAATGAGCTTTCCCCTAGAAGTGGTGGCTGCGCTTCCCGAAGAGGTCAAGAACAGACCAAAGCTCAAAGAATTTGTCAAGCGCATTCATGAAAGACCTGCTTACAAACGCGCCCTGGAGCGTGGAGGTAAATACGAAGTATCCTTTCAATAGACTTTTCTTTGTCGGAAATCACCTAATACATCGACCTGCTATGCCAATACATTGACCTGCTATGCCAATACATCGGCCTGTTATGCCAATACATCGGCCTGTTATGCCAATACATCGGCCTGTTATGCCAATACATCAGCCTGTTATGCCAATACATCGGTCTGTTATGCCAATACATCAGTCTGTTATGTTAATACATCGGTCTGTTATGCCAATACATCAGCCTGTTATGCCAATACATTGACTTGCTAAGCTGTTGCGCCTTCAATTTGCACTAATATTTTTTTCAATATAATTGTGAGGCGGGCATCTTGCCATTGGTGTCAACTTAAGCCGAAAACTATATCGGACAGGCGTTTTACAAATCCCTCACGCCCTCATCCCCTAACCCCTTCTCCCTTGGGAGAAAGGGAATTGAATGTCTAGCTCCCCTCTCATATCATGTCCGCTTGATTACTTACTAAACCCCAAGAACCCCACCCCGCCAAAGCTGCGCTTTGTCTCCCCTCCCCGCTTGCGGGGAGGGGCTGGGGGTGGGGTGCAATGACTGTGGAAATCATAACTAATTATGCGGACATGATATCACGGATGGGAGAGGGGCTGGGGGTGAGGGCAAAACCTTGTCACCAAGCGGGTTTAGCGTTAACTTGACACCAATGGCATTTTGCCCGCCCTGATAATGCAAGTTGTATACGTAACAGCTTATGTTAATGCAATACGGTTCGGTTAAGGTTTTTTGATGAAAATTATTGATCGCCAAAAACGCGATAAATCGCCGTATATAGCGGTTCTCAATTGTATGGAATACAGACCTAACCCCCAGCCCCTCTTCCCTACTAGCGTTGGGGAGTAAGATTCAAAGCCTCTCTGCTTTTAGGAGAGAGGTCAAACTGTATTCCATCAAAACGAGAAGCGCTATATACAAAAGATTGATTTTTGTCTTGACGGCGATTCATCGCGTCTCTTGCCTCCAAGGAAAATAGAAAAACCCTCCAGATTATTGAAATATCCAAAAATCTGAAGAGTTTGTGTTTGATTTTCGCAATTTTGGTAACTTTTATTGTTTCCAGGCGAAACTAACTATTTGTTTCCAATTTGAAAATATTTGCTGTCACTCCCAGACTTTCTTCAAAAAGCGACTCACGACCCCAGCGTTGTACCTGCTGACTCAGCAATGCTTCCGCCTTTTGTTCTGAAAGTGAAGTCACCTGTTGAAATAGACCAGCAGATTGAGCGCCACCGTGGGTTTCCATCCGCATACAGCCACCAGTTTCCGAGCAAATTACTGTACCACAGTCTGCCTTTGGATTGGTCGAACTTAGGCGCAAAGCAATCAAGTCGCCAGCAATCTCACCCACATCAGCAAGGGGAACGCCCGCTAATTCGGTTTCTACTTGCCGTTGGTCTTGAGCAATAAAGTTAATGCGAGTGATGTCATAATCTCCGGTTTCCTTTTTATACGAAACTGGCTGCCATCCTAAACGACTTGCCAACCAACCCAAAAACAGCAATGCTTGTGCGGGGTTGCCTTTTTCGTAATCAATAGTTACTCGGTCAACTTCCCGCAGGGCTGCCCGACGATGAGGTGAGTCGTAAGCTTCAGCTGTCAATTCTTGCCATGCTGAGAGGCGACGCCAGTTCAGGTCAGCTAAGGGAACACCACTGTCCACCAATTCTTGGAGGTGGAGTAAGTCACTTTCTGGCTCATTAAAGCGGCAAGAATCCACAATCACATTATTGCAGACGGCTGACAACCGTTTGAATAGAGTGTTGTTGGGGTCTGGTGTTGCTTTCCACCAAAGAAACTTTGGTAAGCCACCAATCAACAATGCTGGAATCATCCCACCGATGCGTTCTAAAGCCGCAGCAGTTCCACTGAGAGTGATGTATTCGCAACAAATTAGTGTGCTTGACGATTGCTTTTGGATGGGGCAATAGGCAGAGACCTGAGCCTTAACTCCTTCATCTTCGCCAGTAATAGGAAATAGCGCAATGATGCGGCAGGGGTTGCGGAGGGCGATTTCATCAGCAATTCTGGGGCTTGGGGCATTTAAGCTGGGAAGTTCAATAGAAGCATTGTCACCCGCAGCGCCGTTTCCTTGACGTTTGATGAATTCTTCTCTCAAGATAGCCAGAGTTTCAGGTGTTGCTGTTCCAGTATCGGGCAATGCATATTTTGTCTGCACTTGCCGCAAGGCAGCTACCATCTGAGGCCCTAAAATTCCGTCAAGCGGGCCGTTGTAAAATCCCAAAGTAGCCAAAAGATACTGGGTTTCTTCGGGTTCGTAAACCACTAAGGTAAATGTTGTGGCGCGAGTGGCAGCAGGAAGCCCACCGTCCTCGCCAGTAATGCCGTAACTTTGCCAAATTTGATTAAGTTCCGCTTCTATTTCGTTAAGCGAAATATCTTTTGGCGCCTGAAGTGAATAAATTGTAGAAGCTTGGGGAGCCATAGTAGTTTTGAGTTGTCAGCTTTGTTTGGTGAATCAGTTAGGAGTTAGAAGTGAGAAGTTAGGAGTTAGGAGTTAGGAGTTAGGAGTTGGGAGTTGGGAGTTAGAATAACTGAAATTATTAACTCAAAAACTCATAATTTATTACTCCTAACTATTAACTCATCACTCTTAACTTTTTACAGTCTGCGCCAGCGACGGCCATCCTGGTTAATTAAGAATTCTGCTTCTGTTGGTTCCCAGGTTCCAGCTTCATATTGGGGAATAGTATTGGCGTCGGCGGGTGCATCCCAAACGGAAAGGGCTGGCGTTACGACCTGCCAAGCGGCTTCTACTTCATCCGCGCGGGTGAACAATGTTTGATCGCCCATCATACAATCAAGGAATAAGCGATCGTAGGCATCAGATGTTGCTTGGATGCCAAAGGAACCATAACTAAAGTCCATGTCAACGGAACGGGTACGGAATTCTGCCCCCGGCATTTTCACATCAAAACGCAGGGAAATACCTTCATTTGGCTGAATCCGCATCGTCAAAATATTGGCGTTTGACTGTTGGGCGGCAGATTGGAACATCCGAGATGGAACTTCGCGGAAGTGAATGGCAATCTCGCTGACTTTTTTCGGCATCCGCTTCCCGGTACGCAAGTAGAAAGGAACACCTTTCCAGCGCCAGTTATCTACCAAAAACTTCATGGCGACGTAGGTTGGTGTGGTGGAGTTGGGATCAACGCCTGGTTCTGTCCGATACCCTGGCACTGCTTGACCTTTCATCCAACCAGCACTATATTGACCGCGGACTGCTGACCGCGACAGATTGTGAACATCAGCTAAACGAGTAGCTTGGAGTACCTTCACTTTTTCTGTGCGGATGCTGTCGGCATCCATTGCATTGGGCGCTTCCATTGCCGTTAGACAGTAAAGTTGCATGAGGTGATTTTGCAACATATCCCGTAATGCGCCGGCGCTTTCATAGTAACCAGCCCGGTCTTCCACTCCCACGGTTTCTGCCACGGTAATTTGCACGTGGTCAACAAATTGACGATTCCACAAGGGTTCAAAAATCGCATTCGCAAAGCGAAACACCAGCAAATTCTGTACTGTTTCTTTACCCAAGTAATGGTCAATCCGGTATACTTGGTTTTCTTTACAATATTTCTGTACCACTTGGTTAAGACTTTGGGCAGAAGCCAAATCCCGACCAAAAGGTTTTTCAATTACTAGACGATGTTTGTAGGGATCTTCTAGCATCCCGGCGGTTCCTAGCTGCTTAATCGCTTCGGGAAAGAATGAGGGGGCAACTGAGAGGTAGAACATTCGATTCCCTCGTGTGCCCCGCTTTTCGTCTAATTCACTCAATAAGTTTTTCAGTTTTTGGTAGCCTTCGGGGTTGTCTATATCGCCAGGGCAATAGAACAGACCTTGGGAGAAATCTTGCCAGAGTTCCCCTAAATCGACATCGGCATGTGCTTCTTCCATGCCTTTTTGCATTTGTTCGCGGAAGTACTCATGGCTCCATTCTCTACGTGCTACACCGACAATGGTAGTTTCTGGTGGAATACGCCGTTCTCGCCGCAATTTGTAAAGTGCTGGCACTAGTTTGCGCCAGGTAAGATCGCCAGAAGCGCCAAAAATGACTATAATCTGGGGTTCGGACATCCGTTGTTGTTGCAGACCAACACGCAAGGGATTTTCTAGCAGACTAACCATAACAATTTTGGATTTTAGATTTGGTACTAGGATTGGGGAAAGGGAAAGGGGGAAAGGGGAAGGGGGAAAGGGGAAGAACTATACCTTTACCCTTTACCCTTTAACCTTTTCCCCTCTTCTGTTCCCTACACTGGTGACAATACCTTGATCTTGTCTTCTAAAGAGTTCATCAAGGACTGGAAGGGCTGGATAAACTTGTCAATACCATCGACTAACAGTTCATCCATGACGTTATCGAGATCGATGTTGATGTCGGGATCTTTGAGGTTTTCGATCAGCGTGTAAGCATTATCTAAATCTGTTTCTAAGCGATCGCCTACGTTACAATGATCGGCACAAGCTTTAATAGTCGCTGGTGGTACGGTGTTGACGGTATCATGGCCGACCAACTCTTCGATATACATCACATCTCTGTAGTTGGGGTCTTTGGTGCTGGTGCTAGCCCAAAGTAGCCGTTGTACTGTAGCTCCTTTTGCTGCCAAATCTTGCCAACGCTCGCTTCTAATGATTTTCTTGTATTCCTGGTACGCAATCTTAGCGTTAGCGATCGCTACTTTTCCTTTAACAGCTCTTAGCTTTGCTTCCACAGCAATATCATCAACGCCTTTTTTCAACTTAGCATCAATCTTGCCGTCAATGTTGCTATCGATCCGGCTGAGGAAGAAACTAGCGACTGAAGCAATTTTACTAATGTCTTTACCCTCAGCCAACCGTTTTTCTAAGCCCCGAATATAAGCCATTGCTGTGTTTATATAGCTTTCTACAGAAAACAGCAGCGTAATATTAACATTCATCCCTTCGGATATTACCTGTTCTACTGCTGGCAAACCAGGTTCTGTACCGGGAATTTTAATCATCAGATTTTCCCGACCAATTTCTTGGAAATAGCGGCGGGCTTCGGTTATGGTTGCTTCAGTATCATGGGCAATGGTTGGCGGTACTTCAATACTCACATAACCATCTAGTCTATTTGAGGCTTCATAAACAGGGCGTAAAATATCACAGGCATTACGGATATCTGCAAAAACTAGGGATTCGTAAATTTTGTATGTCGGTAAGCCAGCCCGAACTCCGGCTTCGATATCGGCATCATAAATAACGTTACCAGCGATCGCTTTTTCAAAGATAGCTGGGTTAGAAGTAATCCCAGATATACCTTGATTTTCAACCAAGTTTTTGAGTTCACCTGATTGAATAATGTCACGGCTCAAATTATCCATCCAGATACTTTGACCGTATTGGTTAATTTCTAGTAGATGATTGGTAGACATAGCTCTAATTTGTTTCACTCCTGTATAGTGATGCTTCTAAGTAAATTTGGCAAAACGCATCAAATATTGATGGTTACTTTTGAATTGTGGCGTTGCCAATTACTTATTGCATCGGCCAGCTGAGATAATCCTTAATTGATCTTCAAAAAGCGCTATTTTGCATCCCCAATCCTAAATCACCATGATTAACGTTTAATTAATGGCAGATGAGAGTACGGCACAGAGGACATAAGTCACTCTTATAAAACGTCTAAAACCCTTACGTAACACTAACTACAAATGACGAATTACGAATTGTCTTCTAGTGTCCGTTTTGAATAAAAGACTCCACCTTTGCGACATCCTCTTTGCTACCAATAATTAAAGGCGTGCGCTGATGCAGTTTTTTTGGCACCACATCCAAGATATTGACCAGTCCTGTAGTAGCACGGCCACCTGCTTGCTCAATCAAAAAGGCGAGAGGAGCCGTTTCATAAAGCAAGCGTAATTTTCCTTCAGGGTTTTGAATTGTGCCTGGGTAGAGAAACACGCCGCCTTGAACCAAAATTCTATGGATGTCGCTCACCATTGCGCCGCTATAACGAGCGCTGTAGCCTTCTGTGCGGTGAACGTAGCGAATGTATTCTCGAATCGATTCTTCCCACTGCCAAAAGTTACCCTCGTTCACGCTGTAAACAGAACCGTGGTTAGGAATGCGGATATTTTCTTCTGTGAGAATAAACTCTCCTAAGCTGGGGTCAAGAACAAAGGAATGAACGCCCTTACCTATAGTATAAACCAGCATCGTGCAGGGGCCATATAGGATGTATCCGGCAGCGAGTTGCTTGCGTCCGTTGGCGAGTAAGTCAGTTGCCTTACCATCGCTATCAGTTCCTTCTTGTTGGCGAATGGCGAAAATGGAACCCAAGCTGAGATTATTATCAGTGTTGGATGAGCCATCAATTGGGTCATACAGTAGGGTATAACGCCCAATGGGACAATTTTCCGGGATGTAATAAGGATTTTCCATTTCCTCAGAAGCGAGGCGACAAACTAAGCCGCTTTGCTTAAACACTGAGATAAATACATCATTGGCATAAACATCCATCTTTTTGACAGATTCGCCTTGGACATTAACTTCTCCAGTGAATCCGAGAACGCCTTCCATTAAACCGGCGCGACTCATACGACGAGCCACCAGTTTTCCGGCCAGGGCGATGCGATTCATCAGCGCACTCAAATCCTGTGCATCTGGCGAAAAACTCTGAAGTTGTTGGAGGACGTGACGGGATAAAGTTGTACAATCACGATCTAAGGCTCTGTCTGTAGCATCGTAGGCAGATAAGTCTAAAGATTCCGGCGCTTTAGTCATTTTTATGTTCTCCGCAGCCACTAGCTGTTAATTGGGTTTTAGTCATCTATAGCAACTTATAGTTGCTGCTTCTATCTTAGAAAGGTAATTTGATAACTTAGATGCGACTTTAGATAAACTAAAGAAATGAATCTTCAGTGACCCCTGCACACAGAGCTAGCTACTTCCACTTAACACGACTTTTTCAACAGGGCAGGTATGTTTACACATCCTATCAACAAACTAAAATCCCCACATTTGCGGCAGGGACTATAGCTTTACTCTGAAACATTAATACAAAACTACTATCAGATTTGCCCAAGGCAAGCAATCTCTCTGGTTAACTAAGATACTTTTGGTTGCTGCCATAGGATGAGTTTCAACTCAGAGCAGTAGTAAGCCTCATCACTGATTTGGTGTTCGTGGTCAGCTATCCAATCATAAATTTGTGTTGCTTTTGCTAATGCCACTTTTTCTGAACGATAAAGCTGAGGAGTAGGGCAGTAGGCTTGGCCATTGATGTGTATAGCTGCAATCTGCCAATAATCGCTCTCTGGTATAACTTCTAAAAACCCGTTACTGTAAGGCTGGATTATTCCTATGTTCATCTACAACCATCAAACTTTCTAATATTGACCACAACAAAGCCGATACCAGCCAATTCTTCCGAGTCAAAGCTGGAATCACCAGGGAATGCAGTCGCAACCCCTGTTAATGATTTTGGGTTCGTAGTCAATGGAAATCTGAATTATTGGTCACTTTTTAGGTTTGATTCCCTTATTGGCAGCAACAATAGCACAAGGCACTTCTTGCAAAAGTGCTTTTTGCACTCTCGTCGGAACAGGGTAAAGGTTAAAGGGGAAGGGGAAAATACAAAACCTTTACCTTTTCCCGACAAATGCCAAGAAGTCTAAGGGACTGGTCGGCGCAGCTACATTAGACCTGCCTTGAAAATAAGGCAGGAGGCAGGAGGAAAAGACATTTTCATTGTTCTTTGTGAGCGCAGCTCATGAAGTCTCTTGCAAAAGTGCTTTTTGCAAGAGGTGGGAAAAGGGTGCATGTTAAAGGGGAAAGGGAAAATACCAAACCTTCCCCCTTTTCCCTTCCCCTTTTCCCGACAAATGCCAAGAAGTCTATTGTGATTGCCCAAACTCAGAGTGTGGCTGGATAGATGATAATCTGTAGAGCGAACAGGCAACTGGCAGTACTCACCCGAAAGAACCGAACAAAAGGAGTAAATTTATTATGTCCCGTCTACTAACAGCGTTCCGGCAGAAATTATTACGGAGTATCGCTTTTGCAATACTCTTAACTTTGATTAGTAGTTTAATACTTCCTGGGGCTACTTGGGCTGCTTCTAGCTTGGGAGTTGAGAACGGTCATCTGAGTTCTTGTCCAGCTTCAGACAACTGTGTTGTCAGTCAAAACGCAGATGCAAAACACGCTATCGACCCGATTCCTTATCATGTAGACCGTAATGCAGCTAGAGAAATCTTACTAAAAGTTATCGGTGTTGTTCCCCGTACAGAAATTGTAGAACAAACAGATAATTACATCCACGCTCTTTCTAAAAGCCGCATCTTCCAATTTGTTGATGATGTAGAATTTTATTTACCTCCTAATGAGTCAGTAATTCATCTGCGCTCGGCATCTCGCGTGGGAGAATCCGATCTCGGTGTCAACCGCAGACGAGCCGAGCAGATTCGTCTGGCTCTACGCGATTTAAACATTTGATTTTGTCGCTACTTGTTTAACTGATAGAAGTGCGATCGCAATACCATTTAAATAATTTATACTTATATACTTAGTGGAGAAATGTCAGACTATCTGCAATGATTGTGCTTTCCATACCTTAGTAGAAGAAGCGATAAAGTGCATTCACCCTGACGAATTTGGGGTTAATTGTTCTACCGTAGTTTTCTGCAATTCATTTGAGCCAGAACTCATAATTGACAGTCCTTGCGTGACATACGGCAATGATGAAAAATGACGTTAAAAGTGTAGGCGCAACAACTAAGCCTTTGGCATTTCAACTTACCTTGCTATTTAGTAAATTATGGTAATATAAAATGTCTTGGGCGATTAGCACAGGGGTAGCGCACATCCTTCACACGGATGGGGTCACTGGTTCAAATCCAGTATCGCCCACTTATACACAGTAAGGTTTTCAGCTAACTAGCTTCAGTTTCTTAAATACGCCCCCACATTAAGATGCGCTTGTAGGGGAAAAAGAACGGACGCTCATCCTCTAGCAACTCGAATAACTTCTGCTGATAGCGTTCCACAAATCGCTCATAGGTTTGGGCATCCAGTTGGGACTCATAAGCCGTTAGCAATGTCCCGCGATACCACTCCACCACGGCTTCTCGTGAGGGCAACACATGCTCATAAATTTGAAGCTTGACTTCCTGCTTGACAAACCCCAATTTATAAAGCATTCGGGCATATGTTTCTGGGGGAAGTACCTCTAAGCGGCGCACATATCCTTTTAATTCTTGACTGAATTCATGTGCAGTCTTAACTGCTATCTGATGCACTGGCTCACTATCCATCGTTGGTATTTGTACGGCAAGCTGTCCACCAGGTCGTAGTTTTGCCCGCAATTTCTCAAATAAAACCTCATGTCCCGTCAACCACTGCAATGCCGCATTAGAAAAAATCACATCAAACTCCCCATCTCCTGGGTTTTCCTCAATCCGTCTTTGCTCAAACCGTAGTCCATTGCCTGCAAACTGACGCGCCTTTTGCAGCATTTTCTCAGAAGCATCTATCCCTAAAGTCTCCTGTGCTGCTAGCGTTTCATGCAGATATTTAGTTAACTTTCCGGTTCCACACCCTAAATCAAGAACTCGTAAGTTTTCTTGCCGATGTACCATGTCTACCAAGTCGTAGAATGGACGACTTCTTTCAGCTTGAAATCGTTCGTATAGTTCTGGATTCCATTTATCTGGCATATTTTTATAATTCGTAATTCGTAATTCGTAATTCGTAATTCGTAATTTATAAAGTGGTATGGCATTCGACTCCGCTCACCAGCCGCTCAGTAACTATCGTAGAGATCCCAACCCAATTTACCATGTCCCTATGACCAACTACTTTCGCTCTAATGTTGATGCAATGGCTAGCTACATTCCCGGTGAGCAGCCTCGACGCGGTACACAAATTATTAAACTTAACAGCAATGAGAACCCCTATCCTCCTTCTCCTGCGGCTTTAGCTGTGCTACGAAATATTGATGGTGATTGGTTGCGGCGGTATCCAGAACCTTTCGGGGGGGAGTTCCGGGAAGCTGCAAGTAAAGTTTTAGGAGTTCCTAGTGATTGGATAATTGTCGGAAATGGCAGTGACGAATTGTTGAGTGTGGTAATTCGAGCCTGTGCTGAACCTGGGAAGAAGGTAGTTTATCCGATGCCTACTTACGTCCTATATCGCACATTAACAGAAATGCAAGCGGCGGAAATTATTGAGATTCCCTACAGCAAAGATTACAGTTTACCAAAGGAAGAATTAGTTGCTGCCAATGGGGCGGTAACATTTATTGCGTCGCCCAATAGCCCATCGGGGCATGTGGTGGCAACAAATGATTTGCGAAAATTAGCCAGTCAGTTATCTGGAGTTTTAGTGATTGATGAAGCATACATAGATTTTACCGAAGAGAATGCATTGGCTTTGGTTAAGGAATACGAAAACGTCATTGTGCTTCGGACACTATCTAAGGGGTACTCGTTAGCAGGATTGCGATTGGGCTTTGGGGTGGCGAATCCCAAACTGTTGCAGGGATTGTTTAAGGTTAAAGATAGCTATAACATTGATGCGATCGCTTGTGCAATTGGTACAGCTGCTATCACTGACCAAGCTTATAAAAATGCTTGTGTAGCCAAGATTAAAGCATCACGGACTAAGTTAGCAACAGACTTGAAACAATTAGGTTTTCATATCTGGGATTCCGAAGCTAACTTTTTGCTGGCACAGCCAAGAGAAGGAAACGCAGAATATCTCTATCAAAAACTCAAGGAACAGGGAATTTTAATTCGCTATTTCAAGCAGCCTGGACTAGATGATAAATTACGCATCACTGTTGGGACAGATGAGCAAAATCAGGCTTTATTAGACGCACTAACTACAAATCTTTAATTATCAGACCTCTTGCAAAAGTCCCTAACACCACACCCCCAACCCCTCCCCGCTCTTCGGGAGGGGAGACAAAGCATAGCTTTAGCGGGGTGGGGTTCTTTCTTATTTTTGATTTATGCAAGAGGTCTATCGAACAGGAGTCAGGAGTCAGAATTCTGACCGAAAAAGCAGATAGCGCAGGGTCTAGTAGAAAACCTCTTGATTCTGAATTCTGAATTCTGAATTCTGCATTCTTCTTCAATCACATTAACTTACAACACTTGAAAACTAAAGCTAAGACTTGCCCAATTATTCACATCCAAGCTATGTGAATCGGCTGCTGTAACGTTCATCTCTGTTTTGAGGGCACTAGCGTTATGTAAGTCTTGTAGCAAGGCTTGTACAACGTCTAAGGAATTCAACAATGGGCCAATTGGCCCTTCTTCGGCTGTGGAATACTTGGCAGTGTTCAAGGCGGCGAGAGTGCCGTTAAAGGGGGCAGTACTAAAAATCAGTTGGTGTTCGCACTCAGAAGTGGGCCCTGAAATCACCCATTCGGAAGCAGTATTTGTTTGGGGTAGAGTGAGGGTTTCACCTGGAGCAATGACGACTTCTTTAAGTAGAGGTTTGGTGTCCGCAGTGTTTGATTCTTGGGGAGTTTCCCAAGAATACAAGGCGATCGCTGTATGATTATTGTTTAATCCCAGCAAGATTAAATATACTGGGCGATCGCTCTGGTTTTCTACCCGATATTGCATTCGACTACCGATAGGGACAATCGGTGTGGGGAGTGATTTTTGAATCGAAGTTTCTGTTTTGAAAGTTCGTACTGTTTCGCGCTGCATGATAACGCGAGTTGATATGTTGTTAATTATTTCTAAGGTTGCCTTAAGAGGCAAGCGGGAAGAACCTTGATTTTCTGTAAGTCGCCATAATTTAGCTGCTAACAAGGTTGATAATTTTGGCGCTAACTTTTGCACTGTTAATTTTACAGCTTCTCCTGGTTCCCCAGTGGCATTGGAAATTAGTTCGCCACCAAGAGAAAATAAACCATAGCGACTAGGTGTTTGCTGTAGTTTGGCAAATAAATAATCAGCTGGTTTTTCCCCTGCAACTACGGTAGAGACATGGGGAAATGCAGCAAAGGCACTTGTAGCGTCTACCCGCTCAATTCTTTCCAATCCAGTATCCAGAGCAATTATTAAATTAATATTTCGGGGTAAAACCCGGACTGCTTCTTGGACAAGTTGCCCGATTTGTAGGGGATTTGCACCTTCTATTTGGGTAATTTGCGCTTTTGCTGTTAACCCAGTCCGCGATCGCAATACTAATTCTTCTGTTGTTGTTGCTAAGGTAAATCGAGAATTCACTCCGTAGTATAGCAGCACTTGTGGCGGTAATCCTGCTAACCACAGCTGGACTGTTTTGCCGTCTTCTTCAATAGCTGTCACCGCGCCTTCTGCACCAATAATATTGTCTGGCGGTAGAGACGTTAAATGTTGATTTTTTTGACTACTTAATAACGCTGGTTGCTGTTTACTACCCAATTTGGATAGAGAATTTTCCATATAGGAGAGAGCGACTTGAATTCTGGTAGTTGGGGTGAATTCCCACAAATACTGCGTCAAGGCATAAGTAAATAACCCAGCACTAAAACCAGAAAAGAGTTCTTCCCTGGCAGACTGCTTGGGATTTGAGGTAGCTGCTAAGACAATCGGCGTGCTGGATAACTTTTGAGTTTTAAGTTGTTGGAGAAAGTCTAGTTCTTCTGCTGCTAGCTTTGCCTCTACTGATTCTGGAAGGGCGCGACTTTTTAATCCTAATACTGGGGTTGGCGCATAATAGCTAGTATCTAATACTGCTGTGACTCGATTTGTAGGGAGCGATCGTAATAATAGCAGTAGAGTTTCTTCTAATATATAGTTGACTATTTTCTCGTCTTGTGATTCTGAAATGGCATTAGTTGCCACCAGAGCGTTTTGCATTGTATCTGGCGATGTCTCTAATTTGACACGACTGCCATAACCGCTAAAGTGAAAGACGACCACATCATCGAGTTTAGCTTGCTTACCCAAACGATCCAAAAAAGCCGCCTCAATCAATTCCCTACTAGCTTGTTCCTCAGTTAAAGTTAGGATATCTGACCCTTGGAAACCAAAGCGATGAATCAAAAGTTCTCTTTGTAGTTCCACATCCGTCAGACAACCACTGAGGGCTGGAATTTTTTGGTATTGGTTAATACCTATTAACAATGCCAACTTACGCGGACTGGGTTGTGCCAAAGCCTGATAATAGCGATTTCCTAAAGACAACCACTCAGCTTCAGTTATCCCCAATACCGCCAGTATTGAGCCAATTCTCTCTAAAAACGTGCGACGTTTCATAATTAGCTATCAGCCCTCAGCTATCAGTTAGCAGCTTACAGGGCTGAACTCTGTATTGTAAAGTTACAAAAACGTGGGGAGCGGAGCAGGGCAGGGGAGCAGCACTTCGGCTACGCTCAGTGACCAAGGAGCAGGGGAGCAGGGGGAGAATTCGTAACTCCTAACTCTTCACTCCTAACTCCTAACTCTTAACTCAGCACTCAGCACTCGGAACTGTTTTGCCCAACGCCCTAAGCTGGTACTTCTATTCGCATTGCCCGCGCCAATTCTGCTGCTACCTCTGGACGAGAAAATTCTGGTGGAGGTAATTCACCGCGCCGCAGCATTTCCCTAACTTTTGTCCCTGATAGGTGAATACGTTCTTCTGGCCGGCTGGGACTGGTTTTAGATGTTGCCATCTGCTTAGTGCGCGTGCAGTAGAAAGCGTGTTCAAATTTCATCGGCACAATGCCTAATTCACTTGGTTCAAATTCATCAAAGATGTATTGAGCGTCGTAAGTGCCGTAATAGTCACCGACACCAGCATGATCTCGTCCGACGATAAAGTGAGTACAGCCGTAGTTTTTGCGGACTAAAGCATGGAAAATCGCCTCACGAGGCCCAGCATAACGCATTGCGGCGGGATTGATTGCCAAACTTACTCTGTCTAATGGGTAATAATGTTCCAGCAAAATTTCATAGCAGCGCATCCGCACATCAGCGGCAATATCATCTTCTTTTGTCGCCCCGACTAATGGGTGCAAAAATAGACCATCAACGATTTCTAAAGCGCACTTTTGAATATATTCATGGGCGCGGTGGATGGGGTTGCGAGTTTGAAAGCCGACGATGGTTTTCCAACCCTTGTCTTTAAATAGTTGCCGTGAGGCAGCTGGATCGATTTGATAAGTGGGAAACTGGGGATGAGGTTCGCGTTGCAACAACCAAATATCACCCGCCAGATGTACAGTACCTTGGTTATAGAGTACCTGCACACCGGGATGTTTGACATCATCAGTGCGGTAGACTTTGATTGCTTCGCGGGTTTTGTCGTAGTTATACTTTTGGGTGAGTTGCAAAACTCCGATAAATTCGCCTCTGGAGTTATCCAGACGGATTAAGCCGCCTTCTTGTAAGGGGGAAGCTACTTCTTCGCTTACCGATAGTGTAATCGGGATTGACCACACAAGACCGTTAGCTAATCGCATTTCTGTGACAGTGCGATCGTAGTCTTCTTGGTTCATAAAACCCGTCAACGGACTAAAAGCACCGATCGCAATCATTTCTAAATCGGAAACGGCGCGATCGTCAAGTTGCACTCGCGGCAAAAAGTCAGCTTTTGAGAGAAACTCTGCTCTTTGTTCTGGTGTGGCGATACGGTTAACCAACTGTCCACCGTGGGGAGCTATGGCATCTGGATTGTGACTCAACGTAATCCCCTCTCTGCTTTTACTGTTATTGTTTCAGATTATGTACTAACTTATCAAATGCTGGTACGTAGAGAAAAAGAGTTTAGGAAATGGAAGAAAATTTTGCAACTAGCTGTAAGCGATCTGATTAGGTTACGCTAAAGCTAATCCAGCCTCAAGTTTCAGAATAGTTCCTTGGAATTGCTTATGACTGCTGTATCCCCCGTTGTTAAACCTGTTAGCCAAATGCGGCTAGCGCCTGGTAGTACAGTGAATGTCCAGGATATAAGTTGGGAGGAATTTGAGTCTATTTTGCAAGAACTGGGCGAAAAGCGATCGCTACGAGTTGCTTACAGCAAGTCTACGTTAGAAATTATGGTTCCTCTACCCGAACACGAAAAATCAAAGGACTTAATTTCGGATATTGTAAAAATTTTGCTGAAGATTGCAGGGAAAAGTTATGAACCCTTTGGTTCAACCACCTTCAAGCGGGAAAATATAGCGGGGGTAGAACCAGATGCTTGCTTCTACATCCAAAATTATCAAAGAATGATTGGTCGTCGCAAACTGGAACCAAACGATCCGCCTCCTGATTTGGCAATTGAAACAGATGTGACATCAAAAACAACTCTTGATGCATACGTTGCGATCGCAGTTCCAGAACTATGGATTTACGATAGTAAAAAGCTAATAATTCATTTACTCAGGGATGGACATTTCGTCGAATCTGATAACAGTCCTAACTTTCCAAATATCCCTATAACTCAAATCATTGCCGCTACAATTGAACGAGCTTGGCAAGTAGTAACCGTACAGGCTTTGAAAGAGTTTGAAGAGGCAATTAACAAAAGTATTTCTTGATTAATTTCTAATATTTCATCAAGTATGTTTGATCCGATAGAGTACGCTGATGAACGAATGGACTCAAAACAGGAAAATGATTTACTGAAGTGGCTTCGTCAACTTGATGACGAGCAGAAATTTACCTTTGTTTGGCGCGTGCTAAGTGCAAATGCTTGGAAAGGATGCGAATTAGCCAAGCGATCGCAACTCAAGCCCATTTTTTTGGAAGTGATTCTCGAAAAAGGACTTGTTTACGGTGATGCAAGTTCAGTGGAGTGGTGGATTAAAGCAGTTTTACCCGGTTTAGGTCAGAGACGAGTACTTGAGATTATCAAAGCTCATATAGACATTGCTCCATTGTCTGTATATACAGCACTTCCGGCAGCTATGAGGTACATCCTCAAAGCTGAAAGCTATGATAGAAAAGGGCAAAAAGAAAAACTGTACTGTATTGCATAATAGCTGTCAGTGCTTTAACCCAAGTTTTTCTAGTCCTCTTCTAGAGGACTTGCACCATTAGGCAGGGAATTCTATTCCCTGGTGGTCTGTATTGCATAATAGCTGGAAGTGCTGTAAAACGCTGTATTGGCTACCCTGGTTATACCATAACCAATCAAAACAAATTAAAAATGAGATCCTGATGCTTCAAATAGAATTCAGTAAAAAATATCCAAATTATCGACCCCTTAGAAGTGTAGGTACTCATGCTTAAGAGTTGATTGTACAATTACTGGCTGCGTGCGATCGCTTGCTAAAATTCGTTGCTTGCTGCAATGTGATACTGATATGTCAATAAATGGCAATTTTTGCCATGATATGTTTTAGTAACAATTAGCAAAGTAATACTAGTGAAAAGCATCAATATAATATTTATACCTGACGCTATGTGATCTTATGTAAAGAAAAAGGTTTGCAAATGCAGGCAGAAGTTCGCGGATTATAAACAGAAAATCATCACATTTTGGATATCTTACAAAATCCCAATACCGAAGATGATTCTTCGACATAATTAAAGAGACATTGCATTGCAACGTCTCTATATCAGCGATTAATTGTTAACTAAATTGTTCAATTATTCCGCCACCTAACACTTTCTCGCCGTCGTACCACACCGCCGCTTGTCCGGGGGTGATACTGATTTGAGGTTCATCAAACACCAAACGCACGCGGGAGTTTTCCAACGGAATCACCATCGCTGGTGTAGCCGTTGAACGATAGCGAATTTGCACTTCGGCATGAATTGGGGTTGATGGTTCAGCAATAGAAACCCAATTTACCCGATTTACAGTGCATTCTGGCTGAGTTACCTTAGTGCGATCGCCTACTACTACTTTATTATTTTCCGCATCTAATTCAATCACATACAACGGTTCGGCAGCCGCAATTCCCAAACCTTTGCGCTGACCAATGGTGTAGTGATGGACACCATCATGCTGTCCCAAAATTTTGCCTGTAGTATCGACAATATCGCCTGTTTTGGGGGCTAAATATTTATCCAAAAATGCCCGCATGGAACCGT
Source organism: Nostoc sp. EspVER01 (assembly GCF_034530635.1). Classification (NCBI taxonomy): domain Bacteria; kingdom Bacillati; phylum Cyanobacteriota; class Cyanophyceae; order Nostocales; family Nostocaceae; genus Nostoc; species Nostoc sp. EspVER01. The sequence continues at coordinate 80,235 of NZ_JAVRCS010000026.1, forward strand.
TACTTTCCACTAAGCATAAGTCTTGACTTTCTGGTTTATCAGCAGTTTTCAGCCCGTATTCAGTCGCAATCCGCCGGGTGTCAGTTTTTTCTAGTTCGCCCAAAGGAAATATCGTTGCTGCAAGTAAATCTTGAGACAAATCATAGAGGAAGTATGACTGGTCTTTGTTGCGGTCAACAGCCCTTAATAACTGGTAACGTCCAGTTGCTTCGTCATGGCTAATTCGGGCATAATGACCAGTGGCAATGCGATCGCATCCCAATTCTTCACGAGCATATTGCACCATTGGCCCAAACTTCACCGTTTTATTGCACTGGGAGCAAGGCAAAGGTGTAATTCCAGCACTGTAACCAGTTACCAGGTAATCGACAATATGTGTCTGAAAGACATCCCGAATATCGACAATCTGATGGGGAACGCCCAATTGTTCACAAAGTTCAGCCGCGTCGATCATACCTTCAGAGCAACATTGACCTTTGCCTTTCATTAGCCAAAGAGTCAAACCAATCACTTCATAGCCCTGATGGTGCAGGATAGCTGCGGCGGTGGAACTGTCAACGCCACCAGAAAGACCAACGACGACTTTTTTCATACAAAGCACGACACGATATGCGTGGTTGTCCAATTGTAGCATATACTCTTCAAAGCCTTGCTACTAAAGCGCTTCAGTTTTAAAGGCAGGAGGCAGTGTTTCGACTACGCTCAACAACCAGACAGGAGGCAGTGTTTCGACTACGCTCAACAACCAGGCAGGAGGCAGTGTTTCGACTACGCTCAACAACCAGGCAGGAGGCAGGTGGTCACGGAGCGTTGGTCATTGAGCGTAGCCGAAATGAGTCAAAGTGAGACAGAAAGGAAGAGAATTTGACTTGTTTCTTCCATCCATAACAGAAGCGATCGCGTCCGTAAACAGCTTTCATCTAAGATTAATTACAGATGTATGTTTTGCCACGCAGATGAGGTAACTTTACGTTAACGCTATATAGTTGCTACAACGGTGAACTAATTAGTTCCTGATGGAAATTACCTAAAAATACTGTGACTACTTTCTAACTATTATGTCGAGAGGAATATCAAGTCAATTTATCCCATTTCAGAGGCTACGCCGAAGTTCTAAGGGTTGGAAGCCTACTATGAGACTTCTCTTTTTGTTAGTGGGAGGATGGTTAGTACTGATTCCCGACTCTACCCCAGCAAAAGCACAAATTTCCAACAGCAACGTATTACTAGCTCAAGAAACTGGTGAGATTTTACCGCCAACGCCAATAGTTCCTTTTGGTCAACAGCCATCACCGCAGTTACAACCAATTCAAGCAGAGGACTTCAATCAACCGGAAGTGAACTTTCAGCCCACTCAACCAGTACAAGACACTCAATTTGAGCAGAATTTTCAGCCTTCCCAACCATTACCGAACAATCAGTTTGAGCAGAACTTTCAGCCCTCTCAACCATTACCGAACAATCAATTTGAGCAAAATTTTCAGCCCTCTCAACGTTCACAGTTTAGTCAATATAACCAGAACTTTGAGCGGTATTTAGTTTACGTTGATGGTAGTGATTTTCAGACACTACAAGCCATACGTCAGATTGAACCCAGTGCTTACATTCGCCAGTTCCAAGGCCGGACTGTAATTCAGTCAGGAGTTTTTAACAGAGTCGCCAACGCCCAACAACGGGTGAATGAGCTACAGTCACGAGGCATATATAACGCCCGAATAATCAGCTTTGGTAACGGACAGGAAATAAATGCAGACAATGGCAACTATAACTATATAGACGATCGCAATAATATAAATGCTAATAGGCGAGGCTCTAGATATTATGTCGCCATTCCCACCACTTCTGAACAGTTACCTGCGATCGCAGCACAAGTTAGGCAGAATCTAGGCGGATTGACACAAGATTTAGGACGATCTGGCGGAGTCCTCGAAAGGACGCAACCACGGGGCCCACACGTAGCAGTCGGGCCTTTCCCCAATCGATTCCAAGCTGAGGAATGGAACAGGTATATGCGAAAGCTTGGATACGTTAATGCCAGAGTTTACTACGGAAAGTAAATAAGTGGGGAGTTAGGATTGACATCCTCACCGACCTAAAGGCGCTCTTAAGAAGGAGTAATGAGTAATAAGTGATAAGTAATGAGTAAATACCCATTTTTCATCTACTCATTACTCCTTATTCATTACTTGAAAGCATTGCGTGAAGCCTTGGGATTCAGACCCAAATATGTGGTGAGATAGGAAGTACACCAACGGCAAGCGCTCCAATGTAAGTATCATAGAATTTTAGGCAAATCAGTTGTAAATCATGCTACAGCTATAAGCCAAAATTTTTATAGAGACTCACACAAGTACAGTCAAAATGGATATAAAGAATGGCTTCGTTGGCGCTGTTGGCAACACCCCTTTAATTCGCTTAAACAGTTTTAGCGAAGAAACAGGGTGTGAAATCCTTGCAAAAGCAGAATTTCTCAATCCTGGGGGTTCTGTCAAAGACCGCGCCGCACTTTACATCATCGAAGATGCAGAAAAGAAAGGTCTGCTTAAACCTGGTGGCACGGTTGTAGAAGGAACCGCTGGTAATACTGGCATTGGACTTGCACATATTTGCAACGCCAAAGGCTACAAATGTCTAATTATTATTCCCGATACCCAGTCACAAGAAAAGATAGACGCACTAACAGCACTAGGAGCAGAAGTTCGTCCCGTCCCTGCCGTACCTTACAAAGACCCGAACAACTACGTCAAGCTATCTGGCAGAGTAGCTGCTGAGTTGGAAAATGCCATTTGGGCAAATCAGTTTGATAATTTAGCCAACCGCCTCGCCCACTACGAAACCACAGGGCCGGAAATTTGGACGCAGACAGATGGTAAAATAGATGTATGGACAACTGCAACTGGTACTGGTGGTACTTATGCTGGTGTAGCATTGTACTTAAAAGAACAAAATCCAGCAATTAAATGTGTTGTAGCCGATCCGCTGGGTAGTGGACTTTATAGCTATGTCAAAACTGGCGAAATCAAGATAGAAGGAAATTCCATCACAGAAGGCATTGGTAACGGTCGTGTCACAGCCAATATGGAAGGCGCACCTGCTGATGATGCCATCCAAATCGATGACCAAGAAGCTTTGCGAGTAGTTTACCAACTGCTGCGGAAAGATGGGTTGTTAATGGGCGGCTCAACGGGTATTAATGTTGGGGCAGCTGTTGCCTTAGCGAAGCAATTGGGGCCAGGACATACCATTGTCACCATCTTGTGTGATAGTGGTTCCCGGTATCAGTCGCGGATATTCAACCCGGAATGGCTAGCCTCAAAAGGACTTTCAATAGATTAGTAATTGTCATTAGTCATTAGTCATTGGTCATTAGCTTCCGACTTCTGACTTTTGGCAAATGACAAATGACAAAGGACAAATGACCAATATTATTCAACCATCAGACTTCTCAAAAATAGATCGAGACTCTGCTCCTAAATGTGTGCGAGTCTGCCAAAATCGTACTTGTAAAAAGCAAGGTGCAGCCAAGATTTTAGCCGCTTTTACCGCTTTGCCAATCCCTGGTGTAACTGTAACGGCTAGCAGCTGTTTAGGACAATGTGGCAATGGACCGATGGTGCTGATATTACCCGATATGGTCTGGTATAGCGGCGTTCAACCGGATGAAGTATCTCTACTGATAGAAAATCATTTGCTAGGTGGTCAAAGAGTCAAGCAGATGCTCTATTATCGGTTTCATCCCCAGAAATCAAACTAATAAATAATATCAATCTCTGCAATCTTGTTGACTGAAGTGAGGCATCCAATGAATATCCAGCAGCTGCGTCAATCCTTAAAACAAAAGTGGCTTATTTACTACAAGCAAAATACTTCCTGGCTGGTCAAAATGCGAATTTGGGCCACTTACGATGGTCTACGCCGTCCTTTGTCCGGTTTTATTTTGGCAACACTGTCTGTTTTAGAACCCCAGTTTGATGAAATACTTGCTTTTATGTTGGAGCTGAATAACGATCCAGATAAAATAGTCGCCGCTTTAGGTCTTAACTTCAATCCTGATGAAGAGTTACGTTTAATCAAATCAGAGCATTCTATGGCTATAAGCCAAGTTGAAAGCGAGTCGCCAGATGAGAAGCATTTTGAGGATAAACATTTATCATCGGCTGTAACTGCTAGCAAGATTGCCTCTCATTCTCTTGCCAATACTCTAGATTCCAACTTGCCACGCGCCGACCGAGTTGTTCGATCATTTACAGCTACTACTGAGGTAAGTCGCACACGCGAACCTGCGTTGGTAGTAGCAAATGCAACTAAAATTGCTCCAGATACTCCGGTAAAAACGCCATCCTCCGGTTTGCCAAGGGAATATCAACTAGTACGCTGGCACTCTGGTCAGTTACCTTCAGGAGCATCGGCGACAATGACCAGTGAGGTCAACAGCAAAGCCAAAACTATGCCATCTGTGGCGTTAGCTACCGAAGTTAAGAGCAACGCGCCATCTAGCCGAATCCCTGTGGATGCATCGTTGGCAATTACCACTGATATTTCTAGTAACGGCAAACCAGTGCGATCGCCAACAATTACTACTGAGGCTAAAAGTAACGTTCAATATCCGAATATTCAACCACAAGAGGTTCAGAGCAAAGTGAATTTACCAACTACAAATGCCCGTAGTATAGCTTCTTGGGTAGATGAATTTTGTTACGGCGCTAGAGAGAAAGAAAAAGATATTTTGATTTGAACTACTTACGGATATTCGTGAGAAACAAACGGAATTTCTATGACTTCACCCTCAGTTTCTCCCACTTTGACTTTTAAGCCTACACCACCAGCTTTGGTGCGAATGTAACCTAGTCCAAAGTAACCATCAGCGGTTTCTGTGTAACTAGTCAGTTTACCGACCTTTTCATCTGCAACTGCGATCGCACTTCCAACTTCTACAGGGGCATTGAGGCGGATACCTAAAAGGTGTTGTTTTACACCTTTATATGTGTTTAACCGAGCAATAGTTTCTTGCCCAATATAGCAACCTTTAGTAAAAGAAATTGTTTGCCACAAACCAACTTCTAGAGGATTGTAATCATCTGTGAGTTCCGCATCTGGGGCGGGGCGGCCTTGTAAAATTCGCAAGGCATCCCAAGCGCGATCGCTCATCTCTACCGCCCCAGCTTCTAACAATTTGTTCCATACCGTTTCTTTATCAGTATAGGGGAAAGTGAAGGTGTATCCAGGCGTGGCTAACCCACTACCCACAGCAATTCGCACGCCCTCAGCCGGAGCGATCGTGTATACTTGGTGACTAGCGTAAGGTTGTCCAATAAGTTCGCCAATACCCAACTTTTCTAAAACAGCGTCGCTTCCTGGGCCAATCAGGCTGAAGGTATTGGTGTATTGGGTAATATCAGATAATTCCACCTTATCTGCATAGAAAATATATTTATCCAGCCATTCCATCAAAAACTGGCGACGGTTAGGTGAAACCAGCAAAATTACTGCATCTTCTCTAACGTAAGCGGTTACTAAATCAATTGTTCTGGCTGTGGAAGTGACAAAAACCGTATCACAACCTTGTCCTGGTTTGAGTATTTGGAAATTGTTAGTACTTTGGTTGTGTAAGAAATTGAGGCGATCGTCGCCAGCTACTTTAATCCGTCCCCAAGCGGTGCGATCGCAGATTGCAACCCCAACTCTGGCGGCTTGGATAGCTGCTGCGTCTTTATCGTCAAGTGTAGATGTTGGCATAGCGATGAGAAGTTGCCCTGTTTCAATGTTGTCGCACTGGAAATCTTAGCAAATAAGCGTTTACAGCTTCAATGTACCTCTGGTTTTGTTCTAGCAATGATAATGAGCATGAGCTTCCCATTCCTTTAATTGATAGGACGCTCAATCATTAATTCCCTACTAGCAAACTATTTAGACATTCATGGTGATGAAAATTTTTTCACTGGGACTGCCTTCTGCATGACTCGATAAATTCATCAAATTCTGCTGATTCTTCTCAATCTACTACCAACACAGCAGCACCACAAATCTTACCGCTACGTAGAGATTCTAAAGCTTCATTTGCTGCTGTGAGGGGAAATGCTTCAACTTCCGTGTGAATGGGAATCTGAGGTGCTAAAGCTAAAAATTCCTCTCCGTCTTGCCTAGTAAGATTAGCTACTGACCTCAATATGCGTTCTCCCCAGAGAATTTCATAGGGAAATGTTGGAATATCGCTCATATGAATTCCAGCACAAACTACTATCCCTCCCTTACACACAGTCTTCAGCGCAGCAGGGACAAGGGAACCAAGCGAAGCAAAAATTATGGCTGCGTCTAAAGGTTCTGGTGGGAATTTATCGGAACTATCAGCCCAAACAGCACCTAAACTACGGGCAAATTCTTGACCTTCAGTATCGCCAGGACGAGTAAAAGCGAATACTTGGCGATTTTGATAGCGAGCCACTTGAACCAAAATATGAGCAGCAGCACCAAAGCCGTAAAAACCAATATTTTTGGCATCCTCTACCATCCTAAATGCCCGATAGCCAATCAAGCCAGCACATAACAAAGGAGCTGCTTGCAAGTCGGGGTAATTAGGGGGAATGGGAAAGCAGAAGCGATCGCTAGCAACCGTATATTCCGCATAACCACCGTTAATTTGATATCCAGTAAATTGAGCTTGATCGCAAAGATTTTCTCTTCCGGCTAGGCAATAACGGCAATGGTTGCAAGTATGTCCAAGCCAAGGAACACCCACTCGTTCCCCAACTCGAAATTTTGTGACTTTTTCCCCTATCTTGACTATTTTACCGACAATTTGATGACCGGGAATTAAGGGTAACTTAGGGTTTGTTAGTTCCCCGTCAATTATATGTAAATCTGTGCGGCAAATACCGCAAGTATGTACCTGAATCAGAACTTGATTGGAAATAGGAGTAGGTAAGGGTAAATCGGCAAGTCGCAGTGGTTTTCCGGGTGCATCCAAAATCATTGCACGCATATATTTTAGTCCTCAAATTATGCTGCAAAAATTGTAAATGCTTAATAAGCAGGATGTGACATGAATAACATCCAAATAAATAGAACTAGAAGCAATGTGCCAATTTTGACGATTAGATACATCCAACTGTCTGGTATCAGTAAATGTTCCATTAAATGTTGCATTAAAGATTCCATAAATTCTCACCTCCGTTATTTTGCTTCAATCAGCAATTTTAGGTGTTTTTTTCAGAGTATAAAGTTTAGCCTAGCTTATACTCCTACCTATATTTTAGGAGCGAAAGTTACTATTTAGTACTCTATTTTCTCCTAAAAAATCGTCAGAACATTAGGCTGGCATTGTTTGACTAGTGTAACGATGTTCCTGGCTCCTTCCTGATATAAGTCTTCAACGTAGCCACTTCTATAAATTTGTGCTTCTTTTTCAGTATCAAAAGGGCCAAAGTAATAAGTACACTCTGGAACATCGGTGTTAATTTCTACCCACCAGGCAAACTCTGACTGATTAGATTGAAATAAATTCATCAGGGATACAAAAATTAATTAAACTTGATTTCCGAGATGCTTTGATGAAGACGAAGAAGAAAGGGAGCAAAGGGGAAGGTATTTCATCTCTGCTCTCCGCTCCCCTGTTTTGAAAACAGCAAACTTAACCAAGGTTAATCTTGATGGCTTTTTTCTTCTCTCCTTCAATCTTCGGTAGGGTGAGGGTGAGAATGCCATTTTTGTATTCAGCTTGCGCTTTGTCCTGTTGAACGTGAGCAGGTAGCGGAATGACTCGCTCGAATTTACCATAATGGAATTCAGAGCGCACCATACCTTTTTCTTCCGTCTTGCTTTCAGACTTGCGTTCGCCACTGATTAAAACAGATTCTTCAGTAACTTCTACATTCAAATCTTTAGATTCCAGCCCCGGAATTTCTAGTTTGAGGTGAAGCGCCTCAGAAGTTTCTTCCATTTCGGCAGAGGGTATAAAGGGAAGTGCAGAGACTCCTCCATTGCCACTAGGGAGCATCCGCTCAAGCAGGCGGTTCATCCGTTGTTGCAAATGTTCCATCTCCCGCAAAGGTTCCCAACGTTCAATTTCTTGGAAAGGTTGCCAATGAGTAATCGGCATAATCATTGCCTCCAATATTCGTGATTTCAAACTTGATATTTCAAATTGATCGTCGCTACTTTTATAGCTTTAACTTCAGTGTGTGCTGAATCTAGCAAGCTACTAGGCACAAGATAGTAAAACCCTTTTGCAAGCAAGAAAGATTTTGCTGCTATCTTCAGATTAAAAAAGAAATGTGAGGAACTTGTGAGAAAACAATTGATATTTTTTTAATTACTATGGTTGCGTCTGACTCACCTCCGTAATCTGAGAACTTATGAAGGTATTTTATTTGTTAACTCTCCGGCAATTTAGCAAACGCCTGTTCCACTAACTCCTTGGACTTAGCATCCAAACGCAGCCAATCCACTTCACCGAATTCATCGATTAAACTAGTATCAATATCAGCAACTTCCTTCTGTGGTGTGTATGCAAGAAAACACACTTCATAACACAGTTCCCACAAATCGATACTCGCTTCTTGCTGTTGACGCTGCAAACGTAGATGATATCCTGGATGGGGCATCGGCAGACGAGCTAGAGTTCCTCTGATTTCATCTGCTTCTTGGGGTGTTGCAGTTTCCATTGCTTGCAACAGTTCAGTCACTAATGCTTTGATTTCATCAGTGGTGCTAGGCGGCCAAATCAGGACATCATGGTAAGTCCCTGTCCAGGAAGATTCATCAAGCTGCTTGCGGATATTGTCGATAACGCGAATGAAAGCAGGTTGCATGAGGATTTCAGCCTGCTGCCATGCAACTGGATTTGTTATTTTAGGTGGCATTGGTAATAAACAGGGGCACTAAAAGAAAAATAAACAGTCTGCGTTTATTAAAAAGCTGCGTTTTTAATCTAAATCTTTTCTCAAGATAGCGGATTTCATTGAAGAAAATTTGGAGATATTTATTACCAGCTGGAAAATTAGGTAATAACTCTGGGGAGGGAATATGATAGGCAAGCTACTAGACCATCGTTACAAAGTAATTCGAGTCCTCGCGATGGGAGGATTTGGTCAAACCTACATTGCCCAAGATACTAGGCGGCCTGGCAATCCCATTTGCGTTGTCAAGCACCTCAAACCCGGAACTGACTCCAGAGTTTTTGATACTGCTAAACGCCTGTTCAGCAGCGAAGCCGAAACTTTAGAAAAATTGGGCAACCATGACCAAATACCCAGGTTGCTAGCGTATTTTGACGAAAACCAAGAATTTTATTTAGTACAAGAATATATTGAAGGACATACGCTAGCTGAGGAACTGATACCTGGTAAGCGCTGGAGTGAAAGCCAGGTAGTTCAACTGTTGCAGGAAGTTCTAGAGATTCTCGAATTTGTCCATCGCCAAGGCGTGATTCACCGCGATATCAAACCGGATAATATCATCCGCCGCGCCTCAGATAATAAGTTAGTTTTAGTAGACTTTGGGGCAGTGAAGCAACTGCGTACACAACTGGTAACAGTGGGCGGACAAGCCTCTGCCACAGTAGTTATCGGCACTCCTGGCTATATGCCCACAGAACAAGGGCAAGGTAAACCCCGTCCCAACAGCGACATCTATTCCCTTGGCATCATCGCCATTCAAGCATTAACAGGATTACAGCCAACAGAATTGCAAGAAGACCCGGAGACGGGGGAAGTTATTTGGCGGCATTCAGTAACCGTGAACCATCGACTGGCAGCAGTGTTGTCCAAGATGGTGCGTTATCACTTCAAAGACCGCTACCAAAACGCGACGGAAGCACTGCAAGCATGTAAAGACGCGATTAATCCAGTACCTGCACTTTCCGCACCTCAAGAAGTCGCCAACAATTCCAGTTACCAAGCAGCCAAATCCCAGCCTCAAGTATCTCGGCTGCAAACTGTTGCATTTGCACCAGCAAATCCTATCCCTGCCAAACCTGCGCGTAAAGACTCTAGTAAATCCGACCCCTGGCCGATATTAATTGGTATATTACTGGCGGGTGGTGCGGCTGCCTTGGTAACAAATGTATATCCCAATGTGAAAAATTTAGCTTTAAATCTTACAGGTAAGGATACGGCCTTAGCAAACAAATGCTCGGCTGTTGTCGTCGGAAATTCTAATATCCGTTCTGAACCTAGTTCGATAAATTCTAATAATATTGTGCAAACTGTTGCTAATAATACCAATTTCGAGGTGACTGGCAAGCGAACAAAAGCAGGTTGGGTAGAGATTAAACTTAAATCTGGTAGTTTGGCTTGGGCACACCCGACCGTGATAACTAATAATCAGGAATGGGGTTCTTGCCTACGTGAAAAGGGCATTGCAACTAGGATTGTAGATGATAGTAGCTTGATTGCGACTCGAACAATTTCTCAGCCAAAACCAAAATCTAAGGATGTAGTAACTCCATTACCAGAAAAGCCGAAGGGGTCAACTGACGACGCTGAGAAATCACAAAGATCGCAGCCTAATGATAACAGTGCCAATATTGTAGAACAAGCGAAAAAGAAGTATGATTCAGGGGATATAATTGGAGCGATCGCACTTTTAAGATCGGTTCCGGCAAATGCTGCTTCTGGTATCCAAGAGACGGGCAAAATGATTGCCCAGTGGCAGGAAGATTGGGCAAAGGCGGAGGCATTATCTAATGAGATTAATAAAGCAATAGATGATGGGAAATGGGATAAAGTTTTAGATTATAGAAACCATCCAGAAAAATTGCCTAATACTCAATACTGGCGAAATAGAATAGAACCATTATTTAAACAAGCAGCCGAAAATCTGGCAAAACAGGCACTAACTGAGCTAGAAAATCAAGGTAAGCAGAAAAACACCCAACAGAAACTTCCCGATACTAACCAACCTGAAACCACACAGAGTCCCAATACCACGGAAACTCCTAAAACTGACTTTTAACAGTTATCAGTAAACACAGTTATTGCTTGTTTCCAGCTTCTTCTGATATCATGTCTGCTTGATTACTTACTAAACCCCAAGAACCCCACCCCGCCAAAGCTGCGCTTTGTCTCCCCTCCCCGCTTGCGGGGCTACGGTGTACACACATCTCTTGACTAGGTACAGAATGTGGTTTGATCCCCCTAAATCCCCCTTAAAAAGGGGGACTTTGATTCTAGTTCCCCCCTTTTCAAGGGGGGTTAGGCAGGGTGGATTAATTGTCGAGAGAGAAAATATAACATAGAAGGATGATTCCT
>NZ_JAVRCS010000027.1:0-69865 GCF_034530635.1 Nostoc sp. EspVER01
TACTCATTACTTCTCCTCTGCTCCATCAAACGCCTTAAGCTTGTGAGAAATGCGGGCTAAGCAGCTACAATCAAGCCAAGCGTGAAAAAATCTGATTGGTTGGATTTGTATACTCCTGGAGTCGTAGGAAAAGACTGGGAAATTCCGCCAAAGTTAGGGTCTTTGTAGACCTTAACCTGTTGTGACGGCGTGTAGGAAAGCTTATAGATAGTGCCGCTGAAGTCATCCGAAATTAACAAATTACCTTGCTGGTCTACTACCATATCCACGGGTCGCCCCCAGGTTTCTTGCGTTGCTGGAACTACCCAACCGGTGACTAAATCCATCTCTTGCCCTGGGGTCTTTGTCGTACTGTTCCAGGGAAAGTAAGCTATTTTGTAGCCCGTTTTCTTCTGCCGATTCCATGAACCATGCAGCCCTGTCACTGCCCCATTTGAGTATAGGCTGGGAAAGTTGGTATTTTGTAAGAATGTTAGTCCCAAGGGAGCGGAATGGGCTTGGATACCTTTGCTAATCCTGTCCATTGCATTGCAATTAACACTTCCATTCGCATTGAACTGATAGTCGCGGTCAAATGGCATATTGTTGAGGCCATTTGGTGTGTCAGGATTGGGGTTGCAGAATGGCCAACCGTAGTTACCGCCATCTCGGACTTTCGTGAACTCTTCTGGTGGGTGGTCGTCTACATAAGAGGGGATAATTTTACCGTAATTGCCAGTGCTATCGTTGAAGGGATAGGCGATGTTATCTCGATTATTAACGACTACCCAAAGGTCATTTGTGCCAGGTAAGAATGCTAACCCTTCGGCATTACGTAAACCTTCGGCAAAAAGCCGCTGATTGGTTCCATTAGCGTTGTACTGGTAAATTGCACCACGCTTTGGAGTGCTGACAGTATCTTCCTTACAGGCATTGCATGTAGAGGCGATCGACACGTATAGTTTGTGGTTGGCATCAAGTGCGATATTTTTTAGTTCGTGACCATAAGCGCCTTTGAGTTCTAGTGTGCTGCTGTCTGGTAAGCCAACTACAACGATTTGACGATTTTTCGCGATTAAGTCTCCAGAGTTGTAGATGAAGCGGTTAATTTGATGAGTTTCAGAGATATAAATGTATGTGGTGTTGTCAATTTTATGAAACACAATGTCGTGTGGTTTGCGTAGACCCGTTACGAAGTCAGAAATAATTGGATCTTTGCTGCCATTTGGCCGGACAATTAATACTTTACCGGAACTGGGCTGTGATACTAGAAGATCCCCATTGGGAGCAACTGCCATAAAGCGAGCTTTGTTAATGCGAGCATAAACAGAGATAGAGAAATTGGGCGGCACTTTCAAGTAACGGCTAGTATTAAAGGGCCAAGAGGTCATTGTAATAGGCACTTTCAGCTTGGTTTCAACAGACGCAGGGGGCGGTTGACCGATTGCAGCGGTGCTAAGAACCTCTAAGGACATCAAACTAATTAGAGATGCGGATAGTATGCGTCCAAGTATCTGTGTTGGTTTTAGAGTAGATGCAACCATTTTGAACTTCCCTCTAGCTTAGTAGTGATCTATATTACACATCATTCTCGGCTAGCCGATTTGACCGAGAATTTGAACAAATTAACTCAGAGGTGTCATTTTTTAGAAATACTTAAAATATCTTTATCTACTGCTATTTTTCTAACTTATGAAAAAATGGGTGATATCATGTCCGCCAAATTACCCAGAATAAAATAACCCCAACCCCCTCCCCGCCTGCGGGGAGGGGAGACAAAGCACAGCTTTGGCGGGGTAGGGTTCTTCGGGTTTAATAAGCAATCAAGCGGACATGATATGAAATGAGAGTTATAAAAAAGGCAGAGCGATCGCACTTCCCAACTAAAATATTCCTCAAGCTACTTAGCCTCGAAACCATTATGCAGAGGTTCTTAACAGCGTTCCTTCTCGGTCAAAAAGCCAAGTTTGTGTTGGAAAAACCCAACGCTGAGGACTTGGTTTTTCTCAAATAGTGGTGATTGATTGCACATATCCCTTGGTATAACTAGCCGTGGCTCATGGTTGTAGCGAGAGTGAGCGTGCTGTGGGGGAAATTGCGATCGCTCGGCATAGATCCAGATAATCTTGATTAATCTGCGAAAAACTAACGCGAAACCTAACCCCCTAAGCCCTTTCCCAAAGCGTAAAAGGGAAAAATTCAAAGTCTCTCTCCTAAAAAGAGAGAGATTTAGAGAGAGGTTCTTCAGATACCTGTAATATTTCCGCAATCACCCTGAAATTTGGAAACTACTTACAACAAATAGGGGTAAAATTTTTACCCCTACAAAGTTGTGTATTGTTTTAAGAATAGCTATAGCAATCCGAATTGAAACGTGAGAAAATACTGAGATTAAAAGTACGTGTTTTAGAGCTTTTCAGCGATTTTCTCTCTCACGAATGATTTAGGATTGCTATAGAAAAGCTTATTAATCTGAAGTTAAATGACTTTCTAGCAAAGTTGCGATCGCATCAGGATGAATATTCTTGTATTTCTTTTTACCAAGCTGCAAAACACAGTTGGGAGCGCTGCCACAGCATTTTTGGCAACTGGTATGTTCAATGGTAACTTTGTCTAATAAACCGCGATCGCACAAAGTTTTTTCTAATTCTGATAATAACCCTTTACCACCACGTTTCAGACAACCGCCCTTTTGACATACCATAATCCTCGCTTTTGATTGAGGTGGTAAATCTTGCTTTGGACACGCATTGATTGGTGTCACCTTATAGGCTTTAATTTTAATTTTACTTGTGCGTGAGTCTATCTTACTATGACCACAAATGCGAAGTTGCTGACCAGGAACTAAGGATGAACTTAGTAAACGGCGCAACTCTTTAGGCAGTTTAATATCTACATTTCCAGATGGAACTGCCAATTGTAAGTATTTATATTTTCCTGGTTCACCACCAACAAAACCTAGTAACTGTCCCTCAAGGTTCAATTCTGATAACGTCAAATACTTGTTACCCATGATTGATAAAAGTTAGGAGTGGGGGAGTTAAAAGTGAAGAGTTAGGAGTGAGGAGTTAGGAGTGAGGAGTTAAAATGAGGAGCTAAGAGTTAATAATTCATAACTCTTAACTCATAACTATTGACTTCCAACTCATAACTCTTAACTCCTAACTGTTTTATGCGAGGCGTTTAGCTTCTACTGTTTGAGGTAAATTTGCTGTGTCTGGTAATTCACGAAATTCTAATTCCCAACCATTTGCTAGGGTGAGAATCTTGCCATCGTTTCCATCGGTTTGTTTGACGACTTCTTCTTCCAGGTCTTTTTTAGCAACGTAAACTACTAAAGTGCCGGCATCATTCATCCGTAGCATTACTTTCATGAGATTCCTCAACCGATTCTAGTTCTTTTTTCTTGCAGCCGACGACAAACCCTGTTTCTAAGAAATGCACAGCATATATATAGGAAGTCTGCAAATATGTGCCTATACTCGCTATGTAACCGATATCTCCCTTGTTTACCAAAACTTGGCCGACTTCCTTACCAGGAAAGGTACCATCGTTTTTTAGCAGTTTACGAACTCTGACTTTTTCACCAATTTCAAAAGCGGGTGGCAAGTTTAGTTCTAATTCATCGCGTTGCATGAGAGTACCTCTGTTCTCTGACCAAATTCAACAGTTCTTCTGTCGTCAAACTGCGTTTTTTCTGTACCGATTGATGGCGTACTGCATCTAAAACAGATTGGGTTTCTTGAGAGTTCAAGAAAATTCCATGCTGTTCTAGCAAGTTAGCAACTAAATGCCGTCCAGAATGTTTACCTACTACTAAACGCCGTTCCCAACCCACTTCTTCAGGTGCAAATGGTTCGTAGGTAATGGGATTTTGCAATACCCCGTGAGCATGGATGCCTGATTCGTGAGCAAAAGTGTTTTCGCCAACGATCGCTTTCCAAGGTGGTACATCGGCTCCTGATGCGGCTGCAACTAGTTGAGAAAGTTCCAGCAAACTGGGTGTGTCAATGCCCAAATCAACGCCGTAGATGCGTTTGATCGCCATGACAACTTCTTCTAATGCTGCATTTCCTGCTCTTTCACCCAATCCGTTGACTGTGGTATTCACTGATGAAGCTCCGGCTTTGATACCCGCAAGGGCGTTGGCAGTTGCCAGACCAAAATCATTATGCGTGTGGATTTCTAGGGGAATCGTCAACGCTGAAACCAACCTTTGGACTTTGGTGTAGGTGGTGAAGGGGTCGAGAACTCCCACGGTATCGCAGAAACGGAAGCGGGATGCACCCCATTCTTGGGCATAAAGCGCTACATCTAAGAGGAAGTTTTCATCAGCCCTGGAAGAATCTTCTCCACCAACTGCTACCCAAAGACCTTGATCGAGGGCGAAGTGGATTGAGTCTTTGAGTTTTTGCAAACTTACTCGCCACTGACCATGAAATTTAGTGGCAATTTGGATACCAGAGACGGGAATGGCAATATGCACCCGATTCAAACCACAGGCGATGGAAGCCTTGATATCTGAGATGACAGCGCGGTTCCAGCCCAAGAGTTTTGCTTGTAAACCCAAGTCAGAAATTGCGGCGATCGCACGGGTTTCTTCGTCGCCCATTGCCGGTATACCCACTTCTAATTCCGGTATACCAATAGCATCGAGAAATTTAGCGATCGCTACTTTTTCTTCTAGGGTAAAAGCGACACCTGCTGCTTGTTCACCATCACGTAGTGTAGTGTCATTAATTATGATTTGATTCATTGCAAATATCCCTCTCTTGGAAGTATTCTTAATATCCTTTCCCTCTACAATCCCTCGTGATGGTAAATGCTAAAAATATCACAATTCATAATGTAGGATACATGATCCTTAATTATTGCCCCATTATTAGCATCACATCTGTATGGCAAGGAACTAAATCAATGTATAAATTACTAATCGTTTTTACCGATGTCAGTTGAAATGTCTTCGAGTAGCAATGAGCTAATATAACTATTAGCAAATCCCGAACAAAGTAATACACAAAATCCAGCAATTAAGGATGTAATCATCTTCGTAACCTCATCTTTTCTAGTGTATTTGGGTGTAATTTAGGCAGATAATGCTACTTAAAGCTAAGGGGTTCAAACTAGCTAACTGTGGTCTGCTAGCCAATCAAATATTTTTCCTAGCTGCTCCAAATCAACGAAACCATACTGCCAGAGGAGCATCGGTAGTGGGCCATTTT
Source organism: Nostoc sp. EspVER01 (assembly GCF_034530635.1). Taxonomy (NCBI): domain Bacteria; kingdom Bacillati; phylum Cyanobacteriota; class Cyanophyceae; order Nostocales; family Nostocaceae; genus Nostoc; species Nostoc sp. EspVER01. Next base: position 5,202 of record NZ_JAVRCS010000027.1, read on the forward strand.
CTAATTCACGGTGTCGCAGAGCTACAGCAATATCGGCATTTGAAAGTTCAAGTTCATTGTGCAAAAAATTGAGTAGTTTTATATCTCTGTTCCGAATCGCCATAATTGATTGAACTTTCAATTTCTTAATTTGGGAAAAAATTAAAAATCAGAAATCCCAATTTATATTTGAGAATTTCGCCTTTCTAATTGTTGCTATATGTCAGGGGAATTTCAGATTTAGTAGACCCAACAAAATCTAAACCCCATCTAATCCATCTCAGTCTGCAATAAATTCTGCTAGCGGACAGTAGCTTCAAACTCTAAACCTATTTGAGCTTTGTGCATCTATGAACAAAAAGGATAAAGTCCAGTATTTGCGTCATGAATTCAAGATTAATCGTCTCTGAATTAGGTCTTTTTGAAATAATCATGACTCATTACTGTAACGCCAGCAACGCTCTAGCCATTCTAATAATTCGTTACGAGAAGCAAGAAGTTGCATAACTGTACTACGAATTAGAATTACTTCCAGTAAATTGTTCACTTGCACTCGTAAAGAACCATCAGGGGGACAAGAGCAATTAATTTTTAACTCTTGCAATCGGTGATAGATTCGCCAGCGATCGCTCAAAGGAATCTGCAAAACGTGATTTGTCATTTGTCCTTTGTCCTTTGTCTGTTGTCATTTGTCAGTTGTCCTTTGCTAATGACTAATGACTCTTGACTTTTAAAGTTTGCAGTTGTTTTTCGAGTTCTTCGATGCGCGAGAGCAAAGAACGAATCACGGTTGCTTCCACATCGGGTAGCTTTCCATGTTCTAAGGGAGAAAGGCTGACGCCGCTTTCGTTGCGAGAAATAATTCGGCCGGGGATTCCTACAACTGTGGAGTCGCTGGGGACATTTTGCAAGACAATGGAACCTGCACCAATACGGACGCGATCGCCAATTTGCAGATTACCTAAAACTTTCGCACCCGCCCCAATCACTGCATTTTTGCCGACTGTGGGATGACGCTTACCAGTTTCTTTACCAGTTCCGCCAAGGGTGACGCCCTGATAAATCAGTGTATAGTCACCGACGATCGCAGTTTCGCCAATGACTACTCCCATTCCGTGGTCGATAAACACGCCGTGTCCAATCTCTGCACCTGGGTGAATTTCAATACCGGTCAAAAATCGCCCCAAATGGGAAATGAAACGGGGGATAAAACCGACTCCTCGACCATGTAACCAGTGAGCAAGACGATGCAAACATAGGGCGTGTAATCCAGGGTAGCAAAACACCACTTCTAGCCAATTCCGTGCTGCGGGATCGCGCTCAAAAATAATGCGAAAATCACTCAATAATGGCTCAAAAAAAACGCCAGAGAGGAGATTTTTCAGCATGGATTTATGTGCAGAATCCTGCGTTTTGGTACTGGGGGGATCGCTAATACTGTCTAAAGACTGTTGCATCGGTAATGTCTATCTGGTAAAAGATTCATCTGCTATTTTTATGCTTATATCAGGTGACATCCAACTCGATACAAAACTCAATGCTGATTGGATTTATTGGATTGATTAAGGTTGTACTCAAACGCCGAAACCCCGACTCCAGATAAACTTAAAATTTATCTTGGGGTAGGGGCACTAGTATTTAATGATGGGGGTACTAGTATTTTTGGGGCAGGGGTTAAGAATTTATGTTCATGCTACAAGAAACCTTACCCGTAAGCATTTGCTAAGATTTCGTCAAGATATTTTGCAATATATTAAGCTGTACTCAGATGCACTCAAATATGAATTTAGTAAGGCTATAAATCTATTTTCTGTATATCCTATTACTATTAGTATCTTATTATTTGGATAGGCGAAAGACAGGTTTCTTTATTTTCTTTTAGGATTTGCTGTCTGTATGTATGTATACGTTTCAAAATATAGTTATCGCTCATTGCGACTGTTTTCTTATTATATAGATGTGTGGGAATAGCCAACACAAAATCTTAGAGCGGCAGAATAAGTAGATATTCTCATAGCAGTTAAATAATTGTTGATTGCTGTAGCGGCGTAAAGCTATGCTACCCTAGCCACGAAACTTGTAGAGGCTTACTAATGGAGTTCAAAGACTCAAGAACCAGACGCAGCTTTAGTAGGTCTACCTTTGATAGCATTAAAGCGATCGCCTAACTGTTAAGCGACAGTCTTTAAACCTGGAATCTTTTTCGATGCAGTTTTGACATAATCGTAAACAGTTAAACTGCTAAGGAAGTCCCAAATAAAAAAATATACAACTATTTATTGTGGGGTGGGCGTCTCGCCCGCCCACAGTCAAAGTCAAAGGCGGGCAAGATGCCCACCCCACAAGATTGGATAATTTATTTCTTGGAAGTCCCTAATCATCGCTTCACTACCAACAAGCCATTAGGGTATCATCTACCTGTTCAGTGAGTTGCTTATGAGCAACCCTGTCGAGCAGAAAAACGTAATTTATACACTATTTTGCAGTTTCTACCAGAAGTAGGTCGTGCTTAAGCGATAATAAATACATTTGCTTATAGATGCACAGTTATGATCTGCTGCCTCAATCCAGCTTGCCATAATCCGCCCGATCCAGATCGCACAATGTTTGGCTCTAACTGCGGCACAGGATTGGTGGTGTTGAGAAACCGCTATCGCCCGATAAAAACATTAGGTGGTGGGGGATTTGGTAAAACCTATTTAGCATGAAGATTTAGACAAGCTGAATGAATCTTGTTTCTAACTCGGTTAGTTCCGTAGCCTTTAGCCCAGATGGCAAAACCCTTGCCAGTGGTAGTGATGACCAGGCCATCAAAATTTGGCGACTAAAGTAGTGAGTGCTGCGATCACAGTTTTGAGTATTTAGCTAGATACAGAAAAAGTAACCTAAACTAAAATCAAGATGACTTGCTCTTAAATCTGGAAAAAACTATGGTTAATACTTATGACGACATTTTCAATACTGCATTGTCCTTACCTCCAGGGTTAAGAGCAATGCTGGCTGAACATTTATTTAAAAGTCTGGATGCTGAAAATCAAGCAGAAATAGATGCTATTTGGGCAGAAGAAGCAGAGCAAAGATTTGAAGCTGTTGAACAAGGCGAAGTTAATTTAATTCCTGGTGAACAAGTATTGCGAGAGCTACGTTCTAGGAGTAAGTAATGGCTTATAATTTTCATCCTGATGCCAAACAGGAATTAGATGATGCTGTTGCTTACTATGACAATATCAGCCGCGACATGGGAGACGCATTTATTGCTGAAGTAGAACGCACTCTCAATCGTATTGAACAGTTCCCAGAAGCATGGACTCAATTATCAAAGAATACAAGACGCTGCCGCATAGCCAGTTTTCCCTATGGGATAATTTATGCCATCAAAGAGCAGCAAATTTTAATAGTTGCAGTTATGCACCTTCAACGTCAACCAAATTACTGGGCTAAGAGAATCTGAATAGATAGCTTAATCAAGATTATCTGGATCTATGCCAAGCGATGTCTAAAGTTACGTTAAGTTATAATCAGCAGTCCAACATTTAAAACAAATGAACTGGAAACTTGACGAAGCACAACAAAAACTGCCAGAGGTAATTGATGCTATTGCATCAGAACCTCAATTAATATTCAAGCAGGACAAATTAGTTGCTGCAATTGTAGAACCAAAACTTTTTCAAGAGTTCCTTGCTTGGCATCAGGAACAAAAAGCCTCTTCCCTCGCCAATGCTTTTGTAGAATTACGTCAAATCTGTGCTGAAGAAAATTACATTTTAGAGACACCTGCACGATGTAGCGATCGCCCTATCCCATTTGCTGAGGAATAGCATGAGCTTTCTTTGCGATACTAACATTATCAGTGAATTAGCTCGTCCAATACCCAATCCTGGAGTCATCACCTGGAGTCAAAGCATCTCATCAATTTTTCTGAGTGCTATTACCTTAGAAGAAATTTGCTATGGTTTATCAGCAAAGCCAAACCAGAGAATTCAAACTTGGTTTGATAATTTTTTGGTCACTTATTGTCAGGTAATTCCTATTAGCCCAGAAATTGCTAAACGTGCGGGTGAATTAAGAGGATACTTACAAACTCAAGGAAAACCTCGCACTCAAGCGGACATAATCATTGCCGCAACTGCCGAAATTCACCAAATTACATTAATAACCAGAAATACAAAAGACTTCGAGGGATGCGGTATTACCATACTTAATCCATTTACTTGAGTTTTGAGTGCGTTAGCCTTGGTATAGCTTCTCTAAGAGTTACTTGCGTTGCGATCGCGAGTATTGATATTCCTACGTCAACAACACAGCACTATGAATCCTGATGATTATTTTCTTGCTGGATTCGTTGAGCGATGCAGATGTACTAGCAAGCGATTAATCAAGATTATCTGGATCTATGCCAAGCGATCGCAACCTGTCTGCCATCTGTTGAGCGCGTTGTTCAGTTTGTTGAATCTTCTCGTAAGGTGTAGGATAGCGTTTTCCTGACTGATCATACCAATAAAGCCATTCTCTGGTAACACCAGAATAATTCCCGCGATCGCATCCTATTCCTAAGCCAATTTCTGGTAGCCAAACCGGATTTCCTGCTTGCAATTCATACTTACCCTTGACTAATTTATGCACTTCTAAACGCGGTTTGCGGCGACGGCGAGAAGAATAAATTACGTAATAAAGTACGCCTAAATTTGCATATTCATCTAATTTAGTTGTATATTCTTTACGGTAAGTTTGAGATACCACCTCTAGCACTAAACTTGGTAAAACTTTTTCTTCCCACAACGCATAACTAGGACGCAATTCCTCATCATAGAACCGTTCTACCCCTAAACTTAAAAATCCATCTGGTACAATTGGTGGTTTATCGGGGTGATAATAAATACCCATATCTATGCCAAAGAACCAGTCCATGCGTTCCGCCCAAAGTATCAGCAATATTGCTTTCAGCAAGCCTGGTATTAATTCTTGCAGTTCATTATCCACAGGCGTTTCATCAGAGTCGGGTAGTTCTTCGGCGCTTGGCAAGTACCTCGGCAGACTGTACTCTAACATGGCTGGTTTCCCTAAAACTCACTAAAATTATAGCGGTTAAATCTGATTATTACTTAGCAATGGATAGGTACTAGAGCGATCGCACAGATAATCAGTAATTCAGAAATAATATTTGTATCTAAAATATAATTCATAATTCTAGTTGGCGGTTGTCAAGGTCTCTTTGACGTTTTAAATCTATATCCACACCAACTAGAGGAGAGCTTTGAAATAATTCAACTAAATTTTCTGATTCTGTTTTGGGGTCTTTCTTTTCTATTTGTCTAGTCAAATAATGAATTAATTGTATCTTTTATTCTCTGCTTAAATTATCAATTTCTTTTAATAACGTCTTCACGGGTAAATTGCTCATTTTAATATTCCTATTAAAAACCAGATTTATTTATCGCTAATTATAGCATTGCCAATTGGGAATATATAATGATTTTATAATAGAAACAAACCACTCTATGGTTTAACTTATGTCTTCTCCTGTCCTGGAAAAACCTTCGACCTCTGAGAGTTCCTACGTTCTTCTATACAATGTCAGTTGGGAACAGTTAGAACAGCTTGATGTTGCTCTTGCAGGAACAAGCGCACGACTAACTTATTTAGATGGGATTCTCGAAATTATGTCCCCACTTTCTGACGACCATGAAGATAACAAAAAAACTCTGGCGATGTTGCTGGAAGTCTATCTGCGGGCAAAGAATATCCGCTTTTATGGACGGGGAAGTGCAACTATAGGTAAACAGGAAGACAAAACTCGACGAGAACCAGATGAGTCTTATAATTTAGGCACAAAAAAATCTATTCCTGATTTAATTTTGGAAATAACTGTCACGAGTGGCGGAATTAATAAGCTAGAAATTTATCGGCGGTTGCGAGTACCTGAAGTTTGGTTTTGGGAAGATGGTTTATTATCAGTTTATTGTTTGCAAGGTGACAGCTATATAAAAGTCTCTAAAAGTACTTTATTGCCTGATTTAGATTTGGATTTATTAGCAAAATATGTGCTAAGGGCTGACCAATATGATGCTGTGACTGAATATAGTGAGATAATCGCTAAGGAATAGTAATTCAGGAATTGAATAATCACAATAACTAAGAGCTTGTCTGCTTATGTTTGAAAAATGTCATGAGCGTTACCGAGATTATTTAGAGAATTGCCTGAATAGTTTTGTATTTGATAACTATCTTAGAAAAAAATGCCCTTGCTAAAAAGTAAGGGCATTGAAATTTACCTATTTAATATTTAGTGAGTAAATCTATACAGCTTGGGATACTTTTCGCTTAAGCTTCATCCAAAATTCCATTACTCCAGCGATCATTTACATGAAAGAAAATAGTCTTTTATTTTGTCTATAATCACCGAAGATAAATCAAGCCGTATTGCGAATAGTCCCTACTCAATGGCTACGCTAATTTCTTGCGTAGCTTGCTACCAGCCAAAGCCAGACCAACGATTCCTAAACCAGCAAGGCTAGCAGGCTCAGGAGTCGATTGGACAATAGAAGATTTCTTGAATTCAAATGCAATGGTTTGTGTGCCGTTGAATTTGCTGGCATCATAGCCAGTGGTTAGCAACTGCTGCGTTACATTACCTTGTGCTAGGAATGAGATTCCACTCAGATAGTTTCCAGAGTTGATGACATTGAGATTAAATGTCTTGTCTTTCCCGTTATTGGTAAAGTAACTACTGGTCAAATCACCATAACCGACAACGCCACCACCTTGTTTTATCTGCACCCATTTATTTAGACAGTTTTGAAAAACTTTTGGGTTTGTGCAAGCTTAATAAACCATATCCCCCTAGCATCTCCATACAGAGCATCTAAACGCGCGATCTACTTTAAAAAGTAATATCCGATTTGGATGAACACTTGGGCATTTACATTGCACCTTATTATTTAAGGGAGTCAGGAGGCAGGGGTTGAAATCAATAAGCCTCTGACGACTGACAGCTTTATTATGGTTACTAGCAAAAAATGCAACCCTTCTAATCAAATCAAACCTTCCAACGCGTTTTGTAAATCGTTTGTTACATCAGCAACAGCTTGTCTAGCACCCAAACGATTTTCCTTATACGCTGGGTAACGCTCAGAAATGGATATAGGTTCACCCACAATTATTTTTACTTTTTGCTTACCCAACTGTGGACGCTGCACAGCTTTATTACCTTTGATTTTAGCAATCATTTGCCATAAAATTAAAGTCGTCTCAGCAAACCTTTCTACTGTTGGATTTTCACGAATATAATTACCAGAAACAGCCACAAAGCTTTCTACTAAACGCATGTGCCACATCCGGGCATTGGCTTCTTCTGCAACGCGATCGCCTAAAGCTCTTTCAACCGCAGATACTCCTTTTACATCTTTAAATTCTTCTCTAAATATATAATTCCAACCTGCTTGTTCTACTCGCCGACAACGATCGCTCAAACTACCTTTTGACTGCAAATTAAAATACTGTTCTGAGATTAACAACGCTGCATTCAACAAAGCTTGTAGACGAACTGCTAACGCTTCGTTTCTATCGGGAATTTGCCCGTTGACAATCTTCGCATCTGGCAGTTTTTGATGATAAAACCGCGTGTAAAATTCTTCCATTAGCAAAAGTAAATGTTCTGCCAAAGCCAACAACCGGGGATAAAGCGACTCTATAGAAGCATTTTCTGGTGGATTTACAGGTAAACCACTAGCCGCTTCCAATTCACTTAAAAGATTAGCGATCGCATCCCAAGGAGCATCAACGTAACTATATTTAATCCCAACTGGTAAAATTAGAACCTGTTCGGGGCGTTCAGCTTTGTGCAAGTCTTCAGCACACCAAAAGCCTAATTGGGCAATACCAGGTTCTAGCGGGCTGATATTCTCTGATAAACCATTGGTAGCACCTTCTGGCGCAGCCGCCATCGGAAATTTCCCATTGGCGAACAAGTCACGCGCCGAACGTAACCCCGTCCAGTCAGCCTTACCGCGCTGAATCGGAGTCCCACCTAAATGAGAAGCAATCCAGCCAACATGGGAACCTGCCCATAGAGGAATACCGCGATCATAGATAAAATGAGCATGAATGGGATGTTGTAGTGTTGTACCTTGCGATCGCGCTGTCTTTGGTACAATTTGAGACAGCAAGTAACCCAAACAAAACGGATCGTCTGTTTTCGGATGGCGAAATGCCAGCATAAAACGGATCTTACCCTCCTGAAACTGGCGATAGAGATCCACCAGAACTTCTACGTTGTCTGCTTCAATTTGGGTAATAGGTGTTTGCCATTTTATCCAACTGGGTAGCAACAGATGGACAACTCGTAGCAATAAAGGGTTAAACGCGGGGGGAATAAATTCTAAGGGTGCTTGTGCTTGATAAATTACATCTGCCAAAGTAGTTTCTCCTAAAGATTCCCTGATTCTAATCGCCTGATGGTTATTTCTTTTAAGATATCCTAACGGCTGTAATATGCCCTGAGTAATGAAGTCAAAGTAAAACCTGCCTATTGCGCTGTGCTTGGCACATGACTTAGGTTAGAAAAGTAGGATACCTTCTTAGCCCGCCTACGCAGATTATTTTAATGAAGAGTCTTTACGCAGACTTATAAAGTAGGGCTTGCTGCAATGGGAAGTGTTGGCAGATAGTGGAGTTTAGCAGCACTTGCAAATCTTAATAACAAGAAAGACTTAAACCAAATCCTGGTAATACATCTTCACCCGATAATTGTGTGGGTAGATTTCGCACTTCGACTTAGATTAAATAGTTCCAAAGATCACATCACAATCCAGTTCAGAATGAGCAGCAAAACACTTGTAGAGACGGCGATTTATCGCGTCTCGAAAACCCAAAATTGTTGCCAGTAGACCTTAACCCAAGCGTATTGGTTTATGAGGCGTGATGCTTATATCCCCCGTTTTTAAACGGAGGATATAAGCGAATGTGCCAAATTTATTGGGCTATCTTATGTCAAGAATGTTAACATAAATATGTGGTTAATTGGTCGATACCATTGATTATTTACGAGTTCAAGGTTAAAGGAAAAGACAGGCAGTATTGCGCTATAGATGAGGCTATACGTACCAGCCAGTTCATTCAAAACAAGTGCTTGCGCTACTGGATGGATAACAAAAATGTTGGTAGATATGATCTCAATAAATATTGCGCGGTATTAGCTGCTGAGTTTCCCTTTGCTAATGAACTCAACTCAATGGCTAGGCAATCTGCGGCTGAACGTTCTTGGGGTGCAATTTCTCGATTTTACGATAACTGCAAGAACAAGGACTTGAGTAAGAAAGGCTTTCCCAAATTTAAGAAAAATTGCCGTTCGGTTGAATATAAATCAACTGGGTGGAAACTTTCTGTTACTCGTAAAGCCATAACTTTCTCAGACAAGAAAGGCATTGGAACCCTGAAACTAAAGGGAACTTACGACCTAAATTACTACAATATCAAGCAAATTAAGCGTGTCCGTTTGGTGCGTCGTGCTGATGGGTATTACGCTCAATTTGCGGTTGATGTGGATGCTAAAGTAGAAGCACAACCGACTCAACAAGTAGTTGGTATCGACTTAGGTTTGAAGTATTTTATTGCCGATAGCAAAGGTAATGTAGAACCTGCGCCTAAGTTTTACCGCAAATCCAAAAAAGCCTTAAACCGCGCTAATCGTAAAAAGTCCAAGAAGTTTAGTGCAGCCAAAAAGAAAGCCAAGATCCGGCAATCAAACAATTACCACAAAGCTAGAAATAGATATGCCCGGAAGCATTTAAAAGTAAGTAGGCAACGAAAAGAGTATTGCAAGAGATTAGCATACTCCGTCATCCAATCTAATGATTTGGTAGCCTATGAAGATTTAAATGTGAAAGGGCTTGTGAAAAATCGACATCTAGCTAAATCTATCAGTGATGCTGGTTGGTACACTTTCCGTCAGTGGTTAGAATATTTTGGTCACAAATACGGGAAGGTGACTGTTGCAATCCCTCCCCATAATACAAGTCAAAACTGTTCTAACTGTGGCGAGAAAGTGAAAAAATCTCTGTCTACAAGAACTCATGTTTGCCCACATTGCAACTATGTAGCGGATAGGGACATAAACGCTAGCATCAATATTTTGAAATTAGGACTGAGTACCGTAGGGCATACGGGAATTTACGCTACAGGAGATTTGCCCTCTTGGGCGGTTGGCAAAAGCCTGTCGTCTAACGGCGAGTCTGTGAATGTAGAATCCCCGAATTAGCAATTTGGGGAATGTCAAAAACAAATTAGAGATTTTGGAAAGGGAATAAGGGAATAAACGATGCGACTTTCACAAATGTTATTTGTTACACTGCGGGATGATCCGGCTGATGCTGAGATTCCCAGTCATAAATTATTACTCCGTGCAGGCTACATCCGTCGCATCGGTAGCGGTATTTATGCTTATCTCCCGCTAATGTGGCGGGTATTGCAAAAAGTTTCCCAGATTGTGCGGGAAGAAATGAACGCTACAGGCGCACAAGAATGTCTTTTGCCACAATTACAACCTGCTGATTTATGGAAGGAATCGGGACGCTGGGACACTTACACCAAAGCTGAGGGGATCATGTTTTCCCTAATTGACCGCCGCGAGCAACAATTAGGATTAGGCCCAACTCATGAAGAAGTCATCACAGCGATCGCTCGTGATATGATTCGCTCGTATCGCCAACTACCCCTACATCTCTACCAAATTCAAACCAAATTCCGCGATGAAATTCGTCCCCGCTTTGGTTTAATGCGCGGACGAGAATTTATCATGAAAGACGGTTACTCCTTCCATACCGATGAAGCCAGCCTCAAGGAAACTTACCAGGATATGTATAAAGCGTATAGCAATATCCTGCGACGTTCTGGTTTAGCTTTTCGGGCAGTGGAAGCTGATTCTGGTGCAATTGGCGGTTCTGGTTCCACAGAATTTATGATTTTGGCGGAAGCGGGTGAAGATGAAGTTCTCTACACTGAGGATGGTAAATACGCCGCTAACGTAGAAAAGGCTGTTTCTTTACCAATTGACGCCGAAACCTCACGGTTTACAACCTACGAAAAACGCGATACACCTGGAACAGAAACCATTGAAAAGGTCTGTCAACTCCTCAACTGTTCTCCCACTCAATTAGTGAAAAATGTCCTTTATCAGACAGTTTATGATAATGGTATAACGGTGTTAGTTTTGGTGAGTATCCGAGGCGATCAGGAAGTTAATGAAGTCAAATTGCAAAATGAATTGACCAAATTAGCTTCTGAATATGGTGCTAAAACTATTATTAGTTTGAATGTACCAAATGTAGAAGCCCAGCAAGCATGGACAGCGAAATCTCTACCTTTAGGCTACATTGCGCCGGATATTGCAGATGATTATATTACTGCTAATAAACAGATTCATCCCAAGTTTTTGCGCTTAGTGGATCAAACAGCCGTTGATTTAAAAAACTTTGTTACAGGCGCAAATGAAGCTGGTTATCACGTAGTTGGTGCTAATTGGGGTGAGCAATTTAAGTTACCAGATAGAATAGTAGATATTCGTAAGTCCAAACCAGGCGATCGCGCCATCCACAACCCAGAACAAATCCTACAAAGCGCTCGTGGAATTGAAGCCGGTCACATCTTCCAATTAGGCACTAAATATTCCCAAGCGATGGGTGCAACTTATACCAATGAACAGGGTGAAGAAAAACCGCTATTTATGGGTTGTTTTGGTGTAGGTGTGTCACGATTAGCACAAGCTGCCGTCGAGCAATCTTACGATAAAGATGGGATTATTTGGCCAGTTGCGATCGCACCATACCACGCGATCGTCACAATTCCCAACATAAAGGATGCTCAACAAATCGAAATCGCCCAAAAACTTTACACAGAACTCAATCAAGCGGGAATTGAAACCCTACTAGATGACCGCGACGAACGGGCGGGAGTCAAATTTAAAGATGCGGACTTGATTGGCATACCTTATAGAATTGTAACCGGACGCGCGATCGCTAATGGCAAAGTTGAAGTTGTAGAAAGAGCCACCCGTAAATCTCAAGAAATAGTCATTGATGAAGTTACAAAAATACTCAAACAATGGATTACAGAAGCAATAGGGCATAGAGACTTGGGATAAGGGAAGAGGTGACAGGTTATAGGGAATAATCTGTAACCTGTAACCTATTCCCTTCTTTACTCCCGACTCCCAAAAATTTACATAATCTGGCAGGTGACGGATTAGAAATAAAAATTCTAGAATTGGATTAGGGACTTGCAGAATTAAAAGCCATCAAGTCTCCTCTCGATTGTGGGAAACTCTCTACTTATAAGTATCGTCTTTAACCAGGCTGCTCCTCACATAACTACCATATCAGCCCTCAGTTAGGAAGGTTTTGAACATGAAAGACCAACAAGGATCTAATCGTATTTCTTCAGGCGTAATTGCAGCTGTGTCAGCAGCGGTTGTAGCGGTGGGTGGCGGTGTAGCTTGGTTTACCACACAATCCAGCAATACTCCCACACCATCAAACCCTTCTGGCCGCATTGAACAGTCAGCACAGCCATCAACTAGGCAGCCAGGTAATGAGCAAACCCCCAACGTTTATTGGCTAAGATCAAACAACAAAAATGTTACTTTGGTTCCCCAGCCTGTTAAAGTCGCTTCTATTCGACCCAACCAGCCTTTAGAAGCAGCTTTCCAAAGTTTGTTAGCAGGCCCAACAGAAGGGACAGATTCGACAACCATCCCTAAAGGAACCAAGCTATTGGGACTGAAGGCAGAAAATAATGAGGTTCACGTTAATTTATCTGAAGATTTTACCAGCGGTGGCGGTAGCACCTCAATGATGGGCCGCGTAGGACAAGTTGTTTACACTGCCACAACTTTAAATCCCAAAGCCAAAGTGTACATTGACGTGAACGGCAAACCCTTAGATGTTTTAGGCGGTGAGGGTGTAGAGTTACAACAACCGCTAACTCGCGAACAGTTTCAGAAAGATTATCCCCTTTAAAAAAGTTAGGAGTTAGAAGTTAGGAGTGAGGAGTTTTAACTCATAACTCATAACTCATAACTCTCTTAAACTTACCGTTTACTATTTAACACACGAAAATTACGGGCTTGCTGCTCCAACCTTGTGGCGAGGCGATCGCAAACCCGATTACACAAATCAAAAATCATTTGATCTTCCACCCGGTAATAGGCGCAAGTTCCTTCACTGCGGCGGCTAAGAATACCTGCTTGCCACATTACCTTCAGGTGTTTTGAAACATTTGCCTGAGAAGTCTGTGTTGCCTCTACCAACTCTTGCACGCATTTTTCTTCATCCCGTAATAAGTGTAACAGCCGCAGGCGCATTGGCTCACTTAACAGGCTGAAGTATTCAGCTACTTGTTGCACCACTTCTGGTGGTAAAGGCAACGTTTGTTTCATCAGGGTTAACCCGCAAGGAAAGAAAATTTTAACAATGACTCACATCATATATACATTAATACTTAATCGGGGTTAATTCGCATCAAAGGTTGACCATATTCTACAGCGTCGCCATTTTGGAGAAGAATTTCCATCACCTGTCCAGAGACTTCGGCTTCGATTTCATTCATCAGCTTCATGGCTTCAATGATACAGACTGTTTGACCCTTGCGGACGCGATCGCCCACTTCCACAAATGCCGCTTCCCCAGGCGCAGGAGCGCGATAAAACGTTCCTACCATTGGGGAAGGCACTTCTACTAATCTCTGGTCAATGGTTGAGGGAGGATTTACTGATAACTGCATTTGTGTGCTAGTTCCAGTATTCTCAAATACACGAGATGTGGACACCTCCGTTACCTGACTTCCGCTCATCTGGTTTCCTCCAGATGAACCCGATGTCAAGCCTGAACCTACCACACCGCCTAAAGTCCCTTGACCTAACGACAACATCTGATTGCTAATGCTCACAGCCTTACGGACTGTTAGCTCAAAGTCATCGCTTTTGAGTATGACTTCTGCAATATCTGTTTGTGCGATAGTTGCCAGAAGTTGGCGGATTTCATTAAAGTCCAATGGCACAGTTTTTATTACCTCGACCTATCCGTAAATTAGCATTTTAAGTGTGGCAGGGAATTAATCCCTATGTAGGGATTTAAATCGAGACTTGCATTTCCGTAGAGATGAAAGTTATTCCCTGCTGATATATTTATCTTCCTGGGTATCAACTTTGATGCGTTCTCCTTGAGAAATAAACAAAGGAACCATCACAATTGCACCAGTTTCCAGAGTTGCTGGTTTTGAGCCACCTGTGGCAGTGTCACCTTTTAAACCTGGATCTGTTTGGACAATTTCCAGAACTACAGACTTAGGTAACTCTACTCCTAGAACCTGCTCACCCCATTTAATAACTTCAGCTTCCATACCTTCCTTCAGGTACTTGACGCGATCGCCAATTTGCTCACGAGTCAATCTGCCTTCTTCGTAGGTTTCCATATCCATAAAGACAAACTCATCGCCTTCTTTATAGGTATGCTGCATCGTGCTTTTTTCTAAAGTAGCTTGCGGCACTGTTTCCCCTGCGCGGAACGTTTTTTCCATAACGCTCCCACTTTGGACATTTTTTAGCTTAGTGCGTACAAAGGCTGAACCTTTACCTGGCTTGACGTGTAGGAATTCAAGCACTCGCCATACAGACCCATCCAATACAATTGAAACACCGGGTCGAAAGTCGTTACTGGAGATCATGAAACTTTCAAATTTTGGAAGACAATCGGCATTTATTGTACCCTTCTAGGGTCGTCATTGGGCATTTGTCATTAGTTTAGTTGTCATTGTCATTAGTCATTTTTACTCTGCCCTAGACCTCTGCTCCACTCATCACCTAACGTGGGAAGATTATTTATGGGTTACGTCCAGTCAACAATTCACTGCTGCATTTGAGTTATCCCATGCTTAACTTATTAAAATCCTGGCTGAAGAACAGCCTAATGGCAATACTGCTGGTAACAATATTTTTAGGCATAACTACAGCTGGGTGGACTCCCTCCAGTAGCGCCGCACTGCCAGCCGGCAATGCAATTACCGACGGAAAGGCTTTGTTGCGGTATGCACTCCCGATAGATAACAAACCTGTGCGGCAACTACAAGGCAGTTTAGAGGACATCTCTGCCCAACTGCGGGCGAATCGACGTTGGGGTGCTATTTCCAAAGACATTAGCCAAGCATCCCGCATTCTCGATAAACCTTCCCAAATCTTAACAAGCGTTCCCGCAGAACGCCAACCCCAAGCCGAAGCTTGGATTACCGAGTTGAAATCTGGGGTGGGTAAATTACAGGAATTGGCGAACAGCAAAGATAAAGAACAAATTCTGCAAGAAAGAGGCAAACTTCTGAATCTTGTGACTCAGCTAGAAGAGTCAATGGTGAAACAATTCCCCTTTGAAGTACCTGCTGAGTACAGCAACCTGCCACAACTTAAAGGTCGTGCCACTGTAGAAATTAAAACCAACAAAGGCGATTTGGCCCTTGTAGTAGACGGTTACAGCGCTCCTGTAACTGCTGGTAATTTTGTAGATTTGGTACAGAGGGGTTTTTATAATGGCTTAGAATTTACCCGTTCTGAAGAATCTTACTTTCTCCAAACTGGAGATCCTGCTGGGAAAGATGTGGGTTTCATTGATCCAACAACGGGCAAATATCGTGCTATTCCCTTAGAAGTCTTAGTTCAAGGAGATAAAGCACCTACTTATGGCATTACTCTAGAAGAAGCTGGTCGTTACGTTGATATGCCAGTTCTACCTTTTTCTGCCTTTGGTGCAGTAGTGATGGCTCGTCCTGAAAGTGAAGTAAATGGTGGATCTTCGCAATTCTTCTTCTTTCTCTTTGAACCAGAACTCACTCCCGCCGGACGCAACCTCTTGGATGGTCGTTATGCCGTTTTCGGCTATCTTACCGAAGGCAGAGAAGTTTTGGATAAACTGAAAGCTGGTGACAAAATCGAATCAGCAAAAGTGGTTCAGGGAATAGAAAATCTGGTTGAACCGCAAGCTGCATAAGAAGACACAGGGGACAGGAGAAGAATAATTCTTGTACAGACGCGATTAATCGCGTCTCCCCTGATTCAGATTTCCGGCGGTGAACACCCGATCAACTGCAATAGCTAATTCTGGAAAAGTCTGTGATACAATTTGCTCAGTGGCTGTAAAAACTGTTTCTTCGTAAAATCCATCTTCCAGTAGTAACACCGAAATTTTTGCTTTTAGTGGGTCTACAATCCAATATTCAGGAACCTCTAAGACCGCATATTCTGAGCGTTTATAACGATAGTCCCGTTTCACCGACTCAGGACTGACCACTTCGACAATTAGTAACGGTGGTGACTCAAATACTGCTGAAGCATTCAACAATTCTCTAGCTTGCTCCAGTGTCACTACACACAAATCAGTCAACCTAGATTTATTTCTACCCGTTCTCACCCCACTTTCCCGAAAACACAGCCAAGTAAAGTTACAACGTTTGATTTCTGCTTCCAAGGCAGTATCCAAAAAACTGGCAATCAGAAAATGTTCAATAGTTGGTGGGTTCCTTAGCTCTAGCTTTCCATCCACCAGTTCATAATGGGAACCGTTACCATCATCATAGGTTAAGTACTCCTCAAATGTGATGCTGGTTACTGGTGTTGTTACCATCCCAACTGGCTCCTAGACGATACCCTTATTTTAAACAGTAAAACAAATCATCAGTTTTCTTCGTAATTTTGCAACACGAAAAACCGATTGTGAACAGTGAGTTATCTTCTCAACAAGTAAAAGACATTGGTGAACAAGGAATTTTAGAAAGATTACAGCGCTTCTGTCCTTCAGAAATTATCGGCGATGATGCAGCAGTACTTGAGACTGCACCAGGGCAATCTTTGGTAGTGACTACAGATGTGCTGGTTGATGGTGTGCATTTTAGTAACCTCACCACTTCCCCAGAAGATGCAGGTTGGCGAGCTGCTGCTGCCAATTTATCAGATTTAGCAGCAATGGGCGCTTCTCCATTGGGAATCACTGTCGGGTTGGGACTCCCTGGTGAACTTAGAGTTAGTTGGATAGAACGTTTGTACCAGGGAATGACAGAATGCCTGCAAAAATACAATACCCCAATTGTTGGGGGTGATGTGGTGCGATCGCCTGTTACTACTCTGTCAATTACCGCTTTTGGTCAAGTTAACCCTAGTCAAATTATTCGCCGTTCTGCTGCTATTGTGGGTGATGCGATCGTCGTTACAAGCGTTCATGGAGCCTCCCACGCTGGCTTAGAACTCCTCTTACATCCCGAATTAGGACAAAACCTCAAAGATGCAGAACGCACGGCTCTAATCCGCGCACATCAACGCCCACAGCCACGATTAGATGTCTTACCAATCCTCTGGAAAATTTTAACTCCTAACTCCCAACTCTTCATTGCTGGTATGGATAGCAGCGATGGTTTGGCAGATGCAATTATCCAAATTTGCCGCGCCAGTGGGGTTGGCGCTGTCCTAGAACGCAGACAAATGTCCATGCCAGCAGCTTTTGACAATTGGCTGACACAAGAGCAAGCGCTAGAATATGCTCTATATGGTGGCGAAGACTTTGAATTAGTACTGTGTTTACCACAAGAATTAGCATCAGCTTTAGTGCAACATCTTGGTCAAGGTGCTGCGATCGCAGGCAGAATTACAGCCGGATCGACAGTAATATTGCACGACGAGCAAAAAAAATTCCCTGACCAAGTTCTGAATCTTAGCCAGGGATTTCAACACTTCAATAGTTAAGAGTTATGAGTTAGAAGTTTTAATTCGTCACTGTTAACTCTTCCCTCCTTATTCCTCACTCCTGACTCCTCACTGTTTAATTAAACCCACTTCTCGGCTACCAACTCTGCCAAATCCAAGACTCGTTGGCTGTAACCCCACTCATTGTCATACCACGCCATAACTTTTACTAAGTCATTGCCCATAACCAAAGTCAAGCTAGAATCGACAATCGAAGAAGCATCACTACCTTGATAATCGGAAGATACTAGTTCTAGTTCGCTGTAGTCCAAAATCCCTTTAAGTGGGCCTTCGGCAGCATCTTTGAGAGCTTGGTTAACTTCTTCAGTAATAGTACGCTTCTCAACCTGAACTACGAAATCTACCATTGAGACGTTCGGGGTTGGTACGCGCAAGGCAACACCATTTAGCTTGCCTTTCAGGTCTGGGATAACCAGCGCCACTGCTTTTGCTGCACCAGTAGAGGTGGGTACAATGTTTATCGCTGCGGCCCTCGCCCGTCGCAAATCCCGGTGAGAAGCGTCTAGCAAGCGCTGATCGCCTGTATAGCTGTGGGTGGTGGTCATCGTACCTTTGATGATGCCGAACTTATCGTTCAACACCTTGGCGATTGGTGCCAAGCAGTTGGTAGTACAGCTAGCGTTACTGATAATGTTGTGTTTGTTGTGGTCATAGTCATGATGATTCACACCAACCACAAAAGTACCATCCTCGTTTTTACCAGGAGCGGTAATCAGGACTTTCTTGGCTCCAGCATTTACGTGCTTGAGCGCTCCTTCTTTGCTAGTAAATACCCCGGTTGCTTCGATAATTAGGTCAATTCCCCAATCTTTCCAGGGCAAGTTTTCGGGATTGCGATCGGATACGCACTTGATGGTCTTACCGTTGACGATGATAGAGTTATCGTCAGCACTAATCTCAGCACCTTTGATCTTGCCTAGCATTGAGTCATACTTTAGCAGGTGAGCATTGGTTCTAGGGTCTGAAGTGTCATTAATAGCGACAAGATCGATCCGACTATTCTCTCTACCCACCCAGCAACGCGCAAAGTTACGTCCAATCCGCCCGAAACCGTTGATTGCAACTCTAATCACAGTGTCTTGCCCTCTGTATTTATGCTTATATGTTGATATCGTTGACCCCAATCATATCGCAAAGGGGGGGGCACTTTTAACCATAAAGTGTTAGATCAATAAAAAAACACATAATTTATTCAGATTTGTAAGAGTAGAGATTGTTGTTAGTGATATATGATCTGACCGATTCCGGGACTAAATAACGAATTGACTGGTCTTTGCGGCAAAATTTGCGAATTAGACTTGACGAAACTCCTACTAAAGGTATATTCAAGAGTTGCCAGTGAACGATCACAGACTCCTCCTTGAGTTGTTGCTCGACTTGCTTGCAGATTAATTTGCTTTGAGTTATAGTCTCACCACCTAGCTGTCGGGGTGCGATTAACCAATCACACATTTGTGCTAATTCGTGTCCCCGGTACCAACCGGGTAAGGTTTGGAAAGTATCCAAGCCCACAATCCAGTACCAGTGAGTATTTGGGTAACAAGCAGATAAGTCAATCAGGGTGTTAATGGCATAAGAAGTCCCAGACCGATTAGTCTCCACTAGTGAGACAGTAAATGCTGGGTTATCTTTTATTGCTAATTGCAGCATTTGCAGACGATGCTCAAACAAAGCTGCTTCTTTGTGAGGAGGATTTAGGGTTGGTACCCAAATTACCTTTTCAAGGGAGACTTGATGCAAAGCTGTCTCGGCTACGAGCAGGTGTCCCCAATGAATTGGATCAAATGTGCCACCAAAAATTGCTAGTTGCTGCATCCAGATCAGCCTGGGTTATATGCAATTGAAAAATAGTTTCATTACCAATGTACTATTGTACTCAATTCACGCCTAAACTTGATGCAATTTCAAATTAGTTTCACTAAACAATGTATTATGTAGCCAATTCCAGTAAGGTAGCCAAAAATATGTATTTGACATTACAAGAATTTCTTTCCCGATGCGGCCAAAATTTTCAGAATAATCTTAACAACAGTTCAGAAATCGCAAAAACCTCCAACCAAGGTAAAATCATTCTCAACCAGGAAAACCAGAGCAGAAACATCATTTGGGCATCAAACATGAACATGATACAGGAGTAGTTACGGTAAAAATCAAATTCCTGTTATGATACGCGTGTCATTTGTGATTATGGTGTGGTGTGGTGTAAGAGGAGCAATAAATGACTAATTTTGTAGATTTTAGTGGTAGACCATTTCATTTCATTGGCATCGGTGGCATAGGTATGTCTGCTCTGGCATACGTTCTTGCAAAGCGTCAATTTCCAGTGTCAGGTTCGGATCTTCGTCCTAACCACATTACGCACAAGTTGGAATCTATCGGTGCTCATATTTTCGGCAAACAAGAGGCAAGCAATCTCGAATTCTTTCAGCCTCAGGTATTGGCTGATTCAGTAGTATTAAATTCACCGGAAGAATTACCTACTGATACTAAGTCAAAACTGCCTCAAGTCATTTGTTCAACAGCAATAAACACTAATAATTTAGAATACAAAGCAGCTCTGGAATTAGGTTGTCCAGTTTTACATCGTTCAGATGTCCTAGCAGCTTTAATTGCCGATTATTACAGTATTGCAGTAGCAGGAACGCACGGCAAAACTACAACCAGTAGTATGATTGGCTATATGCTTCTAGAAGCAGGCCTAGACCCAACGATTTTAGTCGGTGGCGAAGTCAATGCTTGGTCCGGTAATGCTCGATTGGGACAAAGCCAATATTTGGTGGCCGAAGCAGATGAATCAGATGGTTCTCTGGTAAAACACGCTCCCGAAATTGGCATCATTACCAATATTGAACTCGATCATCCTGACCATTACGATACATTAGAAGAAGTCATTGACACCTTCCAGACATTTGCCAAGGGTTGTAAAACGTTGATAGGTAGCATTGACTGTGCTACAGTGCGCGATCGCTTACAACCCACAATCAGCTACAGCTTACACTCAGATACCGACGCTGATTACACCGTCACCAATATTGATTATCGTGCTGATGGTACCACAGCTTTGGTTTGGGAAAGAGGCAAAGCTTTGGGCGTGTTGACGTTGCGCTTGCTCAGTCGGCATAATCTCAGCAATGCTTTAGCGGCAGTGGCTGTTGGTCGCGCTTTGGGCTTAGAATTTGGAGCAATTGCCAAAGGTATCGCCACCTTTGAAGGAGCAAGACGACGCTTTGAGTTCCGAGGTGAAGTCAATGGCATTACCTTCATTGATGACTATGCTCATCACCCGAGCGAGATTCGCGTTACTCTCGCCGCAGCACGTTTACAGGCAAGACCAGGGCAAAGAGTGGTTGCCATCTTCCAACCTCATCGCTATAGCCGGACACTGACCTTTTTAGAAGAATTTGCCGAGTCTTTTACCCATGCTGATTTGGTGGTGCTGACTGATATTTACAGTGCAGGCGAACCTAATTTAGGGCAAATTAGTGGTGAACGTCTAACGGCGGAAATTGCTAAACAGCATTCTCCTGTCGTTTATCAACCAACTTTACCCGCAGTGTGTGAGTACTTGCTAGAAACACTACGCCCAGGAGACTTGGCACTGTTTTTAGGGGCTGGAAATTTGAACCAGGTGATTCCTGAAATAATTACGACACTTTGTGAGCCGGCTAAAGCCACATCCTAAGTGGAGACTTTGCGAAGTTTTATTTCCGAGCAAAGCGCCCCTCTAGCAACGGTTTCATCTGTGAATTCGATTACCGTATCTTTACGGTAAATTAATGTAAAAATTTTACCAAAAAAAGTAAAGATGACCATTTCCCAGGCAGCTGGAAAAGTCTGCACAGTTTCTGCTTTGAATACAAAGAAACAACAAAGAGCTAATTCAGTGGAGAGTGAAGTAATTTACTTACCCAGTACTGATTGTGCAATCAAGTCCCAGGCTTCTTTGTCAGCGTTTACTTCCTATAGAGTTGGGGGAGCAGCTGATTTATACGTTGCCCCACGAAACTTAGAAGCACTGCAAGCAAGTCTTAAGTACGCAAAAGAACGTAATTTAAAGGTGACAACACTGGGAGCAGGTTCTAACTTGCTGGTAAGCGATGGTGGTATATCAGGCTTAGTTATTGCTACTCGTCATCTCCGCTTTAACCACTTTGACCCCCAAACCGGTCAATTAACCGTTGCTGCCGGAGAATCAATTCCCAGCTTGGCATGGGCGGCAGCAGAATTAGGGTGGCAAGGATTGGAGTGGGCTGTTGGTATCCCCGGAACAGCAGGAGGTGCCGTGGTGATGAACGCAGGGGCACATAATAGCTGTATCGCAGATATGTTAGTTAGTGCTGAGGTACTTTCACCCGATGGTACGCTGGAAACTCTTACCCCGGAACAGTTAGGTTATAGCTACCGGACTTCATTATTGCAAGGTGGCGATCGCATAGTCACCCAAGCTACCTTACAACTCGCGCCAGGTGCAGACCCAGCAAAAGTTGTGGCAATTACCAAAGAACACAAAAAGCATCGGTTAAGCACTCAACCATACAACTTCCCCAGTTGTGGCAGTGTATTTCGCAATCCCAAACCTTACAGTGCTGGCTGGTTAATTGAACAAACTGGTCTGAAAGGCTACCAAATTGGTGGAGCACAAGTAGCACTACTACATGCTAATTTTATCGTTAATCGTGGTGGAGCAAAAGCTAGTGATATCTTCTGTCTCATTCGCCACATCCAACATCAAGTACAAGAACGTTGGTCTATTAATTTAGAGCCAGAAGTCAAAATGCTCGGAGAGTTTCAAGGTGCTTGTGGATAAAGAATGGGGAATGGGGAATGGGGAATTGGGAGATGAGGTAAAAGAATTAATAACCAATGTTCAATACCCTACTCCCTACTCCCAACCCATAACGCATTAATTATTGGTAAAAAAAGAGTCAAATTACTTACCGCATCTATAATTGAATTTGATTTGTTATTCAACGCACACGCGTATTAATAATTATGACAGGAAAAGGACAGGGATTCGGCTTTGGCTTAGGAAAAATGAAAGAATTAGCCGAAGCTTTTAAGAAAGCGCAGCAAGTTCAAGAAGGCGCAAAGCGACTCCAAGAAGAATTGGAGCAAATGGAGATTCAAGGAGAATCTGGCGGTGGTCTGGTGAAGGTAATTGTCAGTGGAAACCAAGAACCCAAGCGGGTAGAAATTTCTCCAGATGCTTTAGCAGAAGGTGCAGAAGTACTTTCCGATCTCGTAACAGTGGCAATGAAAGAAGCCTACAACAAGTCCACAGCAACAATGCGGGAACGCATGGAAGAATTAACCAGTGGGTTGGAGTTACCTGGATTTTAGTCATTGGTCATTAGTGAGCCAGCGCGGTCTTGGGGGTTTCCCCCATGAGTGACTGGCGAACCCATAAGGGTCATTGGTCATTAGTCATTAGACAAAGGACAAATGACTATTGACAAAGGACAAAGTATATCTATGCCTTACAAGTTGCTGTTTGTCTGCTTAGGTAACATCTGCCGATCGCCATCGGCAGAAAATATCATGAATCATCTCATTGAAGAGGCTAGCTTGAGCGATCGCATTCTCTGTGATTCTGCTGGTACATCTAGCTATCACGTTGGTAGCCCACCTGACAGACGTATGAGTGCTGCGGCTGCTACTAAATTGGGAATTAAACTGCGTGGCCAAGCACGACAGTTTCTAAGGTCAGATTTTCAAGACTTTGATTTGATTTTGGCGATGGATCAAGAAAATTATGAGAACATCCTCACTCTCGATCGAACTAAGCAATATCAGCATAAAGTGCGTTTGATGTGCGAGTTTTGTTCTCGACACACTCTAACGGAAGTTCCAGATCCCTATTACGGTGGTCAGGAAGGATTTAATCAGGTTATTGATTTACTCATCGATGCTTGTGAAGGTCTGCTCACAAAAGTTAAAAGTGAAGAGTTAGGAGTTATGAGTGAGGAGTTATGAGTTTGGAGTTTGGAGTTTTAATTCCTCACTCCTCACTTTTAACTCCTAACTTTTATTCCACTAAACCATGCTTCATCGCATAACGGACTAATTCCGCGCGGTTGCTGGTTGAGGTTTTTCTCAATAAACTGCTAACGTACTTTTCCACAGTTCGAGGACTCAGGTGTAGCTGATGACCCATTTCGGCATTAGAAAGACCATGAGTCAATAACTCTAAGACTTCCTGTTCTCTGTGAGTTAGGGCTGAGTGCAGATGAGATTTCTGAATTTGAGTGGACAGAGAATTATGGGCATCCGCCGCTTTTGTCAAACCGGAAATGCCCAAACTATCTTTATGAGAAAAACGATACTCTGATTGGATAATTTGCGATCGCTCCAAAAGATTGCGGATTGCTGCTGCTAACTCTTCCAGTTCAAAAGGCTTGGGCAAATATAAATCGCACCCTGACTGGTAGCCCAGAATTCTTTCTTGGGTTTTAATGCGTGCCGTTAATAAAATTACAGGCAATAAACGAAACACTGGTTGTTGACGCACCCGGCGCACCAGTTCATAGCCATTCATCCGTGGCATAACAATATCCGTGACAATCAAATCAGGATGATACTCATCCACCATAAACAAAGCCTCTTGACCGTCATTAGCCGTGATCACTGAGTAGCCAGACAGTTCAAGATAGTCGCTAACAGACAGACGAGTGCCCAAATCATCATCCACTACAAGGATCGTCAAGGGCATGGATAATACACCCCTAGCATTTTTTTACTCAGAAATTTGCTTCTATGTACTCCGTTACTGAACACAGACAATAATAGTGTTCTTATGTTTCATACTATGACAGGATTACCAGCTAATGACTGCTCTCAGGGTTTATTTATAAAGAAAATCTTAAATCATTAGGAAGGTTAACGAAGTTTAACCACCTTAGACTCCCTGTGCTTAGGAGGTATAAAGAGCTTTGTAATTTGTCACAACTCATCAATTAAGGAGAGTGAATGTTCATTAGCGTCATATTTGTCAGGATTTATGCAAAAAGGGAGTGAGGGCAATTCATCTAAATGCAAAGAAGCAAGTTACCGCGAAGTTTTTCGTAAAGAAGTGGCTTTCCACAGGGTATGACCTCTACTTGATGTGTAAGTCCTATCTGTGAAACTGCACAAAATCAGGCTTGGTGAGACAAGTTGCTCAAGCAACTTGTTCTATGAAATCTTAGAGGTAATCGGTATCAGCTAACTTAAAGTTGCCAGAAAACCTTAATTGTGAACTTAGAAAAGCTAAATTAGTGATATACAGTTCACCATTTATAGCGGTTCTAAGATACACCCTATAATTTACAAACCAATCCAAATAATTTTTTAGGTACATTTAAAGCACACAAAATTATCAATGAGCGACAAGAACGAAGGTTACAAAGTCATTTGCGACAACCGTCAAGCCCGTTATTTGTATGAAATTCTAGAAACTTACGAAGCTGGAATTGAGTTGACAGGAACAGAGGTGAAGTCGATTCGTGCGGGGAAAGTCAATCTCCAAGATGGCTATGCTTTGCTTCGCAATGGCGAAGCATGGTTGATCAATGTGCATATCTCGCCTTACAACGCTAGTGGACAATATTTTAATCATGAACCAAGGCGTACACGCAAGCTTCTATTGCATCGTCAAGAACTCCGTAAGCTAATTGGCAAAGTCGAACAGCAGGGTTTAACTTTAATCCCTTTGAAAATGTATCTCAAACGAGGCTGGCTAAAAGTCAGTATAGCCCTTGGCAAAGGTAAAAAGCTCCACGATAAGCGAGAAGACCTGAAACGACGCCAAGACCAGCGTGACATTCAACGGGCAATGAAAAGTTATTGAGGATTCAGTGTTGCTAAACTACCACAATGAGTGAGAAACGTATTGCTGTAAAAGCTATGTTGTATGTCTACAGCGTGAGTTATGAAAATGTTTAGTTTATAGCCGCAGATTGATTTTGTTAAGGTTGAGAACCAATACAGTGGTGAGTGACTTCGGATAGCATCAGGAACTTTTACAAATTATGAAAAGTAATTTCATTACCGCTGTTGGCACTGGTATTCTCACCTTGAGTATGGGAATTTTACCTTTAACTCTATCTGCACAAGCTCAAACAACTAATGACACTGGAGCCACTACTACTGCTCCAACAACGACTACTGACGATCGCAACGATTTTGATTGGGGTTGGCTAGGATTGCTTGGTTTATTGGGTCTAGGCGGGTTGGTTGGCAAAAAGAACGATCGCGAACCTGTAGCTTATCGTGACCCTAATGCCCCAAGTGCCACTAACTACAGAGATTAGACAATTCAAAGTTTATTTATGGAAAATTCAAAAGTTGTCAGTTGTTCGGTAAGAAAACAACTGACAATTTATTTATGTTAATTTACTGCTGGTTCTGAGTTAGTTGTATTTGTCTGGTTTTGAGCTAAAGGTGTCCAGTAGCTTGCAATTAAGGCAACGATCAGCCACCAGAGAGTATTGACTTCAGGACGATACCAGACAGTATCTACGGTACCGTGAGCTAGCATACCCAACAAAATAGCGATCGCTCCAATTAACCAAAATCCCTCTACACTTCTGATTTGTCGCAATCGTCGCATTTGTAAAAGTGCAGTATTAAATGTGACAATTAATAGCCAAAGAAAGCAGGCTAAACCAACAAAGCCAGTTTCTACAGTCACTTCAAACAATATCGAATAGGCGCTCAAAGCAGTGTAACGAGGGCGTTGGTAGAGGGGATAAACTTTATTAAAAGAGTTGTGACCAGGCCCAATGCCGAAAATCGGGCGATCGCGAATCATTTCAAATACAGCATCCCACACATTTCGGCGAAAATTATTACTGCTATCTTTACGGTCGGCAAAAATACTAAAGACTCGCAGCCGCACTGGCTCTACAAATATCACTGCTAGCACCAATACGCCGATTAAACCTCCTAACACAATCGGTATTGACCAAGTACGCCAAAAACGAGGCATTTCTACGCTTTTCCAATAAACTAGCAATGCCATCACAGCTAAAACTGCCACCACTAGTCCAATCCAACCGCCACGACTAAAAGTCAGAATCAGGCAGGAACTATTGACAATTAGCATCGTTAATGCAAGAGCTTTTTTAGGCCAGCTTTGCCATGCAAAAATTGCCACTAAACTAAAAATTACTGCTGGTAGGAGGTATCCAGCCAATAAGTTGGGATTGCCTAAATAACTATAGACTCTTGTAGTCTTAGACATCGGAGATTCTGGATCAACCCAAGTTGCCAATGCTGTGGCTCCAAAAAACCATTGGCGCAACCCGTATACACTAACAATTAACGATACATGTAGATAAAGGATGATAATCCAAGAACGGAGGCGAGGCGACCTTAATACCCTGGCACAAAGGGCAAATAGTAGCAAATACAAGGTCAACGTTCCCAAGTCGTTAAGTGCTGCCTTTTTGACTGGTGATAATGCTGTTGCAATTGCGGCAACTCCCCAGTAGAGCAGTACTAGCAGGTGAATGGGAGTGACTGACGAGACATTTGCTGTTGTTACTTCATCTGATAAAGTCAACAACAGCCAAAATCCGACACAAGCCACCAGCAACAAACCCACCAACGTACTGGAAGCAAAAGGTGCTAGAGCATATATTAAGCTGAGTAAAGCTGCTGCGATCGCATCTCCCCATTGAAGCAAGACGCTAGTTTGCCGCCAAGAACTTAGCAATCCCACCAGAGAGCGGTGTACATAACTGGTAGCAAGATATTCTTTGAGCGGTAAAGTTGATAGAGTAAATCGTTGCCAGACTAAATTCATAAAAAACATTGCGATCGATTAGCCTGCCGACGCAGAACTTGGAATCGATCATAATGCCTATAGCTATAAAAAGGTAATAACAGAAATTGCCCATCGCGTGATGGCGCTTTTATTCCTAGCCATCAGCCAATAGGAAGTTAAGATAGTTCTTCATATACTTAGTACAGCTTAATGTAAAATGGTGGTGAATTGAGGGTTGAAATTTAAAGGTATAGGTAAGCGCAAAAGCACACAGAGAATTAATCAAATCTAGATAGAAAATACGTCTTTCCCAATCTCCATTACCCCTTATCCCCAGAGGGGGCCCCACCTTCCCCAATCCCCACGATTAGACATCGCTAATTGCTTGTGAGGAAGTCGCTAGTTGCAGTGGCAAAGAAAGCACATAACGATATCCTGATTCTGGTGAACCTTGAATCAAAATATGTCCACCATGTAATTCTGCCAGTTGACAGCTTAGTAATAGACCTAAGCTTTCACGAGAAAGACTTCCATGTGATTTAGCTAAATTTATACCTGAACTAGTAGCAAAGAAATTTGAGTGGGAATCACTCAAGTTTTTGGAATTTTCCACTGCTACTGATAAAGTATCTAGTTGTTCTTGTCTTTCTGTATGAGTATTGTAAGTTGCGACCTCACCTGTAAGCTCCAGCAGCGACAAAGAATTGAGACGGAAGTAAGGATCGACCTCTGTTATGCCATCGCCTAACCAGGGATGGGAAACCCAAATAGTAATGTTAAGCGCATCTTCTTTGTAAGAAACATGAATGCGAACAATGCTACCTGTAGCCGAAAGTTGAATCACACTGAAAACCAGATGATAAAGCATTTGCCGCACCTTGTCTTTATCTAAAGGCCAAATGCGATTGCGTCCCGGTTCTATAGACAGGCGAATATCTTGCTCGCGGCGATTAGCTACTTCTTCTAGGGTATTGATAGCTTGTTGGCATAGCATTTCAATATCCACGGGAGCTAAATTTAGCACAGTTGAGTTTTCATCCATCGCTCCTAGTTCGGTAATTTCGTTTACTAGGGAAAGTAAATACCGACCACTGTGTTGGATAATTTCTAAATATTCTCTCTGCTTAGTCGTCAAAGGCCCATAAATCTCACGTCCTAAAACACTAGCCATACCGAGTACAGATGTTAAGGGCGTGCGTAACTCCTGAGTTAGCTGACTCAAAAGTTCTAGCTTCAGTTGCTTAGTAGAAACAGAGTCGCTATCTGTGGATGCAGTAATTTTAATCTCAGTGTTACGTTCCTCATTCAGTGAAAACATCGGAACGTTTTTGGCAGCGCTTGATTCGAGTTTGCCTTGCAGGAGTCTATTACGTTCAAATTCACTCATGCTCCAACGAGCAATGATTTGTAAAAACTCAATATCTCGCGTTGTAAAATTGCGCGGGACTAAATCCATCACCGCTAATGCACCTAAACAATGTCCCTCAGCATCAATTAATGGCGCTCCTAAGTAAGCACGAATACCATAATCTTGCACTAACTTGCTGCCAGCAAGTACAGGATCGGTAAGTTTATGCGTATCATTAATTACAAATACTTGAAAGTTATCTACTACCTGAGTGCAAAATGATTCCCGGCGTAGTAGTTGGCGGCTTTGTGCCAAATGATTCATTAGTCCTAGTCTAGATAAGCCTATCGCCGATTTGAACCAATGGCGTTCTTGATCCACAAATCCCAATATCGAAATTGGTGCTTCCAAAAAGTGGGCAGCAGTCTGTGTGGCTTCTTCAAAAACCGGAATCGTTTCTGGTTGCCGCAAACCTAAATCGGACAAAGCTTTGAGGCGTTGCTGTTCTCTTGATTCATGAGAATCCCAACCATCCTTTAGGGCAAATAATTTGTTTTCAGGCTCTATCATTGCCACTGCTACCTTAATAATTTCTCTATTGTGTAATTGATCCAAGTCCTATTTCTAGGTTATCAATTGCTATTTTTAAGCATTCCCTAATTTTGCCTCTGACAAACAAATTTAGGGCAAAAATTTTTTCTCCCTTGCATTAAGCCAAGATATGGTGTCTGCTAGTTACTAGTTACTGGTGCTGAATGTTCTTTATCTAGCACTGATGTAGTCTTTATTGCTTGAGATTTTGCAAGCAGACTGCGTTAGATTTGAATTCCGTCAGGGTAAGCTAATGCTAAGGATACAATACAAAGGGGCTGTGATTATTTATGTATATAAGGGAAAATTTTGACTGTAACATTCAAAGTAAATTTACTTAAAAAAATAGATATTGGTGTAATTAAATATAGACATTTTACTGAGAACAGTTAGCACCCAGAGATGATAATCCTAGTGCAGGATGACCTAAATAGGGCAACCATATCTCTACGGATTAGCAAACTACCAAATTATTGAAAAGCCCAGTTTATGAAATTTTTGAATTTTGAGAGAAGTCTCATGGCAACTTCGGGCGCTCAAATTAAGAGGGCGTGATTTTGAAAACTATAACCGACTAAATAATTGATCTAAGTCTTTATCCAATAGATTAAATCTATGACAATTTCATGCCGAAAATTGTACAATAGGTTCTATTTTTTCCATGTAAGGAAACAATTTTTTGAGGACGACTGGTAATGAATAAAATGACTATTAGAGTTCCATTTGTAGACCTAAAGTTACAACATGAACCAATTCAAACGCAATTGCAAGATGCAATCCAATCTGTATTGGAACGGGGAGATTTTATTTTAGGACAAGCACTTTCAGATTTTGAAGCAGCATTTGCGGCAGTATCTGGTACGGCTTATGGAGTTGGTGTGGCATCAGGAACAGATGCGATCGCTCTGGGGTTACAAGCGTGTAATATTGGTACTGGCGATGAAGTGATTTTACCCGCAAATACCTTTATCGCCACCTTAATTGGGGTGCTACGTGCTGGCGCCAAGCCAATTTTGGTAGATTGCGATCGCCAAACTGCTTTAATTGATTTAAGAGAAGCAGCAAAGGCAATTACGCCTCAGACTAAAGCGATTATCCCTGTGCATCTCTATGGTCAGATGGTATCACCTCGCGATTTAGTGAACTTTGCCGATACCTACAAACTCCTAATTTTTGAAGATGCCGCCCAAGCACATCTCGCCCAAAGAGACGGATATTACGCTGGTTCAGTAGGAATAGCAGCAGCTTTTAGTTTCTATCCCAGCAAAAATTTGGGAGCATTTGGGGATGGGGGAATGCTGCTGACACGAGATGTAGATGTAGCCCAAAAGATGGTGCGCTTGCGAAATTATGGTGCATCGCAAAAGTATTTTCATACTGAATCAGGTACGAATAGCCGCTTGGATACTTTGCAAGCAGCAATTTTGCACAAAAAACTCCCATATTTGCCGCAGTGGAATCGCGATCGCCTAACTATTGCCCAGCAGTATGATAATGAGCTAGCACCCTTGGCAACTGCTGGAATTATCCCTATAGAAAATCAAAGTGATACAGGACACGTTTATCATCTTTATGTGATTAAAGTAGATGATTCTTGCCCAATAGAACGCCAGCAACTCCAGGAAAAACTCACGGCGGCGGGGATTCAAACTGGTATTCACTATCCAATTCCTTGTCATCTCCAGCCAGCATTCACCAACTTAGGCTATCAACTGGGAGATTTTCCTCAAGCAGAAAAGTTATCAAAGCAAATATTATCATTACCGATGTATCCTGGTTTGAGTAGTAGCCAAGTTAAAGAAGTTGTAGCAGCGATCGCCAATGCAGTCTCAACAAGTTATCAGGTAGATAATCTATCTCCTGCTGACCTTGGCAGCGTGGTAGCCTGAAGTTAATTCATACTTAATGTACATCTAAAAATTAGACATTTGTCCTTTGTCAATAGTCATTTGTCCTTTGTCCTTTGTTAAAAACTAATGACCAATACTTCTCTACGAGAGTCTACACCAACGACTACGCGGTAGTTGAATCTCGACTTACCTCGACTTCGCTCGGCACAAGTCGCTCGATTACCGCGCAGTCGAAACTCAGTACAAGTGACCAATGACCAATGACTAATAAGCAATGACTAATAACCAATGACCAATGACCAATGACTAATACTGAAAATCATGGCACTCCAGCAACAGGTTAAAAATATAAACGCATCAGGCTTGTTAAATCTAGCTATTTTAGGCGTTTTGCTGCTGCTTTATTCTCCAATATTGTTACACTGGTTGGATGGTTGGCTGCACAAAAATATCAGTACAGAACACGAATATTTCAGCCACGGGATTATTGGTCTACCATTTGCGGCTTATCTGGGCTGGATGAACCGGAAAAAGTGGAGACGTTTGCCAGATACCATCAATCCTTTAGGCGCTGTTTTATTGCCATTAGGGGCAGTTTTTTATCTTAGCGGTGTTACAGAGTGGGTTAACCTTTCCTTGCCCGTGATATTAATCGGATTATGCTTGTGGTTTAAGGGAATAGCAGGTTTGCGATTACAAGGATTCCCTCTACTACTAGTATTTTTAGCAACCCCAACAGCATTACCCTATCTCATTGCTCCCTATACCTTACCTCTGCAAAGCTTCATCGCTGGCACAGCAGGTTTCATACTGAATCAATTTGGGATGGAAGTAACCGTAGATGAGATCAATCTTTACGTGGGAGGACGGATTGTAGAAGTTGCTCCCTATTGTGCAGGGCTGAAAATGTTGTTTACAACTCTCTACGTGGGCTTGATGCTGCTTTATTGGACAGATGCTTTGTCTTCACGGCGGACAACTATATCGTTTTTATCTCTTGCTGCGATCGTTAGTATTATTGCCAATATCATTCGTAATACTTTACTTACTTTCTTTCACGGCACGGGTCAAGAAGCGTCTTTTAAATGGCTGCATGATGGTTGGGGTGGTGATCTTTACTCTGCTTGTATGCTGGTGTCACTAGTGCCCTTACTGAATTGGATTAATAGCTATTTTTCAGCATCTCTAGAAACTGAGCAAGAGGCAGAAAGTTAGAGGCATTGGGCATTGGGTAGAGGGGCAGAGGAGCAGAGGAGAAAATTTTCTGCAACTTCTCCCCTGTTCTCCATTTTTCACTCTCCACTCCCTTAATTTTTCATCACTTATACGTAAGTCCTAAATATTACTGAACTCACAATGTGATTTTATAAAGTAAGATTCTGCCTAAGTATTGCAAATTTTACTGATGATTTCCTTCTCTAAATTTTTCAAGGAAAACCAATTGACTCAGGTAGCAGCACTTTTGTTGTTGCTACTGCTGCTAGCAATGGCAGGGGTTCCCGGATATCTGACAGGACACTGGCAATGGAAACAGCCGCCAGCTGTTACTACCCTCCACGAATTAAAACAGATCCGCAAGACTGGGTTAACCCTTCCTGGTTGGCAAACTATTGAACAAGCAGAACAGCAAATTGGCGAACATAATTGGTCTTTGCAGGTAATTAAAAAAGAAGGTTCCGAATCCCAAGCAATCCTGCTTTTGTTGCCGCAAAATGGGCCTATGGATCAACCAGAGGTAGAGTGGACAGACGTTAACGGCTGGGGAAGGTCACGCTGGGGAAAGTGGGATATAGCTCAATCTCGTTCTGCGGAATTTACTGTGAAACCATCTGCAAAGTTAGCTTCTAATGTCGAAACTAAAGTAGAAGCTAGGTTTTTTCGCGCCTCCACACCACAGCAAACCTTCGCTGTTTTGCAATGGTATGCGATGCCAGACGGCGGAAATCCATCACCTTTTCACTGGTTTTTGGCAGATCAACTGGCACAGTGGCGCAAGCAACGCACTCCTTGGGTTGGCGTGAGCATTCTGATTCCAATGGAACCTTTGGGGCAGGTAGAAACATCTTGGTCTTTAGCCCAGTCTATTGGGGAAACAGTGCAAGCTGCATTAATGGCAGGCCCTTTATAGAGTCTGTTATAGATGCCCTTGTGCAGAGATTTATCAAGAGTATGTCTATAAATTGTGTTCAGACTGAAACTCACCTAAAATGATGTTAACAACATGAAGTTAGAAATTAAATTGAGCAAAATTATTTTTTTTCTCTTGGTAAATACTTCTAGATAAAAGAGACATTGAAGGCATTTTTAGAGTAAAATAACCACTCGGCGCGACTAATTTCTATATCAATATTTTCTACACCGATGTTCATAGATGCCAGTTATTATATGCGTGGATTCAGCGCCCTGTGTTTTGTCAGTCTTCAAGTAGGAGTTTTCTTAACAACACCTATCCAACTTGTTGTTGCCCAGCCTTTTCCATCTCAAGGACAATCACCAGGGAAATTCCCCTCACCTGTGCCAGTTAATGAAGTTGCACCTCTAGGCGCAAATGAAGAAATTTCCCCGCAACTGAGCCGCTACCTTTTGGGGCCAGGAGATGCAATTGGTGTTGTGCTTCAGCGTCCTCCTGGGCCATACCGTTTAGGCATAGGAGATGGAATTAGCGTTTCGGTTCAGCGCTTTCCAGATTTGAGCTTTCAAGCTTTAATCAACCCAGAAGGTAATATTGCGGTGCCGTTATTGGGAACAATTTCTTTACAAGGTTTAACTTTGGAAGAAGCTCAAGAAAAAATTCGCTTGGGTTTAAATCGTTATGTAGTCGATCCAATAATAGTTTTAGCCTTAGTAACGCAGCGTCAAGACCTCAGTTTTCAAGCTGTAATTAGTCCAGAAGGCAACATCATCGTGCCACAAGTGGGAACGGTGTCATTAAAAGGTTTAACCTTGGAAGAAGCTCAAGAAAAAATTCGTTTGGGCTTGAGTCGCTTTTTCCCAGATCCAATCGTGGTAGTATCTTTGGCAGGAACGCGACCAGTTCAAGTTACCATTAGCGGAGAAATATTTCGACCAGGAATTTATCCAATTAATTCACCAACACCCCGCGTTGCTGATGCTTTGCTAACATCTGGTGGTTCAACGTTGAATGCAGACCTGCGACAGGTGCAAGTACGGCGAAAGTTAATCGATGGTTCTGTGATTTCACAAACTATTGACTTATACGCAGCATTGCAAAATGGCGGTTCAATCCCGAATTTACGCTTACAAGACGGAGATGCAATACTCGTACCCCGTCGTGAAGTTGGTAATGAGGATGGTTATGACCGCAATTTGGTAGCACGTTCATCCTTGGCCACACCACAGATTAGAGTCCGAGTTTTAAACTACGCTGCTGGTGGTCTTTCCATTCAAGCACTGCCTAACGGTAGTACATTTGTAGATGCTTTGGGAGGTGTAAATCTAGACACTGCTAATCTGAGAGATATCGCTCTGGTTCGCTTTGATTCGGAACGAGGCAAAGCTGTTACCCAAAAACTTGATGCTAAAAAAGCTCTAGGCGGTGATGCGTCGCAAAATGTAGCACTTCAAGATAATGATGTTATTGTTGTTGGTCGGAACCTCATTGGTAGAATTACTAATTTCTTGACCACCATTACCCAACCTTTCTTCAATGTTCAATCCTTTCTCCGGTTTTTTGACAATATCGGTGGTGGCTCGAATTAGTAACATTAAAAGAAAGATAAAACCTAGAAATAGTTTGGAGTATAGGAAGCCACATCTCTAACTGATATTTTAATTTATTAATGGAAAAATCTTAAAGATATCAACCGATATATACAGTAGGAAGTTGATAGCATCCTTGTATCAAAGCCACTATCTTTTAGTTTGGTGCTTCCTAAATTTTGAATTTTGTTAGCGCAGCGTTAGCGAGTCTGCGAGCGTCATATTTAAATTTTGAATTGGAGCGAAGCGACCATGACCCCACCAATTGTTAAACGCTATCTTATTGCTTTTGATAAATATAAGTGGATTGGACTAGCTAGTTTTGGTTTAGTTGTTGCCGGATCAACTGTGGTAGCTATGCAACCAGAGCCACCTACTAGCTATATAGCATCTGGGGCACTTACTTATAGTGGACCACCAGTTTCTTTCTCTGCAACTGGTAATGAAATCCAACAGCAAGGGAAGGAACTAAATGAGGAAGTTTTACTATCAAACCAGATAATTGCAAGTGTGGCGGAGAAAGTCGGTGTCAAACCGAAACAACTCGGTGCAAGTCTTGCTCTTGCTCTACCTAAAAAAAATGCTAAGAGTGGAGAATTAGAATCTTCTACCTTTGAACTTAAATATGTAGATAGTGACGCCAAACGAGGCATACAGGTATTGACGGAATTGATGCAAGCAATGATCAAGTTGAGTAGTGACATCAATACTGGGCGATTACAAGCAATTATTCAAAAGATTAACGATCGCACACCACAAGCTAAACGGGAATTGCAAATTGCTGAAAAGAAGTTAGAACAGTACGATCGCGTAGAGCGAACAGCAATCTTAGCAGCAGAGAATGGCAGCTTGTTAAGCGCCATTACTGCCAGCCAAAATCTCCAACGGCAAATTCAATTAACTATTTCAGGGGTTGATGGTCAAGCTCGCAGTTTACAAAATAAGTTAGGCTTAACAGTCGGACAAGCTTATGTTTCTTCTGCTTTGAGTGCCGATCCAATTATTGGGAACTTACGAGCGCAAATTTATCAAAGTGAATCGCAAATCGCTGTACTCAGAAAAGATTTGCGGCCGGAACATCCAACGATGGTGCAGTTAATGCGTCAGAAACAAGCTGCTGAGGAATTACTACAACAACGTGCTGCTGAAGTTTTAGGTGGTGGTGGGACGGCGGCTCCGCTTCAGGGTAGCGTTGCAGGTATTCGCACTCAAAGCAGTTTAGATCCAACACGCCAGCAATTGGCAAACCAAATGGTGTCTTTACAAACCCAACGGGAGACGCTGCAACAACAACTAGCTCAAGAAATCCAACTAGAAGCGCGACTCCGGCGAGAGTATGCTTTGATACCCAATAAGCAATTAGAGCGATCGCGTTTAGAACAGGAGGTTGGACTCAAAAAAGCCATCTATGAC
This sequence comes from Nostoc sp. EspVER01, assembly GCF_034530635.1. NCBI lineage: Bacteria > Bacillati > Cyanobacteriota > Cyanophyceae > Nostocales > Nostocaceae > Nostoc > Nostoc sp. EspVER01. The sequence continues at coordinate 41,639 of NZ_JAVRCS010000027.1, forward strand.
CAAATGCAGGTGAAGCTAACCGATGCGAAAACCGCAGAGGCAGAAACTACTAGCAGCCTCAGTATTGCCAGACGCCCCGCAGTCACTGTCGATCCCAAACCTCCGAAGAGTGTGCCTATTACCCTTGCTGTAGGTGGTTTCTTAGGTGTATTGATTGGTGGCGGGGTGATATTTTTGTTGGGAGCGCTGGAAGGGACTTTCAAAACCAGAGAGGATATTCGCGAGAGCCTCAAGCAACGAGAAGTGGCACTGTTGGGAGAATTGCCTTTAATGCCAGTTGATGATTTGGAGCCAGATGTTGTACCGGTAGTATTTTCCCAAGATTCTCCTTATTTAGAATTTTATGAGAAATTCCGTAGTAATATGCGCCGGATTGGTGGTAAAAACTTAAAGGTAGTATTGATTACTAGCACCAGTAGCCTAGAGGGTAAAACAGCAAGTGCTTATAATTTGGGTGTTGCTTCCGCCCGTGCCGGTAAAAGAACCTTAATTATCGAAACAGATTTGCGATCGCCTTCCCGTTGTACATCGTTAAAAGTAATCCCTGACCCGGAAGCCACTATTGAACCCCTACGTTATTACGCTAATTTGAGTGAATGTATTCGTTTAGTTCCTGATATTGAAAATTTATACATTCTTCCCAGCCCTGGACCAGTAAGGCAATCCGCTGCTATTCTTGAATCCAGCGAAATGCGGCGTCTGATAGAAGATGTCCGCGAACGTTTTGATTTAGTCATTTTAGATACTAGTCCCCTCAGCATATCCAATGACCCTTTGTTAATTCAACCCTACAGCGATGGGATCGTACTAGTGGCGCGACCAAACTATACGCAAGAGAATATGCTAGGTGAAGCTATCGATCAATTGGTTGAATCTGAACTGGGGTTATTGGGAGCAATTATTAATGGTGCTGATATCATCGTTTCTGCACGTGAAGAAGTTGCAAAATCATCAACATTTATATCTGAGGTAGAACAGTCAGAAGAAGTTTCAGCGAGTGCCAACAAAAACTAATAGTTTCAAATGTGTAAATTTTAACGCAGACTATCGGATTTGCGTTGGCGTTCGCTTTAGCGTCTCTGAAAAAGAATCGTCTCGCAGAGAATTGAAAGGTAGCAATTTTTTTGCTCAGAGTTTCAGGAAATGCTATATTTAGTCGCGTCGAAACAAGCCAAATAAGGGAGCAAGAATTACCCCAAATACAAAACCACCGATGTGCGCCCAATATGCAACTCCACCAGTTTGCACGGCCATATTAGCGGCTGTTTGAAGGGTAGCAAGACCGGATATCACATTTTGCACGACAAAAATCCCAATGATGACTAGTGCTGGAACTCTGATTGTGGTGATGAAAAACCCCAAAAATATTAAAGTCATGACTTGAGCGTGGGGAAAGCGGATAATGTACGCGCCCAAAATCCCAGAAATTGCACCACTTGCCCCCAAGGAAGGAATCTCAGAATTCATCCCAATAAACCATTGGCATAAGGCAGCTAAAGCACCACACGCCAAATAAAAAATCAGATATTTGGCATGACCTAATCGATCTTCAATATTATTGCCAAAAACCCAGAGAAATACCATATTTGAGATTAAGTGCCACCAACCACCATGTAAAAATTGCGACGTAAATAACGTTATCCACTCTCCATTTAAATTGGTGGTTAACTCTTGAGGCACTACTGCATACTCACTGAAAAACTGACTCAATTGTGCACGTGACAGGCTCACCTCGTGAATAAAAACTAAAACATTCATGCCAATTAACCCATAGGTGAAATACGGGGTGATTCGCGTCGGATTTTCATCGTAGAGGGGAAACACAGGTGTTTTTCCTAAATTATTGACTAACTGCAATATAGCTTGTCAGGCTAGCAGTTGCGAAGGTTAAACAATTTCACCTATTAAATTAATCAGTATAATTGAGGGTAACAAAGATACTGTGAAAAATTACTTATACCAAGATTCTTCCTGGGATTTATCGCTAAATAAACCCAATAGTGGGCCGAGAATTGCCCCGAAGATAAACCCGCCGGCATGGGCCCAGTAGGCAATACCACCGCTTTCCATACCGATGTTGGTACGTGCTTCCAGGCTGGTAAGTCCGTAGAAGGCTTGTTCGAGAAACCAGAATCCTAAAAAGAAATATGCGGGGACACGGAAAGTTGGGAAGAAAAAGCCTAAAGGTACAACGCCAAGAACTTCGGCGTTGGGAAAGCGGAGAATGTATGCACCCATAACACCTGCGATCGCACCACTTGCACCTAAAGAAGGAATGCTAGAATCTTGAGCGAAGAACCACTGAGTCAAGGATGCCAAAACACCACAAGATAAATAAAACAGTAAATATTTGGCATGACCTAACTTATCTTCAACGTTGTTGCCAAAAATCCAGAGAAACAACATATTGCCGCCTAAGTGCAACAATCCCCCATGCAGAAATTGGGAAGTAATCAAAGTTGCCCACTCTGGTACTGGTTGATGTACAGAGATACCAGCAAAGCTTAAAGTAAGTTCTCGTGGAACTACAGCCGCAAGGTGTAAAAATCCATTTAATGCTTGTGGGGGAAGACTTGCTTCATAAAGAAAAGCGAGGACATTGGCAGCAATCAGTCCATAAGTTACATAAGGCGTGATTTTTGTCGGATTATTATCTCTAATGGGAACCACGAGCGTTTTTTCCTGATTTTAAGACAGCAATTCTACAATACGGAATTTTGTAAGTAGTTTCTTCTACCTCGTGGATGGATCTCAGTTTCATATTTGAGATTTATTGTAGGACTTACCTTTAAGCAGTAAGCATCATGCCATAATTTTCCAGTTAGAGAAGAAAGGAGCTTGACTATAGTGTTATTTTGTTCATCTAAGATGTTCCATAGGATGATATCTGCTAGTTAATTCTCATATAGGCTTGGTTACTCATGTTTTTTTCAAATTCTCTGGAAAATCAACTCCAGCGCTGGAACGAAACCATTCGCAATCAGCCGAAAAATCCCAATGCTTACATTCGTCGAGGCATGGTTAACTTTCAACTAGCCAAGATTGATGAATCTATTCAAGATTTTGATATAGCAGAGCAATTAGATGCCCGTATTAAACCCTATCTCTGGCAACGGGGATTATCGTATTATTATGCAGAAAGATTTGCTGAGGGCGCTGAACAATTTGAAATAGATTTGACTGTAAATGCTCAAGATGTAGAAGAAACAGTATGGCGATATCTCTGCATAGCTCGTTTGTTAGGTGTTGAAGAGGCGCGTAATTCTCTACTAACTGTGAAAAATGACCCTCGACGTATTATGCAGCGCGTATATGATTTTTATGCGGGTAATTGTACACCAGATGATGTTTTAACTATTGGTGAATCAGAAGGGATAAAGGGAAATTTTTACAGTCATCTTTACTTGGGATTATATTACGAAGCTCAAAATAATCGTGATTTAGCTCAGGAGTATATAGTGAAAGCTGCTGATAATTACAAAATTGATGATTATATGTGGTATTTAGCGCAGGTACATAAAAAATTACGAGGGTGGATATAGTCTTTATAGTGACAGATATGGCACTCTTCGACGAATCTTTACTACACCATGCACAATTCCTAACATTGCACCGATGTAAAGTCCAATATGGATTCCCCAAACTAACATAAATCTGGAAACTTCTGGTGGCTGAACGACTGGCATAATCTGATCGGCAAAGAAAGGAAATTGAAAATAATAGAATATGAATCCTGTGATCTGAGCAACTACAATTGCCCAAATAATCGGATACCGCGCCATTTTAAGTAATTGACGATAAGACAAAGGTAACTTTCGTCTCTGATTAACCAAGAGAAATATGCCGTAGCTTAAAAAACCAGCAAAAAACCCCGCCTGAAATCCAACCTCACTGACTTCCCAGCGAAAATTAGAACCATAAGGAACATTTTTGAAGTAATAAAAGTAAGCGGGTGAGAGAGTACAGGTAATCTGATCGTTAACGATACCAAACCCAGCACCGATTAAACCGGACACTATTAAAAATGAGTATTCCTGAAGTTTTGTCGGTTTTGTTGGATTACGCCAGTAGTCTACAGCTACAACCAAACCCATCAGCAAAAACAAAATCAGCAGTCGATATTGATATGGAATACTTTGCATAAGACAACTGGTTTAATCCAAAATTAGCCTTTCAGGAAGTGTAATTATTTACAACTTCTTCAGAATTTTCACCATTGTATGCGAAGCATCTGTGGAGATAGGATGAAATTCAAAAATTGACTATCTATTAGGTCAATTTTCGGTTGCTTCAGTTTCAAACTGCACTTGGCGGTACAAATCAGCGATGCCTTCGGCGGGCTTCGCCAACGCAATTTCTACATCTACCGATTCCAGCCGCAATATATCGCCCAAATTATACTCCGACAGCACCCATTTTCCCTGTTCGTTGCGCCGAAACACTTCTACAACCGGTTGAGCTACTTGTACTAAGACATATTCTTGCAAGGTTGGAGATTGGCGATATTTAGCAAACTTTTTCCCCCTATCGGCTGCTTCAGTTGAAGGTGATAGCACTTCAATAATTAAGCAGGGAAATTGTACCAATTGTGGATCGGTATCTCGCTCATCGCAAGTTACCACCACATCTGGATAAAAATACTTTTGCCCTGGTTCTACCTGCACCTTCACATCTACAATGTATACTTCACAGGTGCGTAGGCGTAGCCCGTCGTAGACATCGGCTAGGGCATCATCTAGAAGTTTAAAGAAATTTAGACAAACCTGATTATGATTGCGTGTACCACCGATCATCGCTACAACTTCGCCATCCCAATACTCGTAGCGTTGCTCTTGGGTGGGTTCCCAAACCAGATATTTTTCTGCACTCATCAAAATGCGATCGGGTAAAGCAACCATTAGCGCGATCTTTTAATGATTCACTTTATTTAGGATAGCGAAAAAGACGTTCTCTTGATTGCTACCCTGACTAAGCAGTAATATTTCAGGATTTTATATTGCTAATGTTTAATGCAATCGCGCAATTTTGCTGCTTCTTCAAATTCTAGTTTTTAGGTTTTCTAACCGAGTCTTTTCTGTGTGAGCTTTACGAGATAAAACTTGAAGATTATCTAGCGTGGTTAAACCACCTTTTGACATCGGTATGATGTGATCAATTTGGAAATCCCTTCGCATCTGGCTCTTAAACTCACTCATAGCACAGTTAATAAATCCCTTTGTATTTGTATATTTAGCAAACACAGCATCCTTAATATCTCTATACTCGGCTGGATCTCTCTCCCTAATTTCAACGAGTGAAAGACTTTCTAGGGGTACTGTGTCAGGAATTACGATTGGTGGAGTAACTATCAGATCAGGGTACACTCCGAGCAGTTTATTAATTTCAATGTCTACTTGCTTCTTGAAATACAGATAGTTATATCCAAATAGAACTTGCCAAAAGGATTTAGTGTCATTCCATAGAGAAGTGAGATATTCAGTTACTTGTCTAAGGGTTAAATCATTTTCGTATATATGCCTCGCTACAATTGACAAATCACACTTTCTACGTTCACTAAACGCAATAAATTCTGGCTCCATCTGTTTTTGAGCGTAGAAACGTAGAATGTTCTCAACATCAGCATCTCTATAGCCAAGTAGGAATGAATGATCGGGAAAATAAAGTTTCTTTGTGAGTTGCAGCAGATATTTAAGTTCTTCGTCAGTTAATATCTCTCTGTTTTCGATATCAACGCTCTTAAATACACTCTCTAAATCATTGACAAAACTATCATAAGCCTCTTCAGTATCATTATATAGAAGTACATCATAGTTTCTAGATAGAGGTTCACCAGATTCAGAAGGTTCAAGAATAGAGAAACAATAAATTCCAACGGGAACTCGTCTCAAAAAGTCTAATTTTTCCCAGTCAGTAGTATCGATAGAATCATCCATCATGCGGGTAAATTCTTCAATCTTTTCAATAGATATAAGTCGAGCAATTCTCTTCATTGTCTCGATATCTTTATCGTCAGGGAATTCTACCTCTGCTACAATCAACTTCTCAGGATTGACCCAGTTAATCTTGTCTTCCCAATTGTCAATAAAGCTTACAACATAAGCTTTTTCTGTACCACCTGCCTTCTTCCCACGTAAGGCTCTACCTATCATCTGTGTCATTAGAATCGTAGAAGTAGTTGGGCGAGTCAGAAAAACAGTTTGAACGTTGGGTAAATCGGTTCCCTCAGTTAACATCTCTACATTAATGAGTACTTCAAGCTCTCCTTTTCTAAATCGCTTGATTTTCTCAGAATTTTCTTTTACAGAAACTGTAGCTCCTGTATTTGCATCTGATATTTTTGACGCTACAAAATCAGAGTTAATTCCTCGTTTCTGAAATAAGCTATTTAATGCGATCGCGTGTTGAATATCAACTGCAAAGACTAATAGTGGTTTATACTTCTCTTGATGATCAACGTAGTGATCAACAATCCCTTTGTTACGGATATTAGACATTGCGATCTTTTCGGCAATTTTTTTGGGAAGCTTGTCAAAATTTTCGATCGCTTTGATGTCTTTATCGGTCAATTCCCGATAAAAATCTAGTTCTGTTTCTAAGTTCTCGAAAATTGGTTCAGCAAGAATTCCTCTAGTAATGAGTGTTCTTAAGTGTTCTGAAAAGATAATGTCGTCAGGAAAGACTTTTTTAAGTAGACCTTGTTCACCTTTATCTGTTCTGAATGGAGTCGCTGTCAACCCCAACATTCTAAAACTATCTGCCTTGCCTCTATCTTTAAAGTTTTGCTTGATGTCGTCAATTAGTTTTCGATAAGTTTTTGCTGTTGCGTGGTGTGCTTCATCAACTACTAATAGAACTGCATCAGAATGTTTAACCCAATTGTCGAGGAGGTGGTTTAATCCACTATTTAGACTATCTTTACTAGCAATAATAATATCGTCACTTGGTTGAATATTAACAGGACGATCATGTTTAGGATGACCGGAAATCACACGATATCTAAACTTTTCGACATTATTGAGCAATGAAGGATCGGCACTAAATTTCAACGTCTCAAAGGCTTGGTCAAGTAACTCATGCCGATGAGCGATCCACAAAACTTTTTTTCGCTTATCGATAAAGTTACGTAGTAACCAATTAATCGCTATCAAAGTTTTTCCACCACCCGTAGGCAAAACTAGTAAGCCTTCAAATGGAGACTTGTTTTTTTGATCCAGTGCTTTGATTGCCTCGTTCTGGTGAGCGTAAAGTTCTCTAGGATTTTTGCCTGCATTAACTTGGATCTGACCTGAATACTCAACTTCAACTGTTTGCATAGTAGTGGAAACCAAAGATAATTATGGATTTGGGTTTTGTTCAATTGCTCACAACCTTGCAGCACCCTCAATCACAGTGTTCCCGATTTCAAGGCAATCAATAACAATCTCAGTGCAATTGCCCTACGCATAACGTCAAGGTAGATAAATACTTGATACCAATAGATAAGCTTTCGGCTACGCCGCCTCATCTGGGCACATCTACGCATCCTAATCCCTAGTTTCGGTTTCAAACTGCACTTAGCAGTACAAATCAGCGTAAGGGTAGCCCGTCGTAGACATCGCTATTTCTACATCCACCGAATTGCTACCCTAACCAACCACTAATGCTCTAGCATTTTATTTCGCAGATGCTTTCTGGCGATCGCCTCCTAGACTTTCCGCAATAATTCCCGAATTGCGATCGCACAATCAGGGAAAGATAAAGGTGAAATTGTCACATCCTCTGCAAGTATGCTCTCGCTGTGATATCCGTCTGGACTAGGGAGACGATACATATACAACTTGCGTCCATTGACATCTAAAATCCAGTACTCAATAATCCCTGATTTAGAGTATGCGTTCGCCCTTGGCGTTGGCGAAGCCATCGCTTTCACCTCTCGATCATATTTGAGACTGGAATCAGCTATTTCAATCAGTAAAAACACTTCGGAAGCATTGGGATGGTGATCCTCATAATCTAATGGATTCAGCTTCACCACTGAAATATCTGGTTCTGGTTCCGAATAATCATCAAGTTGCACTGGTGATTGGATTCTTAATAAAACTTTGTCATCCAAACGTTGACGTAATAATCTTTCTGTGCGGGTAATCGCTGATTCGTGAGCAGTACCTTTTGCTGACATTCTGATAATTTGTCCCGCGATTAATTCTAAGCGTTCTTCAGGATGAAAAATACCCATTTCCGCCATTTGGTGATATTCTCGAACACTAATTAGGCGAATATTGGTTAGCATAAGATTCACGTTAATGTCCTAGCATTTTATCTCGCAGATGTTTAATGCGATCGCGCAATTTCCCCGCCTCTTCAAATTCCAGTTTCTTCGCCGCTTCTTTCATCTGCGCTTCCAACAAAGTAATCAACCCTGGAATCTGTTCTAATGGCAGTTCATCTAGATGTTCATCTACAACTTTCAAATCAGTTGCATTTAACCGCCGAGATACATCTAAAAAAGCCAAAATCGCATTACTTGATTTTTTCACAATTGGTTGTGGTGTAATCCCATGCAATCGATTATGTGCTGTTTGAATCCCACGCCGCCTATCTGTTTCATCAATAGCTTTAATCATGCTACCTGTCATATTATCGGCATACAAAATCGCTTGCCCCTGGATGTGACGCGCGGCTCTACCAATAGTTTGAATTAAGGAACGCTCGGTTCTCAAAAAACCTTCTTTATCTGCATCCATAATTGCCACTAAGGAAACTTCGGGTAAATCTAAACCTTCCCGCAGCAAGTTCACACCAACTAAAACATCAAATTTTCCCTCGCGCAAGTTCTGCAAAATTTCAATCCGCTCAATAGAAGTAATCTCGGAATGTAAATACCGTACCCTGATACCGTGGTCTTGCAAATATTCGGTTAAATCTTCCGCCATGCGTTTGGTTAATGTGGTAATTAACACTCGTTCATGGCGATCGGCTCTATCTTTAATTTCTCCCAGTAAATCATCAATTTGTCCTTCGGTAGGACGCACAGAAATTTCTGGATCAACTACCCCAGTTGGTCGAATTACTTGCTCAACTATATGATCTTCAGAAACTTCTATTTCCCAATTTCCGGGAGTTGCGGAAACAAAGATACACTGATTTACTTTTTGCCAAAATTCCTCGGCTTTCAAAGGACGATTATCAGCAGCACTAGGAAGCCGAAATCCATGTTCAATTAAAACTTTTTTTCTCGCTTGGTCGCCGTTATACATACCGCGAATTTGGGGTACTGTAACGTGAGATTCATCGATAATTAGTAGCCAATCTTTGGGAAAATAATCAATTAAACATTCTGGTGATTCTCCAGCTTGTCTTCCTGCTAAGTGACGGGAATAATTCTCGACACCGTTGCAGTAACCGACCTCGCGCAGCATTTCTAGATCATAGCGTGTACGTTGATCTATGCGTTGCGCTTCTAATAGTTTCCCAGCTTGTTCTAAGTCTAGTTTTTGCTGTTTTAATTCGGCTGCAATATCATTACAAGCTACTTCTAACCGTTCTTCTGGGGTGACAAAGTGTCGTGCTGGGTAAACATTCACCGCTTCCAAACTCTTGAGAATTTCCCCTGTCACTGGATCAATGTAACGAATCGCGTCTATTTCATCACCAAAGAATTCGACGCGAATAATTCGGTCTTCATAAGCTGGGCCAATTTCTAAGACATCACCACGGACGCGAAATTTTCCTCGACCCATTTCGATGTCGTTACGGCTATATTGAACATTTGCCAAATCTCGTAAAATTTGGCGTTGATTTACTTCCATACCTATCTGAAGGGGGATGGCAGCTTTCAGATATTCTGCTGGCATTCCCAAGCCGTAGATGCAGCTGATAGAAGCAACGACAATGACATCACGGCGTTCAAACAGCGATCGCGTCGCTGAATGTCGCAACATATCTATTTCATCATTAATTGCCGCCGTTTTTTCAATATAAGTATCGGTGACGGGAATATACGCTTCTGGCTGATAATAATCGTAGTAGCTGACAAAATACTCGACTGCGTTGTTGGGGAAGAAATCCCGCAACTCGTTACAAAGTTGGGCAGCCAGGGTTTTGTTATGCGCCAGTACTAAAGTAGGCTTGCCAATTTTCTCAATAACTGCTGCTACCGAAAATGTCTTACCAGTTCCAGTGGCTCCTAGTAAAGTTTGGTAACGATTGCCTGATTGGATACTAGCAGAAAGCTTAGCGATCGCTTGTGGTTGATCGCCTGTGGGACTAAAGGGAGCTTGAAGACAAAATTCTGTCATACAGTTTTGCTGTAAATACCCTATCTCATGGTGACGATTCCGCCCTGTATCCATTGTAGCTGGCTTAATAGAACAAATAAATAGTAATAATTGGTTACAAAAATTATTAATTTAAATTTACTTATGTATCAGTTTTAAAGATACTTATATCTATGTGAGGTTTTTTAAGGTTAAACTCTAATATATATGGGAAAAAATTTCATCTTTCCTTAATTATTGTAAAATTCAATTAACAAACCAGAGGTGTTCGTTTATGACTATTAGCAACGCTGGCAAAGCAATCAGTTCTCGGCAAAAGCCTGCCAAGTCTCCAGGGGAAACCACAGAGGGAGTTGAAAATCAACAAGATCAGAGCTTGAATGCAGATAAAATCGAGGAAGTTAATGAACTGCCAGTAGGAGCTTCTGGAACACTCGCCATTTCTGGAATTCGTCCCATAGGCGCTAGCGACTTAGAAGTTGCTGAACACCTTTCAATTTCTGGGGTGCGTCCCGTTAGCACCAGTACGTTAGAAGTAGTTGAAACCTATAACGCAATGGGTATTCGTCCAATTGGCGCTAATACATTCCAAGTCGTTGAAAGTATCAACCTCTCTGGGATTCGTCCAATTTCTTCAAGTTCATTGGTGATTTCTGACAGCTATTCAACATTCGGTAATCGTCCGATAGCACCAAATGAGATTGACAATTCTGAAACCCTGATGGGTTTTCTAGATTAAATAAAAAACATCCCCATAACTTTATTAACCCAGTTTCGTATAGAAACTGGTTTTTTTATTTAAACAGTCAAAAGCAGGGATTACCATATTGACATTTGTTCTATGTCTTTTAGCATAGGTAACTAAACTCTTCGTATTTTATTTTACATTCAACCAACAGCCAGAATGCTTACTACAACTACCTTTCTTAATTACGAATTACAAATTACGAATTACAAATTATTTAATATGCCTTGTGGTGGAAGGCTTTAGCAAAAACTTTAAGCTACTCTTGATAAGTAATTACAAAAGATTTCAAAGTTATTTTATAGCTTTGAAATTAATTTTTAATAAAATTAGGAGTATCAAAATGAGCATCGAAGATCGCGCAAAGGCTGCTGCTAAAAATGTTGAAGGTAAAGCCCAAGAAGCATTAGGAAATATCACTGGAGATCCAGAAGATAAAGCTAAAGGTAAAGCAAAGCAAGCTGAAAGCGAAGTACGTCACGGAATTGAAGACGTAAAAGATAATGTCAAGAAAAACATTGACTAATAATTCATAATTTTTTTGCAGAAAATCTAGGGATATAAATGGGGTGGATTCCATTTTTGCAGAAAAATTTGAATTGTTAAAGAACCAAGCTAAACTCTTTTGATATTCTCTGGACAGGGGTTAAAGAATAGAGTATAGCTTGATTGGTAGAATTTTTGTAGAGACGTAATTAATCACGTCTCTACACTTTTCAATAAATTTTATTTAATTTAAAACTTAAATATACCTAAACTATATTAATTATTTCACTCAGCACATAAATCCAACTGAATGACTGCTGATGATATTAGCAGAGTAGCGTAATATCTAAGACGGGCGTAGCTGTAATAACTTTGTTCAATCTGAAGATTATTCCAAACATCATTAAATTATAGTACTATAGCACGGGCATTAACTATCTTCAGCTACATCTGATTGTTAGCGCTCTTAAATTCACAATCAATGAGAATATACCGTGAGCCTAACTCTTTATTTCCTCCGTCACGGACAGACAGAATGCAGCCGCAATAACTCCTTTTGCGGTTCTATAGACTCAGAGCTTACCCCAGAAGGGTTGGAGATGGCAAAGGCTTTTGCTGATGCATATACTTCTAAGGATTGGACAGCAATATTTTGTAGTCCAATGCAGCGAACTGTATTGACAGCAAAACCGTTGTATGAAGCAATAGGAATAGAACCACAACTCAGAGATGGTTTGAAGGAAATTAACTATGGCTTGTGGGAAGGAAAAACTCCAGAAGTAATTATGCGTGAATATCACGATGATTATATTCGCTGGTCAGCAGATCCGGCTTGGAATGCTCCCAGTGGTGGAGAAATGGCTGTTACAATTGCTTATCGCGCCTTGCAGGTAATTGAAGAAATCAAGCAAAATTACAGTAGTGGCAATGTTTTAGTTGTGTCGCACAAGGCAACTATTAGAATTATTCTGTGTAGTTTACTGGGGATTGATGTGGGACGCTTCCGTTTTCGTTTGGGATGTCCTGTTGCTTCGGTCAGTATTGTAGAATTTACCTCACACGGGACGCTGTTAAAGGTTCTGGCAGACCGTAGTCATTTGGATGAGCGTTTGCGAAATTTACCAGGAACGTGAGGAGTCACTGACATTGCATTACTCTCACTAGGGGATCATTTTAGGGATTAAAAGCTACAGGCATTGATTTCATACCTCGCAAGGATGGATTTTGATGCCATTCAATTCGATCTGTATCCAAGTGGAGATTACTAAGGCGGCGCACAATGGTATTAATGGCAATTTGTGCTTCAAGTCTGCCAAGAGATGCACCGAGGCAAAAGTGGGTTCCTTTTCCAAATGCCAAGTGTGGGTTTTCAGGGCGTGTAATGTCTAATTTATCGGGGTCTAAAAATTGCTCAGGGTCACGGTTGGCAGCACCAATTACCAGAAATAGGCGTTGCCCTTGGCTAATTTGTTTGCCATCAATTTCGAGATTGGTAACTGCTATGCGGGCTTGACGTTGTACTGGGCTGTCATAGCGCAAAAACTCTTCTACAGTAGTTGTAATTAGCGAGGGGTCATCCTTTAACTTTTGCATTTGACTAGGATTTTTGAGTAAAGCAAGTAAGCCGTTAGCAATCAAGTTGGTGGTAGTTTCATGACCCGCAAAAGTTAAGAAAACGCAATTGGATAAAATTTCGTCGTCATCCAGAGAATTTCCCTTTTCTTGTGCAAAAATGAGGCTACTCATGAGATCATCTTGGGGATTGTAACGACGTTCTTCAAGGATGTGGCGGAAATATTCGGTCATTTCAATAATACTTTGTTGAGCGCTAGTCAAAATTTCTGGCTTCATGCGGAACATGCCAAAAAATCTTGCCAAATCGTCAGACCATTTCTTAAACTGTTCCCAGTCTTCGGACTTTGCGCCCAGCATTTGGGCGATGACGATCGCGGGCATTGGGTAAGCTAAATCATGAATAATATTCATGTTACCCTGCTCATAGACACTATCAATTAGTTCGTCTACTAGCGTCTGAATTCGCTCTGCCATGCTGCTAATGATACTAGGAGTGAATGCCTTGTTAAACAACGCACGCAGACGCGTGTGTTCTGGGGGGTCGCAAAATAGAATCCATTTTGATAGAGTTTCCAGAAGGGGAAGTATATTCTGTTGCTCTGATTCTGGTATTTTACTAATAGGCGGACGCTTGGCCGAAATCCGTTTGTCTTGCATAGCTGCGGCAACATCTTTATAGCGCATTAGATACCAGCCCCCAAAAAAATCACTCCAGTAAACAGGATCTTCTAATAAAATACGGCGGTAAGTAGGATAGGGATTGGCCAGTACTTCTGGGGCAGATAGATTGTATCGGTCTTGTTCTAGATTACTGAGTGACGACATGAGTTAGAAGCGATTAAGGATACAGCACTGACAGCTATTATGCAATACAGACCGCCAGGGAATAGAATTCCCTGTCTAATGGTGCAAGTCCTCTAGAAGAGGACTAGAAAAACTTGGGTTAAAGCACTGACAGCTATTATGCAATACAGTACAGTTTTTCTTTTTGCCCTTTTCTATCATAGCTTTCAGCTTTGAGGATGTACCTCATAGCTGCCGGAAGTGCTGTATAACTCAATAATTCTATATCTGGTAGTATCCCAGAGCAAAAGCAACATTCAGGTTGCTTCGTCTGTACTGCGACACACTAGCTCAAATAATTGCAACTGCTTCCCTTACGAAAATACTTGGTATGATTTGGGTTTGTGTGGATTTTGATTTAGTACAGATACAGTCATAATTTATTCAAATTTTTATGCAGCCAGTTATTGAAACAATTTTATTACGTCAAATGGCTTCAGGCGATCGCCTCTACTTACAAATATACAAATTCATTGGCGCTCAACCTGGTAAAAAGGTTTACATTCAATCTAATCTGCACGGTGCAGAAATTGCTGGTAATGCCGTTATTCACCAGCTAATTGAGTTTTTATTAACAATAAATGATACAGATTTAACTGGAGAAATTTGGTTAGTTCCCGTTTGTAATCCAATGGGGACGAATGAACGCGCTCATCATTTTTCCCCTGGGCGTTACTGTATTTACGAAGCCAAAGACTGGAATCGCATATTTTGGGACTACGAGAAACAAGCTAATAATTTAGTCGCTTTTACTAAATCTCAACTTCATCTTGATTTAGAGGTCATTCGACAAAATTATCTAACTATAATTAAGCAAGAATTTGCCAAAATTTTAGAAAAAATTAATTCTCCCAGTAGTGTGCCTTACACTGAGTTTTTTGGCTATAAACTACAAAATCTGAGTTTAGATGCAGACTACTTAATTGATTTACATAGTTCTACAAATCAAGCTTTAGACTACGTTTATTACTTCCGAAATCGAGAAGACAGTGCAAAATACTTCCTACTTGATTTTGGAATATTACTTGATAAATATGATGGTGATGCTTTTGATGAAGCTTTTATCAAACCTTGGTTAGCGCTAGAAGTTTGTTTTAAAGAATTGGGTAGAGATATCAAGTTTGATGTGGAAGCTTGGACACTAGAATTAGGAGCAGGAATGCAAATGAACCCTGATTCAGTCGCCAAAGGTGTACGAGGTGTGAAAAGTTATTTATCACAAAAAAGCGTACTGCAAATGCCTGATTTATCAGGTGATACAAAAACCCATGAAATGATTTTTGTATCTAGCAGCAATCGGAAAAAATATTATGCGATCGCAGGTGGTATGATTCAATCGAGAATACCATTAGGCACTTCAGTAAAAGCTGGAGACAAACTTTATCAAATTCTCAGTTTTAATAAAGAAGGTAAGCTACCTACTGTAATTGATGTCTGCGCTCAACATGATGGCTTAGTTTATGATGTCGCAACCAATCAAGCTGTGAATGAAGGCGAGTTTGTTTTAGGAATTGTTAGTTAGTCATTGGTCATCGGGAGTTTAGAGTTTTTTAACTCCTCACTCCTCACTCCTCACTTACCACTCAGCACTCAATTCAGTCTCCCAAATAAATACTCATACCACGAGCAGTTTTAACTAAAGTACCATTGGGATCGACGGCACTATATTGAGCGATCGCTTCTGTAATTGGTACACTTAATACTTGGCGATTTTGCCATGTCACCATGCGATCGTATCGCTCTTCGGCAATTAGATTAACTGCTGCTACGCCAAAGGCTGTTGCAACTAATCTATCTAGTGGTGAAGCAGTTCCACCCCGTTGAATGTGTCCTAAAACTGTGACTCGCGTTTCTACACCGATGTGCTGAATAATTTCATCGGCTAAATATTCGCCAATCCCACCGTATCGAGATTGACCTAAGCGATTGGTAATCGTCACATTTTCGCCATCTTGAGTACGAACTGCTTCGGAAACAATAATCAAACAATAGTTTTTGCCTTTCTCTTGGCGTTCTTTGATTTTGTGGCAAATATGCTCAACTGTATAAGGGATTTCGGGAATTAAAATTACATTTGCTCCCCCTGCAATTCCCGCAGCTATTGCTATGTGTCCAGCATCACGCCCCATCACTTCCAAAATCATGACTCGGCTATGACTTGCAGCAGTAAAATGTAATCGATCTAGTGCTTCTGTGGCAATATTTACTGCTGTATCAAAACCAATGGCGTGTTCAGTAACGCCAATATCGTTATCAATGGTTTTAGGAATACCGACTAGATTAATACCACCTTGTTGAGCGAGGCGACGCAAAATTGCCAAGCTACCATCGCCACCGATACCAATCAAAGCGTCTAAACCTAGTTCATGATAACCTGCAATAATTTCTTCGGAGCGATCGCATAAACTTCCATCCGCCATTGGAAAGGCAAAAGGGTCGCCTTTATTGGTCGTCCCCAACATTGTGCCACCCGCAGTTAACAATGAGTCAACTTGATCAACTTCCAGCTTGGTGAATTGTGGCGGACGCGCCATTAATCCTAGAGTCGCTTGACGGATTCCCAAAACCTCCCAGCCGTAAGTATTTACAGCACAATTTACTACAGCCCTAATCACAGCATTTAAGCCAGAACAATCACCTCCACTCGTCAGAATTCCTATGCGTTTGGGTTCTCCCACATTTTTTATTGACATTTTGATCCAAATGTATATATTAATTAGTCGATGAAACTTAAGCCAAAGTTAGTAGTAGATTAAACTTAAGCAAAAGTCTTCCCTATTAATGCCAAAGTAATTTTATGTTTCTTTTGCATCTAAAAACAAAACAAAGTCTAAAAGTTCAGTAAATTCTGAGCTAGAAGTCATAATTTATGTGGGTTTGGTATGATTACTGGTGAAATGAGGTAAACTTAGAGTTTAATTTTTTTAATATTTATTCTGACTACTGAATACTACAGCTAAGGTTATCTCAGCTGTAAAATATAAGTGTAGAGCCGGTAGTAGATTAAACCTCGGCAAAAGCAATCCCTAAAAATGCCAGGGTAATTTTATGCCTATTTTGTGTCTAAGAAAAAATCAAGTTATCCCAGCTAGAAAATATGAGGGTGGAGCCAAAGGTGACTAGTATTGAAAATTACAACTTTTCTTTTCCGGGAGAAGTCACAATCCCCCAGGCTCCTCCTGAATTTAAATCAGGTTTTATCGGCATTGTTGGTCGTCCAAATGTCGGTAAATCTACTTTGATGAATCAGTTAGTAGGACAAAAAATTGCCATTACATCACCAGTAGCACAAACGACACGTAACCGTTTGCGCGGTGTATTAACTACACCAGAAGCGCAGTTAATATTTGTAGATACGCCAGGAATTCATAAGCCCCATCATCAATTGGGCGAAGTATTGGTGCAAAATGCCAAAATTGCCATTGAATCGGTTGATGTAGTGTTATTTGTGGTAGATGGAGCCGTAGCTTGTGGATCGGGCGATCGCTATATTGCTGAATTGCTCAGTCGCAGTAAAACACCAGTAATTCTGGGTGTGAATAAAACCGACCAACAACCGACTGATTCACAGTTTCTAGATGATAGTTACGCTCAAATGGCCCAGTCTCATGAATGGGAAATCGTGAAATTTTCGGCCAAGACTAGTACAGGATTACCAGAACTTCAAGAATTATTAATTGAGCATTTAGAAATTGGGCCATTATATTATCCTCCAGACTTGGTAACTGACCAGCCAGAACGCTTTATTATGGGTGAATTAATCCGAGAACAAATTTTATTGTTGACTCGTGAAGAAGTACCCCATTCAGTAGCGATCGCTATCGACTTAGTAGAAGAAACTCCCAGCATTACCCGTGTACTTGCTACTATCAACGTCGAGCGTGATTCCCAAAAAGGCATACTCATCGGCAAAGGTGGAGCAATGCTCAAAGCAATTGGTAGTGAAGCCCGCGAACAAATTCAAAAATTAATCGCTGGTAAAGTTTACTTAGAATTGTTTGTGAAAGTCCAGCCAAAATGGCGACAGTCGCGGATTAGTTTAGCAGAGTTAGGCTATCGCGTGGAAGAATAAAAAAGTTAGAAGTTAGGAGTGAGGAGTGAGGAATTAAAGAGTTATGAATAATTCCTGACTCCCTGGTTTGTTTATGATTGGTAGGTTTTTCAAATTAGACCAATTTATTTAGTTTGAGAATCAATATGATTGCCTGAAAACCCTAAACGTCAGTTGAATAATTGAGAAGTTCCTCAACTACTTATTGGAAACCTGAATACCTAACCTTGAAAGCAAATCCTAACTCCTAACTAATAACTCCTAACTAATAACTAATAAAAATGTCTTTAGATGCTCACTATCCCTTAAATTTACCCGTCAATGCTCCGCCCTTGCGTGTGTTAATTGTCGAAGATGATCCGATGATGCAACTGGGATTAGAGCAATCGTTAATGGCTCATCCTCAATTGGAGATTGTTGGCCAAGCTGAAGATGGTTATTTGGGAGTTCAAGCCGCACTGCAACTTAAACCTGATTTGGTGGTTATGGATATTGGGTTGCCGCGATTGGATGGCATTGCCGCAACACAGCAAATTAAAGCGGCGCTACCAGCAACTCATGTAGTAATGCTGACATCTCATCAAACGGAGACAGAAATTATTGCGGCACTGTCTAGCGGTGCAGATGCCTATTGTATCAAAGGTGCAAGTGTGGAACGATTGTTAAGTGCGATCGCAGCCGCAGTTGATGGTGCAGCCTATCTCGATCCCCAAATTGCGCGGCGAGTGATTGATAATCTCAAACCACCTTCACCCACCACCAACAATGCCAACTTATCTGGACGCGAGTTAGAAGTATTAAAGCTGATGGTAGATGGATTGAGCAACCCGGAGATTGCCGAAAAACTCTATCTCAGTCCCAACACCATCAAAACTCATGTCCGAGGGATTATGAATAAATTAGCAGTAGACGATCGCGTGCAAGCAGCAGTTGTCGCACTGCGTTCTGGGTTGGTTTAGAACACAAATGCAACCTAATCCCTAATCTCCAGTCCCTTTTACTCCCATTTACAAGTAGAGGCGTACATATATATGTACGCCTCTATCGCTGACTAATTTGTTGCCAAGATGTTTGAAAAATAGTCTACCTCAATGCATTTCAGTTAAAAGAGTTTGAGAATTGATTAGGGTCTATATTAGCAGGAAATAACAAAATTTCCTTGCCTTCTAAACTTGCTTTTTGGTGAAGCAAAATTGCCTTTTCCAAAGAACAATATTTAATTGGAACCCAGCTGTCGCTATAAAAGTAGACAGTTACTCGGCTCATTGCATACTCTTTCAACGGCAGTGGAAGAGACCAGGACGAGTCCACAGTTTGAACCTTACCTGTTGAGTCCATGCTTTGAACCTCAGTTATTAAGTATATTTACTTTCACTGATTGGAATGATTTAGAGGAACTATCATAAGTAGTAACAATCTGTCTTAAAACTACATCTTTAGATAAAAGTTAAAATAATTAAAACTGCTCTCACACCCTTAGCACTAAATGCGATCGCTACTTCTGGTATCTCATCAGCAGTCGTTACTCAGATAGCCATTGTAACAATAATTAGGGATTTGATAGAAGAGTGCGATCGCATAACCTAGTTTTTTTACTAGCTGTAAGCTTCATAGCATCTAACTCTTAACGAATGTCCACTCTAGTACCTTGATGGGGGCTTGTTGTAGCGCTTGAGTTAATTTGCTGCTGCTCTCAAATTTCACTTGGGAGAGGCCACAGGCTTCGACGTTGACCGTGAATTTATCGTTTTGGAAGGGCCAGGGTTTGACAACAACCAAGTTATCACTGCGCTGCATGATGTCATAGCGCTCACCTTCAGGGCCCTTGCTAATTTCTAAAAACCGTTCATCGTCAGGTAGTTCTTGCTGACATAAAATGAGAGAAAGGCGATCGCACCATTGCATAAATGCATAGGCTACATCAACTTCCTCCTTTTTAATGCCCAATTCTTTGCGCCAACGTTGCTGATTTTGAAGTTGCTCGTCTAAAAGTTTGTCTAATTTTGAAGACTTACCCCGCCTTGACTCATTTAAACGGCTGATGTGCATGGAAATTAATAGAGCTACCCATCGTCCACGGTAAAGGGCATTCTTTGCCAAATTAGCCAATTTATCGACACCTGCATCTACATCGTCATTTGAGGAGAGCATGAAGTCCTTTGGCGCACCCGCTTCAGTTAGAGTATCTTCTTCCCACTCTTTTTCTAGATCATCATGATGAGAAATTGCAGCTATGGTTTCATATAACCTTACTGGCGCATCTTTGCGTCGCCATTGTCCCGCTAGTTCAGCTGCTAATAAAGCATGGGCACGATGATAAATAACTTCCCAACCATTTGGCGTAGCGTTGACAATCACAAGTTAATCTCCTGATTCTGAGTTTTAATTTTGAGTTGAATTAATTTCTGAAGTCAGAAATGTTGGGGTAGAAATTGAAGCAGCGATCGCTCTAACTTTTTCAGTGTGGCTGAAGATTTAATAGCTATAGCTATTTTAAATTGAGTGTAATACCCAAATACTTAAAAAAAAATACCGACTTTTCCAAGAAAAGTCGGTATTTTTTTGCTCGCTAAATATAGCTAAACAGCCCAACATTTTCTAAAGAAGGTAGGTTATATCATGTCCGCTTGATTACTTACTAAACCCCAAGAACCCCACCCCGCCAAAGCTGCGCTTTGTCTCCCCTCCCGAAGAGCGGGGAGGGGCTGGGGGTGGGGTGCAATGACTCTGGGAATCATAACTAATTATGCGGACATGATATTATTTGTCCACTAGATTATTGGGAGTTGTTCAGAATCTGCCAAAAACCTCTCTGCTCAAAATCAACCTATGCAATTAAGAGTGGCTTTCTAGCGGGTTAGCAACGTATTTGAATGTTGGCTCAGAATTCCAAGGGCCGCGCTCATCCTTACCATCTCCGTTTGTAGATAGGTTGTAATAAAGAGCAACAGTTTCATCTGGCTTAATATTACCAAAGAATGGATCTGTCAACTTACCTAGTGAATCTAGAGCTTTCATAAACATCTGAGTATGAGAAATTTCTCGTGTTAACAGATGCACTAAAGTCTCTTGGGTTCCTTTGTCGGTTGCCAACTTAATCAATTCTTCGTAAGTTTGACGAGCGCCAGCTTCAGCTGCAACGTTAGCTCTTAAATCACGTACTACATCTCCACCCTCATTCAAGTAACTTGCAGTCCAAGCATTACCTTGGCTATCTAGAAAATGAGGCCCAATTCCTCGGACTGCAAAAAGAGTACTCTTATAAGCCTCTGTTTGATCTACATTTTTAGTATGAGCCTCAATGAGTTTACCAACCATTTCTAAATGGCTGAATTCCTCAATGGCAATGTCTTGGAGCATGTCTTTAATGCCAGCATTTTCGACATGGAATGATTGAACCCAATATTGAAGTGCTGCGCTAAGTTCTCCAGTAGCTCCGCCAAACTGCTCTAAAAGCAACTGAGCAAAACGAGGATTTGGTTCACTAACGTTAACTGCATGAATAGGCTCTTTTTTGTGAAAAAACATAGATTTACACTTCCCAAAATTTGGTTTTACAGAATGAATCAACTTATCTTTTAGTCTTTTTCCAGATAGAGCTAATTTGATGTTTTATAGCTTCTTAAACTGGTGAACTAGAAGATTTAATAAAATACAGTAGTTATCTCATGGTTGATAACTGCCAATCAGCGGTTATACATTGCTGCTTCTTCTGATTAATCCCCACAGATAAATAGCAACAATTGCACCAAGCACAGCCA
The DNA here is from genome assembly GCF_034530635.1 of Nostoc sp. EspVER01. Classification (NCBI taxonomy): domain Bacteria; kingdom Bacillati; phylum Cyanobacteriota; class Cyanophyceae; order Nostocales; family Nostocaceae; genus Nostoc; species Nostoc sp. EspVER01. The sequence continues at coordinate 63,356 of NZ_JAVRCS010000027.1, forward strand.
CTAAAATACCAGGAAGAGTTAAACCAGCACCAGCCGCAGTAATTTGCAGAGTTCCTGTTCTTAACAAGGTAAATAAACTTCCACCGACGAAAGCACCAATGATACCCAAAATCATTGTGGAGAGAATTCCGCCGCCTTGATAACCAGGATAAATAGCTTTAGCAATGGCACCTGCCAAAAGTCCTAAAACTATCCAAGCAATAATACTCATAACCGCCTCAACAATCTCACTCACTTAATATCTAAGTTATCAACTCTAATTCCAAATTCTTTCTACCAGATGGGGTAAATGCTAAATCCAAAAGTTATACAAAATTATTTATATCCAGATTGTATAGATTGGATGATAATTTAGCATATTTTACATCTTAGATATCAAACAAAAATTTTGGTATATTTAAGCTATAATTTATTATCATATAAATATAATATAATCAATCACAGTCATGATTTTTGTCTGCAAAACTAAATATTAATTTATTAGTCAATCTCTTATTTTTTATCTCTACCCTAAGACATAAAGTTTGTATCTAACTTATTGGGGATGTATTAAAAATATTTCTTCATTCAATCTTTGAGATTTTTCGTCATAGCTCATCATTAATTATCTATATAATTAATTAACCAAGATTGTTGTTGCACATTTTTATTTAACAACTTTATTCCAATTGCCTTTTGACTACTTACAGCACTGACAGCTATTATGCAATACAGACCGCCAGGGAATAGAATTCCCTGTCTAATGGTGCAAGTCCTCTAGAAGAGGACTAGAAAAACTTGGGTTAAAGCACTGACAGCTATTATGCAATACAGTACAGTTTTTCTTTTTGCCTTTTCCTATATAGCTTTCAGCTTTGAGGATGTACCTCATAGCTGCCGGAAGTGCTGTATCCCACTTGCACTGCACTTCATCCACCACACGAAATAAGTTAAAGCATAAAATTGGATTAATATAGTCTTAATAATATCCCCTCAAATTTTATTTTTAAGGTAGATTGAGGGGATAATATGTGGTAAAGACTTGCAGAAGTAATATCAAATAGCGCGGGAGAACTTTGTCTCTCGCGTTTTTGTGTGAGTATCAAATATGACGACAATATTTCTTACTAGCAATCTACCGATGTCGGTAATCTGGATCTGATTTTTTGATAAACTGACTAGACCATCGGCTTCTAGTGGTTTTAACGCCTCTAGTTCCTCAGAGAAATATTCATCAAAAATGATATTATATTTGTTTTCAATATCTTGCTTATGAAGCTGAAAATGAGACATAATACCCATAATCACATCCCGTCTAATAATATCATTTTGAGTGAGTTTGATACCTTTACTAACAGGTAAACTACCTGCTGCCAATGTCTGATAATAATCTTTTAACTCCTTGTGGTTTTGAGCATAAGCATCTTCTAACATACTGATGGATGTTGCACCAAAACCAAATAATTCTGTCTCGGCGTGGGTAGTGTAGCCCTGAAAATTGCGTTTGAGAGTACCATTACGTTGAGCGATCGCTAATTCGTCATTAGTTTTAGCAAAGTGATCCATGCCAATAAATAAATATTGGTTATTAGTCAATTCTTCAATGGTCATTTTCAGAATCTCTAACTTTTCCTCCGCTGGGGGTAGCGCCTCTTGAGGAATATTTTTTTGTGTCGGTTTGAGCCAAGGCACATAAGCAAAGTTAAAGACAACAATTCGATCGGGATCTAATTCAATCGTCTTTTTCAGCGTTTCTTGAAATGTTTCACGTGTTTGATAAGGTAAACCATAAATTAAGTCTACGTTCACACTTTCAAACTTAGCTTCTTTGATCCAACTCATGGCATCAAAAAGCATTTCTTCTGGCTGGACACGATTGACAGCTACTTGAACTTGGCGATTAAAATCTTGAATGCCAAAACTAATGCGGTTAAATCCAATCTGTCTCAGAAAGAAAATGTAGTTTTTATCGATATAGCGGGGATTAATCTCAATTGAGATTTCTGCTTGGGGATCGATGTTGAAATAGTGATTAATGTTTTTCCATAAAAATTCTACTTGGTGACGCTCCAAGTAATTAGGAGTACCACCTCCCCAGTGGATTTGCAGCACTTTTCTATCTGAATCGATTAAAGCTGCGGTGTTTTTAATGTCTTGAACCAAAGACTCCACGTAAGGTTTAGCAATATTCTTGTTGTTAGAAATTACTGTGTTACAGCCGCAAAAGTAGCAAGCACTTTGGCAGAAGGGGATATGGAAATACAAAGAAAGAGGGGTTTTGCGTTGATTCGATGCGGCGATCGCGGCCTTAAAATCAGTTTCAGTGAATGTTTCGCTTAACTCTGTAGCAGGCGGGTAACTGGTATATCTAGGTGCGCGAGTGTCGTACTTTTGAATCAGATCCAGATCGAACTTAACACCAGGTAATAGAAAAACCATTGAGTTGCTTTCCAATGAATGAAGGGAGTAGGTAGAGACGCGATTAATGGGGAGCAGCACTTCGACTATGCCCTTCGGCTACGCTCAGGACAGGCTCAGTGACCGAGGAGCAGGGGAGCAAGGGATTTGGGGGAAAATTCCTTTCCTTTGCGCCCTTCCCCCTACACCTCTGCCTCCTTCCCAATGTTCAATGACAAATGACAAATGACCAATGACAAAATTAATTAGCCGCAGCTATTTCAGTGCTACCTGAATTCTGAGAACGAGTGAGGCTATCAAAGAGAACTTGACCAAGTGCTTTAATTAAACTTCCCTCTAACTCTTGAGCCATCTTTAAATTGAACCCAAAGGCAGTATTGGCTTCTGCAACAATCCGTTCTGCTGTTATATCATCAACGGGTAATGCATTTAATGCCTGACGATACTTATCCTTAAATGCCTTTTTGTCAGGAATTTGCTCAAAGTTATAAAAGGATGTGCCTTTATAGTCAGAAAGCTTCAGGGCTGACTGAGCAACTTTTTGTAGCATTTGACCCCCAGAAAGATCGCCCATGTAGCGAGTGTAGGCATGACCTAGCAATAAAGCCGGTTCACTAGCAGAAATTTCCCGAATGCGGTCAATGTAGCTCTGGGCAGCAGGTGAGGGTGTAACTTGCTCTCTCCAATTATCCCCATAATAGAACACCATGTCTTTTTCGAGTGAGGATTGGCGATTAAGTTCAGGAAAGTAAACTGCACTAATCACAGGATGCTTTACATGGCTCTCTAATGCCGCTTCTAGTTCGCTGTAGACGTAATACAAGTTGCTTAAGAATTTAGCGAAGCAGTCTTTATCCACAACTCCTTGCAAAAAACATTTCATGAATGCCACATTTTCCGCTGATGTGTGGGCTTGTTGAGTTCCAGAGCGGAGTTTGATGGCTAAATTGCTACTCATTGTTGCTTCCTTCATGTTCAAGCGCAAGGTTTCTTGGCAGTCACCGACTCATGATGCCTACCAAGACCAGCTAAAAAATTGTTATTCTAGGTTTAGAAAGGATCTGCATCACTCTATCCACAACTGCCGATGCAAATCCCAGCTATTTTTATTTCTCCTAAGATTATTTAACTATTCATTTATATATAGCTATTAAGATATTCATATTTATTTATGTTTTTCTGATGCTCATGTTCAGGCACATCCTAGTTGACTAGTAAACAAAAATGGTTGTGAGATAGGCATTTAAACTCTTCTGAGATGGGTGATCAGCGCTGAACTCGTGACTTATGGTCGTGAGTGTGCAGCTTGTAGAAATAAAATTTGGGCGTTGCATATTTGCGGGATGATTTTGCTAGTTTTGTGGGATGGGCCGAAAAGCCCGTCCCTTGTATTTCAGCGCTCTCGTGTCGCTCACCCTACAAGAATCATCCCTTGATTCAGCAACGTATTTCAGTGCTATAAAAGGAAAAATTTAACTTAATCTTATCCTTGTTTTGATTTGTTCTTAGTTGTACTAAAACTTTTAATACAATATATTCTATTTAATTAGTATTAAATCTTCTATAAAAATTCAATTTAATTTTTGAAAAGCTTGCCTGCTGTAGCTTTGAGTGATGTAAATCAGAACTTCAGTATACTTAATAAGATTAATACCGGATTCTTCAGAGTTCTATGTGATATTCTCAAAACAGATTTAAGGATTCAGCTGACCGTTTGGTATAGTCCTCACTAAATCAGGATAAACTCTATGTATAGATTCCAGATCAGTGCATACACTCAAACGGGCGAATCCATTGGTCTGGTGGGTTCTACTCCAGAGTTGGGTTTGTGGGATATTAGTAAATGTGTTCATCTGCGTACAAGTGGCGATCGCTATCCTTTATGGTGGACAGATATTGAAATTCAAGAGTCAGGCGGTCAACAGAAATTTGAATACAAGTATGTGCGCTTTGATGCAAACGGTAACGCAACATGGGAGAGCTTACTAGATACAAACCGCTGGATTCCAATTGACTCTAAGAATGACGCCAGCAAAATTATTGTGGATGATGGCGCATTCGGTTATTTACAACCTTACCCCTTCGGATACATTGAGGAGTCGCCTGTCCAAATACCTCTGGATGAAGAGTCTGAAAGGTTAAAAATCGTAGTCATTGGCAGTTCCGTTGCATTAGGTCATAAAGCCTGGTTTTTGCAAGGTTGGGTCTGGCTATTGGCACAGGCTTTACAGCAAAAATATGGGCATAAACTCGTGAATGTATCGGAGGTGGGGGCGAATGTCAGCAGAACGATCGCTAGATTCCCCTGGTTTGTCACCCCAGAAAAACCAGATATCGTCATCATTGCCCTATCTCTAGGTAACGAAGGGTTAGCTTACTGTTCCCCTCACGAACGGCGGGCACTACAACGGCGGTTTGAAAGTGGCTTGCAGCAGCTTGTGAAAATGACGCGCGACATCGGAGCAATCCCGATTTTAGGCGGAGTCTATCCCAACGGTGATTATTCCCTAGAACATTACTCGCTGATCCGAGACACACACAAACGAATGCTCAATTGGGGCGTGACTGTATTGGATTGGTTGGCAGCTGTAGATGATGGACAAGGACGATGGAAAGCGGGGACATCCTTCGATCCGGCTCACCCGAATACAGTTGGTCATAGCCTTATGTATCAGCAGATCGATCACCATTTATTCGATATCAACAAAGACGCATTAGCAAAAGAAAAACAACGCTTCCAGCAACCGAATGAATTTCCTATCTACTTTGATAATGGGGGCTTTCATGTCTCTGTGTGTATGGAAGAGAAGCATTTACGAATCGTTAATTCATCGGCATACAGCTACACGATCGCTCCTTATTGGCAAGAACTACAAACTGCACTGCAAAGTAAGGCTGGATTGATATCGGGTATTTACATTGCCAAGAATGCCCAGCCGGGGACGCTCCCTTTCTTGGCTGTAGAGGATGGCGCGATCGCAACTACAATAAATATCCCCCCAAATAGCGATTTAGAATATAGCGCCGCCTTCAATCTCTTTTCGCCGAACAACGTTTTATTCTATGACGGGCATTTGGGGATTTTGCAAGCGGATGAACGCCACCTCTGGGTAATCAACGAATCAGACAGCGAGTACAACATTCAGCCGATGTGGACGGAAGTTTGCGACGCACTTAAAGCCATGCCATCGGGTGTTTATGAAGATCCGCTTGATCCCGATGTCCCGTTTCGTACCATGATGATTGGTAAAGATGGGTTAGAAAGCCGGGTGAAAGCACCACCTAAGTCTGCGGTGTTGTTCCAATATAAATGTGAGTTATCGGATATCAGCCGTGTGGCGATTCTTCCCCTTGGCGATCGCTGTGCCGTCCGCATGATGCTATATAAGATGGAGTATGATGGCCCCGCCTTTCCCTTCGATTTAACGCGCACTACTAATATTGCAGATGTTGCGGATGCGATCGAACACGGTTTTGATGATATGTGGAACCCTGCTTTTCTGCATTACAGCCCTGATGCAGGCAGGATTTACCACGGTAAATGGTCGGGTTTATCCTTTGCCCATGAAGTTGAAGAGACAGACGACCCAACGAACGATATGTCTCCCGTCCATGAACGGATGCGCGTTCGTTACACAGCACGCTCCCAAAGGTTTTGGTACGCATTGCGGCATTGCGACAAAGTGCTTTTTGTTCGCACAGGAATTAGCGATGCCTACGGCGGCAAGCTACGCGATGGTGTGATAGATTTAGTCAACAAGCTGGAAAAACAATGTCAGGGGAAGCCATTTCATCTGTTGCTTCTTTCTCCCCAAAGCGGTGATGAGTTTTTAGACCTTCCCAATGTGCTGCATTACAATGTCGAGTTTAATCCCGATCGCATGTATGACGATTTGGGACACTGGATGTACTGCACAGAAGTGATGCGAGGAATTCTGGAATCTCTTGGTGTGTCTAGCAAAAACCTCTTTTGGTGTCCGCCGAAAATACCGAAGGGGTGGGAAATAGGGTAGAGGCGATGCCTGCGGTGGACTACGCCAACGCATTTGCTATTTCGGAGTACCCATTTGTTATTTCGGAGTACCCATTTGTTATTTCGGCGTACCCATTTGT
>NZ_JAVRCS010000027.1:69965-82094 GCF_034530635.1 Nostoc sp. EspVER01
TATTTCGGAGTACCCATTTGTTATTTCGGAGTACCCATTTGTTATTTCGGAGTACCCATTTGTTATTTCGGAGTACTCATTTGTTATTTCGGAGTACCCATTTGTTATTTCGGCGTACTCATTCCCATTAGTTCGTAGGGTGTACAAAGGGTATAACGGTGAAGTTTAATTGCTGCCATTCTTCAATACCCCAATGGATGCCGGAAATCACCAACCACTTTGTCAAGTTCTTGAGCGATCGCTAGCAACTCCATCTCGCGCCATCGTTTGCCAATAATTTGGATTCCAATCGGTAAACCATTATGAGTTTGCCCTATAGGAATCACCACCGCCGGATGACCACTGAGATTAAATGGCATAGTGTAAGCTCCGTTTGCCACCGCATGAGGATAGGATTTACCCTCAATATCAATGGCGTTCCAAGCCGGACAATGGGTAAATGCAGGAGTTGCTGTCACAGGAGTGAGCCATATATCCCACGGTTCTAAAGCTTCATCGATTTGGGCAATGAAGCGATCGCGCTCGGTGAGTGTCTCGAAATATCCTCTTAAGCTGGGATTAAAAATTTCTGGCAGAAAGCTGCTGAAATTTCCCAATTTTCGCAATTTTTTGTCGCCTTGAGTTGCCGTGCGAAAAAGTAATTCTAAGCTGCGTAGCACATTGTAGCGATCCTTGGGTTGGGCGTAGTTGTTGATGTATGCTTCCATCCGTCCGCAGAGGTTCCACACTGTCGATAAATCGAAATCTTTGGGAACCCAGCGTTCAATATAAGTACCTGTTTGAGCGAGTTTTTGCACGACTGTCTGTATTGCGGCTCGAATTTGGGCAGCAACGGGAACTTCCACCCATTCATCAATCCAAGCAATTTTAAGATCCTGCAAAGACTTGCCTGATGGAGTATCAAGGGGAATCGGTGGCACATCTGGGCGACGCAAATCCGCACCCGCGATCAGCGAGAAACAAAGGCGAATGTCTTCGAGCGATCGCCCAAAACAGCCAATAGTCAACATTTGTCGCAAGCATAGCGGCATTCCCGGTACTTCAGGGATACTTCCGGCGGTAGAAATACGGCGATCTGTTGGCTTTAAGCCATACACGCCGCAGAAAGTTGCAGGTTGGCGCACGGAACCTGCAATATCGTTACCTATATCTAATGCTGAAAGTCCGGCTGCAACAGCAGCAGCACTACCTCCAGAACTGCCACCTGCTGTATAGTCAAGATTCCAGGGATTATTTACCCGTGGAAACAGAGAATTTGTACTTTGAAAATCACCAGCCAGTTCTGCCATGTTGGTTTTTCCCAGGATAACGGCTCCTGCTTTCCGCAGTCTGGCAACAACGGTGGCATCCTGTTGAGGAATGTAGTCTTTAAGAGGAATGTAACCTGCTGTGGTACGTAGTCCTACTGTTTCAAAAATGTCTTTGATTGTGATTGGGACACCGTGCAGAGCGCCCCAGTGTTCTCCTCTAGCTAGGGCTTCATCTGCAAGCTTTGCTTTAGTACGAGCATTGTCTTCGTCTAAGGTGCAAATTGCATTCAGTTTTGAGTTGTGTTTATAAATCTGCGCCAGGTAAGCATCGAACACTTCGACAGCAGAGACTTGGCGATCGCGAATCATCTGAGCAAGTTGATGAGCGGGTAGAAAAACTAAGTCACTCATAGGTCAATACTACTGGCTTTGTGCATTTTGAATTCAGAATTTGGTTTGGGGAAAAGGTTACTGGGGTTGGGTTAAAGGTTTTTTCTTTCCCTTTTTCCCAAAACCCGACAAGTATTTACTCATAGGTCGATTTCACTTGATTGCTCTTTTGAATTTAAAATCTAAAATCCAAAATTCTGTGACGATCGCTATCAGCAAAATAGCTCAACCACTGTCGGCTTAGTAACTTTCCCCATCGCGTTGCGCGGTAATTCTTCAACTATCAAAATTTGGGTTGGCACTTTATAAACAGCCAATCGCTCTTTTGCCCAATTCCTGAAAGCTTGTAATGTTAAAGGTTGTGAACCTTGCAATACTAACGCGGCACACACCCGTTCACCCCATTCTAAATCAGCAACCCCAACCACTGCACATTCCTGAATATCTGGATGGGTTCTTAGCACTTCTTCAATTTCTAAAGCGGAAACTTTATACCCTCCAGTTTTGATGATATCCACGCTCATCCGTCCCAGAATTCGGTAGTTGCCGTTCTCAATTACGGCGGTATCTCCAGTACGGAACCAGCCATATTGGAAGGCTTTGGCGGTTGCTTCAGGGTTTTGCCAATATTCGAGAAACACTCCAGGGCCTTTAACTTGGATTTCTCCTGGGGTTTCGCCTGGAACTAACTCCCCGTTCTCATCCACTAATCTCACTTCAACTTCAGGTAGTGGCTTCCCGACATATCCAGCCAATCGTTCACCGTGTAAAGGGTTCGATAGCGCCATGCCGATTTCAGTCATACCATAGCGCTCAAGCAAAAAATGGCCGCTGATGGTTTGCCACTTTTCTAAAACTTGAACTGGTAATGCTGCCGAACCAGAAACCATCAGGCGCATTTTAGCACAGCCTTCTGACATGATTTTTTGGCGTTCCTTAGAGGCAGTTTCCCAAGCCGCAATTAGTTTCACATAAATTGTTGGTACTGCCATAAATAAGGTTAAGTCACCGTCACAAATTCGGTTCCAAACGGTTTCTGCATCAAATTTGCTCAATATATGGCACTCCGCCCCAACCCATAAAGCACAAGTTAGTACGTTAATAATCCCATGAATATGATGTAGTGGCAGGATATGTAAAATGCGATCATTCGATGTCCATTCCCAAGCGGTGTTTAAGCTAGTCACTTGCGCTTGAATATTTTGGTGAGTTGTAACTACACCCTTGGGTTTACCAGTTGTACCGCTAGTGTAGAGAATTAAGGCGCGTCTAGTGATATCTATTTCTGGGAGGCGACTAATATTATTTGAGAGCGTTTCTGAGGTGAGGATAAATCTCAAATTGTGTTCTTGGGCTAGCGATGCCTGCGGCGGTAAACTACGCAGTATACCCTCAAAATTAGGATGAGCAATAATAATCGATGCTCCAGAATTAGTAATTACATACTCTAATTCTGGGCGTGGGTGGGAAACACACAGAGGTACAGCTATGCCACCAGCCCGCCAAATTCCCCATTGAGTGGCTACATACTCAAACCCAGGCGGAATGAGAAAGGCAACTCGCTGCTCTTGTAAATCTTCTGTGTTTTGAAGAAGACTTGTTGCTATTTGACTGGAAGTGTGTAGCAAATCCTGATAGGTAAATGCTCCATCCGTCACAATTGCTGTTTTTTTGTTATGTTCTTCAGCACGAATAATCAATGGTAGGTTCACGTTTTTTTACCGATTTAAGGTTGATTGAGTTTACTTCCTGAAAATATATATAATAGTAATCCTATTTGATTTCCTTTCCACTGACAGACTCAGATCCCCGACTTCTTTAAGAAGTCGGGGATCTTTTTATTCATAACTTTATAGATACTACAACCAACGTTGTTTTTTAGCATAGGCAATACTGCCAATCACAATTAATGCCATCATACAGATCACCACAGGGTAAGCCCAAGGTTGTTCTAATTCCGGCATATATTTGAAATTCATACCATAGAAACCAGACAGAAAAGTGATTGGTAAAAATATACTTGAAAGGATAGTTAGGCGATTAATTCGTTCGCCTGTTTTGCTAGCAATATTATCGCGTTGAATTTCCATCAATTCTGACATCCAGGCTCTTAGAGCTTGATATTCTTGCCATAGTTTATCAACGTGATGAACCAATTCTTGATTGAATAACTCTTTTACTGGCTGGCCGATCCATTGGAAATCTTCATTATCCATAATAGCCATAAGTAACTTGATACTTTGAAAATTCCGGCGTCCAGAACGAGTAGATTGCCTCATTGTGGCAATTTTTTGGTACGTTGATTCATCACCAGAATTGTCTAACACTTCATCTTCTAAATCATCAAGTTTTCTAGAAATATAGGTAAATACAGTTTCGTAATTATTCAAAATATCTTTAAATATGAGATAAAAAAGATAGTCGATTCCCAATTGTTGAATATCTAGAGTTCGTTTTTGGAGATTATTAGCTAAAATAGTTAAAATTTTTAGTTCTGTGATTTCAAAAGTTATGATAAAATTATTTCCAACTACAATGTTACCACGCACAACCTCAAACTCATTATTTTTTATTTGAGAACTTAGAATTTCATAGCTATCAAATAAACAATCTTCTACGTCTTCATCAATTCCTACAGGGGAATGGTTGAAAATCATGTTGACACGAGATGGATTGAGTCCAAAGTGCTTGATAATTCTAGCTGTTCCAGTGCGATCGCGGAAGTGAACACAACGCAACCAAATATTGTGAGAACCATCAATTCTTTTCAGTACCGTATCGACATCTCTATGAGTAAATATTTCCAGGTTATCTGGATAAAAAGTCAGGAGAATTAGCATATAGCAATCCTAGTTGAGTCGTAATAAGATGCTGTGACTCATGGAAATTAATCAGGACTTTAGTCCTTGTTTTATAAGCACTAAAGTGCTTACTACAAACCATCAAAACTAGCTTGATAAAGTAATAGTCGTAAATTTGTAAAATAAAACACATTTAAATAGCACAATCACTCTCTAAGAGGATATCTGAGAAGTATTCAATATTTCGCTTGATCCCCCCTAGCCCCCCTTAAAAAGGGGGGGAACTGGAATCAAAGTCCCCCTTTTTAAGGGGGATTTAGGGGGATCTACAAGTCTCGAATACAACACCAGAAAGTTTTCAGACATCCTCTAAGAGTTTTGACTGTTGATAGTCAACACTATATTGAGTGGTAACTCAATTTTTTTCTATTTTCCCAGATTTAGGGCGCGTAGTTGGCGCTGGCGCTGAATTATTTTGCAGAATTGCAATTTCCCGCCGTGCATCTTGATAACTATCTTGTTCCCCTTGCTGTTGGAAGAGTTTTGCAGCTTTTTTGAAGTCTGCGATCGCACCCAGTTTATTTTTCTGCTTGGTGCGAATCACGCCCCGATTATAATAGGCTAAGGCATTGTTAGCGTTAATTGCGATCGCTCGTGAATAATCTTGATTTGCAGCTTTTTTATTTCCCAGTTCGAGATAAGCGTTACCACGGTTGTTATAAGCTGCTACATTATTAGTATCTAGTTTTAGCGCTGCGGTGTAATCTTCAATCGCGCCTTTATAATCTCCAAAAGAAAAGCGGTGAATCCCTCTGTGAATATAAGCTGCAATGAATTTAGGATCGATCTGTAAAATAGTGTTGTAATCTTCAGTCGCTTCTACTTTATTTCCCAGATCGCTGTAAATATCACCACGATTCAGATAAGCTTCTATATATTTTGGATTGATGTTGATTGCATCTGTGTAATCTTTAATTGCTTCAGATTTTTGTTTATTAATAGAATGAGTTAAACCCCTTTGATAATAAGCTTTAGCATCACTAGGATTAATCTTAATTACTTTATCAAAATCTTGGATTGCTTCAAGTCTTTGTTTGACGCGACGGCGAAGAATACCTCGTTGCAAGTAGGCTTCAGTATACTGGGGTTTAAGAGCGATCGCTTTGCTAAAATCTTCAATTGCACCTTTATTATCCTTCGATTGAGCGCGAGCTAATCCTCGTCCATAGTAAGCATAAGCATCTTTAGAATTTAACTTAATTGCTTGAGTATAATCTGCGATCGCTTCTTTGTATTTGCCTAACGCCGAAAAAGCAAATCCTCGGTCAAAATAGGCATTAGCATCTTGAGGATTAAGCACAATAGCTTGGCTAGAGTCTGCTTGTGCTTGCTCGTAGTCTCCTAATCGATAATAAGCATCACCCCGCCTATTATAGGCTAAAGCGTTTTGCGGATCTAATTTAATAGCTTGATTGAAATCTTCAACTGCTCCTTCATAGTTTCCTAACTCATATTTATTTACACCCTCTTGATATAATGTCTTTTGAGCATTACTTACAAGTTTTGGCAATCTAAATTGCCAAGCTGCAACACTAAGGGTAATACAGCCAGCTATCCCTGCTAGAACTAGTAATAATTTTTTCTGATGCTGTTTTTGTTGATTGTCATCAACATTGATTAACTTTTTCAGGTCGTCTAAAACTTCCGTTGCATACTGGTAGCGCTTCCGATAGTCAAAACGCACCATTTTATTAATAATTTTTGCTAACTTTCTGTTAACTTTGAGATTTTTGTCACGCCAAACTATTTCACCTGTCAGCTTATTTTTCTGACTTCGCAAATTAGATATTTCCTTTGTAGGTAAACCTTTCAGTGCTGCGATCGCAACAAGACCTAAAGCATATATATCACTGTTGTATTTGAGATTGCCGTTAATTTGCTCTATCGGCATATACTCGGAATTTTCAACAGTATTAGCGATCGCTTCATTAAAAGTACCCAAATTAATCAAAACTAATTTTTTATCTGATTCCCGGCGAATAATATTTGCTGGTGTAATATTTCGATGAATTATGCCATAGCTATGTACAATAACCAAAGTTTCTAATATCTCTGACAAAAGACTAATTACTTGGTCTTCCTTGAGAAGTTGTCCCTGGATAATTTCGTCAGTTAAAGGATTACCGGGTATGAATTCTTGGACTAGATAAAATTCTTCATTTTCTTCAAAAGAACCAATGAGCTTTTGAATTTTATCGTGTTCTTGTCCGAGTTTTTCTAAAGTTGCTGCCTTACTGTCAAACAAGCGACCTAGGATGGTTAAAGCTTGAGGATTGCTATTCGGAAGAGATAATTGCTTTACTATAAATTCTTGGCCATTAAGATTAACATCTTCAACTAGATAGGTTTTCTCTTTTTCCCCATCATTGAGAACTTTTAGTATTTGATAATGTCCATCTAGTAAATGACTATTCATCAATATAAAATTATAGTCTAATAAATTGTTCGATTATAGCTTACGTGTTATTATTACTGATTTTAAAATATAAATATTTATTTATTAAGCAACTTCAAATGAGAGCGATGCGCCGGCTGCTACGGCGTGTATATTTATCTCGTTTATCTCGTTTATCTCGTTTACCTCGTTCCCATGTTCTACATGGGAATGCTCCTCGTGGAGGCTCTGCCTCCAATCATATATTGAGTCAGAGACTCAATGAATGCATTCCCAGTCGGAGACTGGGAACGAGGAAAGTCTTATCAAGCTAGGTTTTTAGGACTTGTGTGTACACCGTAGCAAGCTTGGGAGAGGGATTTAGGGTGAATGTGCTTTTGATTAAGATTTTACGCTGGTACGACAAATTTCTCGCTACCAGCCAGTTCAAAGGCTGCATGAATGGCTTGCAAAGCTTTAACACCTTGCTCTTGCGCCACAACACAACTAATTTTAATTTCTGAGGTGGCAATCATTTGAATATTGATTTCTTGTTGGGCTAAAGCTTCAAACATTTTAGCGGCAAGACCTGGTTGTCCTACCATCCCTGCACCAACAATACTTACTTTAGCGATCGCACTATCTAAAACAACTTCACCCCATCCTAACTCTGCCGCTACTTGAGTAAGCATTTTTTTGGCATTTTCCCCATCGATCCGTGAGACTGTAAAAGCAATATCTCGTCTGGGAACACCATCAATTACGCGACAACGCTGAGATTGGATAATCATATCAACACTAATATTATGTTGCGCTAATAATCCAAACAACTTTGCCGCCATCCCTGGACGATCTGGCAATTGGCGAATAGCAAGACGCGCTTGATTCATATCGAGAGCGACACCGCGAACGGGAGGTGGGGAGTGAGGAGTTAGGAGTGAGGAGTTAGGAGTGAGGAATTCTCCCCTGCTCCCTGCTCCCTGCTCCTCTGCCTCAATCTCAAAGGCGGCGCGGAGTGCTAAGACGGCGCGATCGCATTCTGTGGCATTGACTACGCAACTTACTTTCACTTCGCTGGTGGAAATCATTTGAATATTCACGCCAGCCTCAGCTAATGTAGCGAACATCTTTGCCGCGACACCAGGGCGGCCAATCATTCCTGCGCCTGCGATGCTAACTTTGGCAATGTTATGTTCTACCATTACCTCGGCTTCTTCCAACTTGGGGTTAGATTGACTTCTCAGTGCTGGGGCGATCGCTGTTGCTACTGCTTCCGCCCGTTTTAATATTGGTGTGGTGACAGTAAAAGCAATGTCATTACTGTTACCTTCATGAACTGACTGAATAATCAAATCTACGTCTACTTTTTGCCGAGAAATTTCGCCAAATAACCTAGCTGCAACACCTGGTTTGTCGGGAACGCGCAACAAAGCGACCTTTGCTTGGTCAGTGTCAAATTCTACAGCATCCACTGGACGGGCAATTTCTAGATTGATTAGCGATCGCCCTTGGGGTTTGGCTGATGTCACCCAAGTACCTGGTTGATCTGTCCAGCTAGACCTAACTACCAGGGGAACACCGTAGTTACGGGCAATTTCCACAGCACGGGGATGCAGCACTTTTGCGCCCAAGCTAGCTAATTCCAACATTTCATCGCAGGTGATGGCATCCATCAACTGGGCTTCGGCAACCAAGCGGGGGTCTGTAGTGAGAATACCTGGAACATCTGTATAAATTTCGCAAAAATTCGCTCTTAATGCGGCTGCGATCGCCACTGCTGAGGTGTCGGAACCACCACGCCCCAAAGTCGTAATTTCCATCTCTCCGACGCTGGATGTGCCTTGAAAGCCAGCTACTACAACTACTTTACCTTCATTTATGTGGCGACTGAGGCGAGTAGTTTCAATATGCAAAATCCGAGCGCGGCTGTGTTCAGCTTCGGTAACAATTCCTACCTGAGCGCCAGTCATGGAAATTGCGGGTTGTCCGAGTTCCTGCAAAGCCATGCTGAGTAAGGCAATGGTTACTTGTTCGCCAGTAGAAAGCAACATATCCATTTCCCGGCGGTTAGGATTTGGAGAAATTTCATTAGCTAGTTTGACGAGTCCATCGGTGGTTTTGCCCATAGCCGAAACCACTACTACCAGAGAGTTTCCAGCTTGGACAGTTTTATAAACACGCTGTGCGACAGCTTGAATGCGTTCCACTGAACCGACAGATGTACCACCGTATTTCTGAACTATGAGCGCCATAACTTTTATGCAATCAATTGTGTCTGTTTTGCTCAATGCCTCCGCCGGGTTAGGAAGCCTTGAAGATATTAATAGATATTTAGTTTACTAAAAATTGTGTAGCATACCCAATCATGAGTTGATTATTCAAAAACCACATCTTCGTAAAGTGCTGCCATTGTTTCCTCAAAATCCACGCTGTTGAGTCGAAATGATTGATGTTCTGCTGTATAGGATTGTAAAACCCACAACCCTTGCTCATTGCGGCGAAAACACTCAACTCTCTGACGTTTTGTATTAATTAAAACATACTCTTGCAGACTTTCCAGTGTTTGATAATCAGCGAATTTATCCCCCCGATCAAAAGCTTCGGTAGAATTAGATAAAACTTCCACAATTAAACAGGGAAATCTTTTATAACCTGTCGTTTCTCGATCGCGTGGATCGCAAGTAACCATCACATCGGGATAATAAAAGCGATTCAGAGATTCAATTCGGGCTTTCATGTCAGCGATGTAAACACGACAGCCAGAACCGCGCACATGATTACGGAGGAGAGATGCCAGGTTAAGAGCAATGGTAACGTGTGGATCTAGCGCTCCAGCCATTGCGTAGATGTAGCCATCGATGTATTCATGCTTGATATCGCTTTGTTCCTCCATTTGGAGGTATTCTTCAGCAGTAAGATAGTTTTGTTGGGGTGAGGCTATCATAAGTTGAAACTTCAAGGTTTGAGTAATATTTATTGATGGCAAGTATACTTTATAATCCAATACGTTTCCGTTAAGGCAAGAGACGCGATAAATCGCCGTCTTTACAAGAATGAATCTTTTTTTGTAGAGACGGCGATTTATCGCGTCTTTAAGAGCGATCGCTTGTAGATTTACACTTTAAAGTAGAGTCTCATTATCTTGATATTCTTTGATTTTGGCATATAAACTGGCAACCGTTTCTGGAGCAAATAGTTTTTCTTTAACTTGCAAATAGTCGCCTTCACTGAGTTTACAAGCTGCCCAAAATTTCATTACATTCGACGGTTCTGAGTGGCAGTTAAAAATTAGGTGATAAACCTGCTTGTTTACATATTTCATTAGCAGTAATCCGATCAATGGTACGATGCCGTTTTACAGGAAGAGTTTTTATATCATTAGTATATATAGAATGATTTCCTCCTTCCCTTAATAAATAAAAGCCATTCTCTTCTAAGTATTTAATTAGCTATTTTCGTTTGACTGACACACTCAAACCTCTATAGGAATTTGTTCGAGTAAAAAACCACCTGTAGGAATTTCCTTATTTTGTTGACGATAGGCAAGAATCATTTCTTTTGTTGCATCTTGCAACATAGCCCTACATTCTTCTATGGTTTCTCCTTCTGTGATGACTTCTTGCCATTCAATGAGTTGTCCCATATATCCGCTATTAGTTTTTGTATATTTTGCAGTGTATGTAATTAACATTTCTGTGTTTGTGAATATAATTATATGATTTATCGTAGCTAATTTTTTGTTGTGGGGACAATTGCTCTTTATCATTGACAACTTTATAATAGCGACGCCGAGTAGCCCGTCGTAAACATCGCTTGTCTATTTACACTTCTTTTCTAGAGCATCGTTAGCTTTTGGCTCAATGATATAGCAAAATGAATGCGTGAATTACTCAAATGAGAAAGTAAACTGGGGTTTGAGAAAGAAAAAGCTGCTTTTGCTTGCGGAAAACATTAAAATGTGAGACTAAAAGCTGCTTTTGTTTGCGGAAAACACTAAAATGCGAGATTAAAAGCTGCTTTTGTTTGTGGAAAACACTAAAATGCGAGATTAAAAGCTGCTTTTGAAGAAGAAAAAGCTGCTTTTGTTTGTGGAAAACACTGAAATGCGAGATTAAAAGCTGCTTTTGAGAAAGTAAAAGCTGCTTTTGAATAAGTAATCAGGCATTTTTACTTATTCAATATTAATTTTAGTCTAGGCGATCGCACTTTTCAGTTTTATCACGGTACGCTTTGCACAAAACTAGCTTATTCTGGATTTTGAGAGAGGCGATCGCGAAGATTTGCTAAACCTCCACGAACAGTAACAGCATTTGGATGATTTATCCCTAACTGTCGCTCAAAAATATCCAAAGCTTGCAGGTACAAGGGTTCAGCTTCGCTGTATCTGCCTTGATCACGGTAGAGTGCCGCTAGGTTGTTAAGGCTTTCTGCAACATCTGGATGTTCTTCTCTTAGTAGCAACCGCCTGAGTGCCAAAGCTTGGACATGCAATGGTTCGGCTTCGCTGTATCTGCCTTGGGAGTAGTAGAGTCCTGCTAGGTTGTTGAGGCTAGCGGCAACAAATGGATGTTCTTCTCCCAGCAGCAACCGCCTGAGTGCCAAAGTTTCGATGTACAGGGGTTCGGCTTCTCTATATCTGCCTTGGTCACGATAGAGTCCTGCTAGGTTGTTAAGGCCAGTGGCGACATCTGGATGTTCTTCTCCTAGTAACTGACGCCAAAGTGCCAAAGCTTGGATGTACATGGGTTCAGCTTCGCTGTATCTGCCTTGGGAGTTGTAGAGTCTCGCTAGGTTGTTGAGGCTGAGTGCAACAAGAGGATGTTCTTCTCCCAGCAGGCGTCGCCTTAGTTCTAAAGCTTGCAGGTACAGGGATTCGGCTTCGCTATATCTTCCTTGGGAACGGTAGAATACTGCCAGGTTGTTGAAAGTTTCAGCAACATCCTGGTGTTGCTCTCCTAGGAGGCGTCGCCTTAGTTCCAAAGCTTGCAGAAACAGGGGTTCAGCTTCACTGTATTTTCCTTGGGAGTAGTAGAGTACCGCTAGATTGTTGAGGCTTTCTGCAACATCAGGATGTTCCTTACCTAGGAGGCGTCGCCTTAGTTCTAAAGCTTGCAGGTATAATGGTTCGGCTTCGCTGTATTTTCCTTGAGAGTAGTAGAGTACCGCTAGATTGTTGAGGCTAGCGGCAACGTCAGGATGTGGTTGAGTCGATGGGGGATATTATTCCCCGCACCTCTCAGTTAAATCTGGGCGT
>NZ_JAVRCS010000028.1:0-79212 GCF_034530635.1 Nostoc sp. EspVER01
AGGTTCGCAACTTATGGGAGCAGGTTCGCAACTTATGGGAGCAGGTTCGCAACTTGTGGGAGCAGGTTCGCAACTTGTGGGAGCAGGTTCGCAACTTATGGGAGTAGTGTCCCTTAAAGTTTTGATGAAGCTGAGACAATTATCTATATACAGCACTGACAGCTATTATGCAATACAGACCGCCAGGGAATAGAATTCCCTGTCTAATGGTGCAAGTCCTCTAGAAGAGGACTAGAAAAACTTGGGTTAAAGCACTGACAGCTATTATGCAATACAGTACAGTTTTTCTTTTTGCCCTTTTCTATCATAGCTTCCAGCTTTGAGGATGTACCTCATAGCTGCCGGAAGTGCTGTAAATACCAATGTTTAGTAATAAAATTCCGAAAATTTACTGCTATGACTTAAAAATTTTATTACAAAAACTGCGAGTTTTGCTGAACCAAAATGCAGTTTAATTGAGGCAAGCTAGCTCTATAAGAATTTTAAAGGAGTAGTTTTATGTCTCGTAAAAAACGTACATCCCGTGTTTTAGAAAAAGCTCAGTTAAGATCGGCTGGACTGAAATCGATTGTTCCAAGCGTCAAATTTGACGAAGATTATAGTCTAGAAAAATTAGTTGAGTCAATCGACCAGTTACGCGGCAAAATTGATGTTTATAATACTGCTCTATCTGTAGTTGACTCTTCTAAAACTGAAATTGAAGAGATGGAAAAAAACTTGAGCCAGCTTTCTGAAAAGATGCTGATGGTGGTTGGTATTAAGTACGGCAAAGACAGTCGTGAATATGAGATGGCGGGTGGTGTTCGCTATAGCGATCGCATCCGCAAAATCAGATCGAGCCGCTTAAAAAATGTTGCAGAACAAGCATCTGATGAAAATGCTAAAACTGCATAAAATGCAGGATAAGGTAAAAGACGCGATAAATCGCGTCTTTGAGAAATCCGGGAGAAATTGTTTCTTTAAAGTGTTGAAATAAGTCAAACAGAACGCGATCGCTTTATTAGCATTAGTAAGTAAGTTGGGAAAATCTACACCTCCAAAAGCTTTAGGTACTCCCTACTTTGGAGAAAATCACCACTCAGACTAATTTTAGGAAAAGCAAATGGGCGTTAGCACGCTAGCAAAATCAGCACATAATACAATAGACATCTTGCAGAAGTTGGGAAAAGGGGAAAGGTTTGTTATTTTCCCTTTCCCCTTTAACCTTTTTCCACAAGAGTGCAAAAAGAACAAATGCCAAGAAGTCTAATAGCTAGCGTCCCCCAAAAGCCACTCATGCCGCAAAATAACCAAACCGCCATCGAATTCCGCGATGTCACCTTTAGCCGCAATCATCGCCCATTGGTGTCAAATCTCAATTTCACCATCAGTCAAGGAGAAGCACTGGTATTACTTGGGCGCAGTGGTAGCGGCAAAACCACGACAATGAAGTTAATTAATCGCCTATTTACACCTACACAAGGCGAAGTTTTATTTGATGGCATTCCCACAACTCAATGGGATGAAATTAAACTGCGGCGAAAAATTGGTTACGTCATTCAAGAAATTGGTTTATTTCCCCATTTTACAGTTGAACGCAATGTGGGTTTAGTCCCGTCTTTAGAAGGTTGGCAACCAAAACAAATTAAAACGCGGGTTTATGAATTGTTGCAATTGGTAGGCTTAGAACCAGCACAATTTGCCACACGTTATCCGCACGAACTTTCAGGAGGACAAAGGCAAAGAGTTGGTGTAGCCAGGGCTTTAGCAGCAGATCCGCCTGTGTTGTTGATGGATGAACCCTTTGGCGCACTCGATCCAATTACGCGCCTCGAACTGCAACAAGAGTTTCGGCATTTGCAGCAAGAGTTAGGCAAGACAGTTGTTTTCGTCACCCACGATATTCAAGAAGCCTTAGTTTTGGCATCGAGAATTGGTTTAATGTATGGCGGAGAATTGGTAGTATTGGGGACGAGAGATGAATTTATGCGATCGCAACATCCAGAAAGCCTCGCCTTTTTGCAATGTCTGCGTTCCCTGCAAGATACTTTATGAAAAATTTCTTCTTAATTAAGTATGCTCCAGAAATTCTTCAGCATACACTCGAACATCTATTTTTAGTCGGCATCGCGATCGGAATTGCCATCCTTGTAGGCATTCCATTAGGTATTTTAATTACACGTAAAACCTATCTCCGCCAACCAATTCTCGGCATAGCGAATATTCTCCAAACTATACCTAGCTTGGCACTCTTTGGTTTACTTATTCCTGTTCCCATAATTGGCGGAATTGGTGCAGTACCAGCAATTGTTGCCCTGACTGTATATTCCTTACTGCCGATAATTCGTAACACTTACACAGGTATTACTAGCGTCGATCCAGCAATTCGGGAAGCAGGGAGAGGCATGGGAATGACAGATAGACAATTGTTATTACAAGTTGAGATTCCCTTAGCAATGGGAGTAATTTTGGCAGGTGTGCGAGTCGCAACAGTAATCGCCATAGGTATTGCAACTATTGCCGCCGCGATTGGTGCTGGTGGTTTGGGAGTATTTATTTTTCGCGGTATATCAGTAGTAAACGATCAGTTAATTTTAGCTGGTGCAGTTCCGGCAGCGGCAATTGCATTATTAGCTGACTTTGCAATTGGCTGGATGGAGAATAAATTAAAAATTAAAAGTTAATGAAAAGATTTTTCACGCTTTGCTTTTTAAGTTTTGCCTTGTTATTGATAATTGTTGGCTGTACGCCGAATTTAAATAGTAATAACGGTGGTAATATTATTGTTGCTTCCAAAGATTTTACCGAACAAGATATTTTAGGTGAACTGTTAGCACAGCAAATTGAAGCGACAACTAATTTAAAAGTAGCTCGTCGTCCCCGTTTAGGTGGTTCTTTTGTTTGTCATAGTGCTATTACTGCTGGCAAAATCGATGCTTATATTGAGTACACAGGCACATCTTTTACTGCAATTTTGAAGCAAAAAGCAGTTAACGATCCGAAAGAAGTTTATGAGAAGTTAAAACAAGCATACTCCCAGCAGTTCAATTTGGAAGTGATGCCCAGCTTGGGTTTTGAAAACACTTTTGCGATAATTGTCCGGGGTGAAGATGCCAGACGCTACAATATTCAAACACTCTCCGAAGCTACTCAATATACACCGCAGTGGCGTGGCGGTTTCGGTTACGAATTTTTAGAAAGAGAAGATGGTTTTCCCGGATTAGCGAAAACTTACAATTTACGTTTTGCTAAATCTCCGCAAATCATGGACTTGGGTTTAATATATCGTGCTTTGATTCAAAAACAAGTGGATATGGTGGCGGGTAATTCCACTGACGGGCAAATTTCTCGCTTAGGTTTAGTTGTACTCAAGGATGATAAACATTATTTTCCACCTTACGAGACTGTGCCAATTGTCCGACAAGAAATATTAAAAAAATATCCCGAATTAAAAACAGCGATCGCTTCCCTTGCTGGCAAGATTTCAGCAGATGAAATGCGACAGTTAAACTATTTAGTTGAAGGGGAATTACGTGATGTTAAAGATGTTGTCCAGGAGTTTCGCAAATCGAAGGGATTATAATAATTCGTAATTCGTAATTCGTAACGGTTCAGTTAAGCATTGTTTTCCTCTCTCTGTTCCCTCTGTGCCTCTGCGGTTCGTTAAAAAAATTGACTTTGATAAAGAGTTTTAGCCTTAACTGAACCGTATTGAGCCATAATTAGCTCATATTTTAGATATTGGCGATCGCAGGATTGATAAATTCCATGAACAGATTATTAAATCAAAGTTTTTTGCTTACAAATACAAAGCCACGGCTCTTCTTTGATACGGAATCATTTGTCAGCATTGCTTTCCATAAATCTGTTGTTTTTACCCATACTGGTGGATACTTGTAACGAGAAACATCAAGAATTAAAAATCTATCTGTTTGCTCATTATATGCTGCTACAGGAGAAATATGCCCGCCTTTTTCTTGACCAATTTCTTTGCGTAAATAGTTTACTAAAATGAAATTTTGCGGTTGTTTTAAATTTTCTGCTGCTTGTTTGCGGAACTCTTCTAAACTAGTGTCGGCAGCGTGGTAAACATTAACTTTAACGCCATAACTAGCTAGTAATTGCCCTAACTGATCTAAAGTCATACCTTCGCGAGATACAACTTCGGGAGCTAGCACTTTTTTTGTATTCTCATTAATAAAAAAGTTTTCTTGAGTAAATACTCGATATGGCTTGTATTCTGGTACTTCTGGTGCTGGAACTTTTAGACTATTTAGTACCATAACCATACTAGCAACACCACAATATGTCTGAGTATTTTGAGTAGTAAATTGCATACTCAACGGAAAGAAGTCTTGATTGGACTTACTCTCAAATAATAATTTTTCACCTTCAGGTGTATTAAAACCAACTAAATTAGAGGATAGCGGTAATGTTTGAGAGAGAACGCTTCCACTAGAGATACATAATCCAATAGTTAAAGCTTTAAAAAATGTTTTACTTATTTTTCGCAACATAGGATTTATAAGTAATGTAAAATTTTCAAATCAGCTTGTATTAATAATCTCACACCATGATGCTAGACAAATATAAAATTTTCGGAGAAATTGTATAAAAATGCTTACTGTTGCTAAACCCAAGCGAATTGCCAGCGTAATCTTTTCTTTCACCGTTTTACTTTACAGCCAAGTCGCATCAGCCGCCTTAACTTTACCTTTACGCAGCAAGAAGGGAATGGTGGTTTCAGCCCATCCCCTAGCAAGTGAAGCAGGAATTTTGATGTTACGCAAGGGTGGTAATGCAGTAGATGCAGCTGTCGCCACAACCTTTGCACTCTCTGTAGTTGAGCCTTTTTCAGCAGGAATCGGTGGCGGCGGATTTTTATTGATGCACTCTGAGAAAACTGGCGATATGAAAGCGCTAGATTTCCGCGAACGCGCACCCCTGAAAGCTACAAGAAATATGTATCTAGAGGCAGCAGGAAAGGTGCGTCCGAATGCAAGTATTAATGGTTATTTGGCAGTAGCGACACCAGGAACGGTGGCGGGACTTTATGAAGTGCATCGTCGCTATGGTAAGCTTGCTTGGCAAGAGGTAATGAAACCTGCGATCGCACTCGCTAAAGATGGTTTTATTCTTAGTGAGATGGTAACTTGGCGTTCTCTGCAAGCAACCGATCCTCGCAAGCAAGTAGTTCTCAACAATCCCGCAGCGCGAGAAATCTTCACTCGCAAGGGTGAATTTTACCAACCAGGCGAGAAGCTAGTGCAGCGTGATTTGGCACGCACCTTAACAGCAATTGCCGAAAATCCTCAAAGTTTTTACACCGGGAGTATTGCTCGGGCGATCGCTTCTGATATGGTAAAAAATGGTGGTTTAATTACTCTCGAAGACCTGAAAGCCTACAAACCAATCTGGCGCACTCCCGTTTGTGGCAACTTCCGCAAAGCTAAAATTTGCTCAATGCCACCACCATCATCAGGAGGCGTTCATCTATTGCAGATTTTAAATATTATCGGTGACACCGATTTGAAATCTTTAGGATGGCATCATCCAGACGCAATACATTTAATGGTAGAAGCAATGAAGATTGCTTACAGCGATCGCTCAAAATATTTAGGCGATCCTGATTTTGTCAAAGTCCCTGTACAAGAACTGCTCAGTCCAGCTTACGCCAAAAAACGCCGTCAAGAAATTAATATGCAAATGGCTCGACCCTCCACCGAAGTCAAGCCAGTAGATTTAAATTCAAAATGTCTGCGTCTTCCCTCATCCCCTTGTCTTCCCCATGAATCTCCCCAAACCACTCATCTGACTGTTGTGGATGAACAACACAACGCCGTAAGTCTGACTTTCACGATTAACCTCATTTTTGGTGCCGGTATTGTGACACCGGGAACTGGAATTGTTCTCAACAATGAGATGGATGATTTTGCCGCTGCGCCAGGAGTGCCTAATGCTTTTGGTTTGGTTGGTAATGATGCCAACAGCATTGCACCCCGCAAAACTCCCCTATCCAGCATGACTCCCACAATTGTCACAGAAAATGGTCATTTTCGGATGGCAGCAGGTGCGCCTGGTGGTAGCACCATCATCACCCAGGTTTTGCAAGTAATCCTGAATGTGCTGGAATACAACATGGATGTTGGTGCGGCTATTTCTGTTCCACGCATACATCATCAATGGCTGCCAGATGAGTTGCGCGTTGAATCTTGGGGCTTGGATGCTCTGACTCTGCAAGACTTACGCCGTCGGGGACACAAAATTAAGGAAACTACTCCTTGGGGTAATGGTAACGCGATCGCTGTTACATCTGATGGAATTTTAGAAGGAGCCGCCGATCCTCGCGGTGAAGGTTCCCCCAGAGGTTTGTGAGCCAGACGCGGGGACGCAAAAAATAACTAATGACAAATGACTAATGACTATTGATTTTGAATTGTTGACTCTGCGTAGCTGTTACTACCAAACTCGTTTGCCCGTGCGCTAGGTACTAGTGTCCAACCTGCTTTCAAAAGTTTTTGATAAGTTGCCCAACCTTTAGAACCACCTGGTATTTGATAATCTGGGACTGCAAAATGTCCAAAAGCTGTGTAAGGACGCCAGGATTGATTGGCTTCTGTCTGCAAATACAAAATTTTCTCTCCGTCGCCACCAGACTTAGACAACCAACACATTTGTCGATGCATTGCAAACTCCTTTGCTTTTAGCTAATGATGCATAATAGCTGATCCTTGTCAAGCTAATTATCATCCTTGGGGATAATTTTTGCCTAATACTTTAGACAAAATGTAATTAAGTTCTATCCACTACAGGATAATTGCTTAACAACTCATAGCCTGGAAGACAGCTGCTAAAGGGACATAAAGATAAACAGCTTTGCCTCACCTTGTTTATTAGGTGAGATTTTTCCCATGTTATCCGCGTTTTTTGCGATCGTGTGTAACAATAACTACTGTTTTGACTGAGGCTTGCAATCAGACTATTTGTTTTTCTGTTGAGATATATAAGCGCAGATTCTAGAAGTTAGTTATAAAGTTTGGTTGATTAAACACTCTGAGCAAACAATATAAAATCTATTTTTATGTTGGTTGTATACAATCGTCCGTTTGATGACGATAAGCAATTTCGTATTTATCTATAACCCTCTTCTGTCACTCTCCGGGAGGGCGATCGCTATAAGCCTTATGAGGCAACCAATACAAGCTATACTATTAGAAAAAAATAGGTCTTGTATTTGTTATTAGAAAAGAATCGCGCAATCGCTTGCTATACAAAAGTTCTAGATTTTAGGAAAGGCAAATGTTTTCGGAGAGTGACAGAAGAGGGATAAGCTAAATTTAAATCCCCGACTTCTTTAAAAAGTCGGGGATTTGGACAGCAATTTTGGTTATTACAAGGATGGAGCATACAACTTATCGCCGACAATCTGGCGAATTGTCTCTACTAGTTGACTGTATGCAAGGTTAGATAAAACTGGTTGTGCTGTTTGCAACTGAATTTCTCGATCTAAATCAATCCATGACTTGCAGCCAGCGTATTTGGCGTAATAGGGAATTTCTAGCTCTTGCGATAGTTTATATGTCCGCAGAAGCAGGATATAAAGGGGTTGACGTGCTTTCCATTTGAGGCGATCGCTAATAAAATGCTCGTTCCAAATGTGAAAGGGAAGTAAGGTGTTGACAATAGACTCGTCACTCACTGGCAAAATATCTGTAATTTCAGCCCAACTGCCAATGCGAACAGTTTCAGGATGCCAGCCTGATGTTACAGGATAGACATTATTGGCGTATTCAGCTTTCAGCATGAAAGCTTGTTGATGTTCATAAGTAGGGTAAAGCAGAATTTGCTGGTGGGCAACTTGAAAATGTCCATGTCGTTCGTGGATACCGCCCTTGCGGAGCAACATAATTGTTTTGCCACTTTCCAAGGCATTTATGGCAACTGCCCATTCTTTGAGAGCATGAAAAGTTGTAGTCAATTCCATCGGCATCTACTGTAACTCTGATTTAATTTGAAGCTAAGACTGATAAAGTATGAACCTGTCCAAGGCAATGAATTAGGAAACAGTTATAGAAAAGCGATCGCTAGGTACAAGTGAAGTCAAAATCACACCCATCCTCATGGGAACTTGGCAAGCTGGTAAAAGAATGTGGGTGGGAATTGAGGATGCTGACTCGATTAAAACGATTCGAGCCGCTTATGAAGCTGGGATTACGACAATTGACACTGCTGAAGTATATGGTGAAGGACACTCGGAGCAAATTGTCGCTGAAGCTTTATCTGATGTACGAACTCACGTGCAATATGCCACGAAAGTTTTTGCTAACCATCTCAAGTATGAACAAGTGATTGAAGCTTGCGATCGTTCCCTAAAAAACCTGAAAACTGATTACATCGACTTTTACCAAATACATTGGCCCTCCGGCGCTTTCAATAGTGAAATAGTACCTATCGAAGAAACTATGAGCGCTCTTAACTTACTCAAAAAGCAAGGTAAAATTCGAGCAATCGGCGTTTCCAACTTTTCTCACGCCCAGTTAGCAGAAGCAGCAAGTTATGGACGTATTGATAGTTTACAACCACCCTATTCTTTATTCTGGAGACAGGTAGAACAAGATGCATTTCCCTATTGTATCGAAAACAATATTTCTATCCTTGCTTATTCACCTTTAGCACAGGGGTTGTTAACCGGAAGGTTTTCTCTCGGTCATAAATTTGACCCAACAGATAACCGTGCTAAAAATAAACTGTTTCAAGGCGAAAATTTTAAACGTGCCCAACAAGCACTAGAAAAACTGCGTCCTATAGCCCTTCTTCATGATTGTACCCTTGCTCAGTTAGCTTTAGCCTGGTTAATTGCTCAACCTCAAACAAATGCGATTGCCGGAGCGCGTTATCCCGAACAAGCACGAGACAACGCATTCGCTGCCCAAATCAAGCTTTCCGCCGCCGAAATAGCAGAAATTGATGCCATTGGGCGTATTGTCACCGACCATCTGGATGACAATCAGATTATGTGGGATTGATGACAATGCAGTTTGGTACTATGCTTAATCCATCCAAGATCCTTATAACTTTCTTCAAAAGAAGGCTAGGGATCAAATTTATGGCTCTAGATTGCAAAATCTAACAAAACGTCAACTTTCGTAAACCAAGGGTTGCAACTCACAAATTAAGTGATACCTTAAATAGTAGGACACCAAACAAAATAAAACCAAACAAAAAGGGTCAATGACTTAGTGTCCCCTTGTCATCAGCCCAAGCAAGTTTCAGCATATCAAATGTGATAGAAGTGGCAAAAAGCCTAATGTAAAAGGCAAAGGCAAAGCCAAATCCTAAAGCGGAAAAACGCAAGAATGCTGAGTTTGTTAGTTTTTTAGTCCACCCTAGTTATTAACTTTCAGCTAGTTAATTAGTTTAAAATTTGAAATCTGTAAACTCGATAAAACCTGGTCAACCTCGACCAGGTTTTTGGTATTTTATTGTAAACCCAACCTACATCAGTATAATTTTTAGTCTTAACTGAACTGTATTGAAGCGTATTGGACTATAGATAATTTTACAGCAGGGAATAGAATAGGACAGCAACATATCCTGCTAGGAGAATTTGATGAAAAATTATCGCTTTTTAAATAAGATTACTACAGCTATGATTGTAGCTACTCTTTCTTTTTCCTGTAAGTCTTCTGTTAGTAGAAATGCAGAACAGGCAAAAGCAACTGAGAAACCGAAGCTACAACAAAATCTTATCTATGGCGATTTAATTATTAAAGAACAATCAGATTATCTAATGATTCCTGTTAGTCTTGGAGAGCAGAATAAAGAGAAAGGAGTTGATTTAAACCTTTCACGTTCTTATGAAAATGGAAGAGATAATCAATTGTATAATATCATCTTTTATCAAAAGCAAGGTAGTGAAGCTCATCTTTTATTAAATAAAAAAGCCATTATCGCCTCCTTCGATTTATTGGAGGTAAAAGCAGCAAATAAGCCAACTACAAGAGTTTGGTTATATAAAATCATTGACCAAGATACAAATACAGATAAAAAACTTAATAGCGAAGATGCTACTATTGGCTATATTTCTGATTTATCAGGTAAGAACCTCCAGCAAATTACCCCAAATAATACTAGAATCATCAGTTGGGTTGTTGTTCCTAGTCAAAATGCAATTTTTCTAAAAATTCTTAAAGACTCGGATAATGATAAAAAATTTACAAAAGAAGATAAAACAAATTTTGTGAGGGTTAATCTTGATAAAATCGGTATGGGAACTGAAATTATTAGTGACCAAATAGAACAAGAAATTAAATCATACGTTTTGAAATAAGCTTATTTGTAGTAAGGGCTGGAGCCACTTACTACAAACTTTTAATCCAATACTCTTGGGTTAAGGATAATTGATATTTAAAGACGCGATAAATCGCGTCTCGACATGAGGGTTTTGTTGTTCATTATGAACTTGTATTGATCTTTACAAAACCCAATCGCGTAAAAGTTGGTTTACTTTATCCGGTATTTCATCATGAGGACAATGACCTGCCGTTAAGAAATGTTCTGTCAAGTTAGGACAATATTGACGAAACTTTGGAGAACGTTCTCTAGCATTCATCCAAGGGTCAGCTTCTCCCCACAACATCAATAAAGGACAAGTTAATTGCTTTAGTAGCACATCAACTTTTTCCCCTTGAGGTGTGCTAAAAACTGAAACAAACACATCCAACGCACCCGGATCAAAAGCAGGGCGAGAAATTTCTTCTACCAATTGGTCTGTAATCGCACTTTTATCAAGATATACCTTTTCTAAGGTTTGGCGAATTACCCAACGTTGTCGCACATATTGAAATAACAGAAATTGAGCTAAAGGTTGTTGAAAAATCCACTTAACTGAGTCACCCAGAAGTTTCTCTAAAGAAGAGGGTTGTTTGGGTGGCTGAATTTCACTTTGCAAAGCTTCAGGTTCAGATGTGGGCTGGCTTTCACTAAAAGGCCCGGCACTATTGAGCAACACTAATCCAGCCGCACTGTCGGGACGTTGGGCTGCAACACACAAGCAAGCATAACCACCAAGGGAATTACCTGCTAATACTGCTTTTTGACCAATCACTTCGCTGATAAAATCATGAAGTTGATCGCGCCATAAGTCGCCACTGTACTGCAATTTTGGTTTTGCCGATCGCCCAAATCCCAAAAGGTCGATCGCAAATACTTCAAAATCTTGACACAATCCTGTGATATTCTTGCGCCAGTGGTCTGTGGAAGCACCAAATCCATGTACCAAAAGCAAGGGCGGACGTTGCGCTTGCTTCTCTCCCGCACGCACGTAGTAAACGTTGTGCCCGCGCCACTGCCAATATTTACCAGGAATTGGAGTTGTAGAGGGGGCTGTAGTTGCCTGCATGATTTAAAGAAATGTTAAGTAGCTTCTAATAATTGTAAACTAGTCGGGAGTGGGGAGTGGCGACTAGGGACTGAGGACTAGGGAAGAGTTTTCTTAAGCCAATGACAAATGACAAATGACAAAAGAAAATTTAATTACAGGCAAAACTAAACTACTAGGAGTCATTGGACATCCGGTGGAGCATTCGCTGTCGCCAGTAATGCATAATGCAGCGTTAGCGCAGCTCGCCGTTCGCGTAGCGTCTCGCAGAGAAGACATCGCACAACTAGGATTAGATTATATCTATCTGCCTTTTCCGATTGAACCACAGAATTTAGAGGTAGCGATCGCAGGTTTAGCTGCTGTTGGGGTTGTCGGTTTTAGTGTGACAATACCTCACAAACAGGCAATCATCCCTTTACTCTCAGAAATTACGCCCCTAGCTCAAACTATCGGAGCTGTAAATACTGTTAGCCGCCAAAATCACAAATGGGTAGGCACAAATACAGATATAGAAGGATTTATCGCCCCTTTGCAGACAACATATAAACAAGATTGGAGTCAGAAGGTAGCGGTAATTTTAGGTAATGGTGGTGCAGCAAGAGCTGTTGTAGCAGGTTGTATTCAGCTAGGTTTTGCCCAAATTCATGTTGTTGGGCGCAATATGCAGAGATTACAAGAATTCCGCAACAGTTGGAGCAATTCATCTCTAGCTGATAAATTCCAGGTTCATCAATGGCAGGAATTACCAAAGCTCATTCCCCAGGCAAATCTGCTGGTAAATACAACTCCGATTGGGATGTATCCCAAAGTCGATGAATCGCCTTTGAGTGTAGGAGAAATAGCGAATTTACCAACAGGTGCGATCGCTTACGATTTAATATATATTCCTAAACCGACGCAATTTCTTAAGCAGGCTGAAAAACAAGGTGCAATTGCGATCGATGGATTAGAAATGCTAGTCCAACAAGGGGTAGCAGCATTAAAAATCTGGTTGCATCTGGAAACTTTGCCTGTAGAAGTGATGCGCCAAGCGTTACAAAATCACCTTCGTTTGGGTAAATGAGGGTTTTATATGACTCCTACTTGATTTTTAAACAAAACTTTAGTAGACCTATTGCAAAAGTCCCTAACACCCCACCCCCTACCCCTCCCCGCTCTTCGGGCTACGGTGTACACACAAGTCTATATCATTCTTTATTAATGAATCTCGCACTGTGTTTTGATTCCGCCTCGGAATGAATTCCGAGTCTCATAGCCCAAGTCCACTGAAAGTGGACTGAATTAATTATTTAGTCCACTTTCAGTGGAGTTTCGCTATCAGCCCTGAACTTCAGTTCTGGGCGGGATATGGGTGGGCGTGACAATCCAGTAATTAGGCATCCTTTATGGATGCCTGTCAATATGAACTCAGCCATTAACTAAATTTTCTACAGTATCAGCATCATTTGGTAATGCAGCTGTTAAAACTTCGCTGCCGTCTGTAGTAACTAAAACATCATCTTCAATGCGGATACCACGGACATCGGCGAATTCAGATAAACGCTGCCAATTCACCACATTCTGATATTTGGAACGAACATTAGCATCATTTAAAATTGCTGGTACTTGATAAAAACCAGGTTCAATTGTGACTAACATTCCTGGACGCAGGGGACGATTTAAACGGAGATAGCTTAAGCCAAAGCGATCGCTCCTTTCACGTCCTTCTTCATACCCAGCTAAATCGCCCAAATCTTCCATATCATGCACATCTAAACCCAGTAGATGACCGATACCATGAGGAAAAAACAGCGCGTGGGCATCGATTTCTACTAAATCTTGGGGATTTCCTTGTAAAATGCCTAACTCTACTAAACCTTCAGCGATCGCTGTAGCCGCTTGCAGGTGAATATCCCCATACTCTACACCAGGCTGGATTTTGGCAATGCAAGCATCATGGGCTGCCAAAACCACATTATAAATATCTCTTTGGGTAGATGA
This sequence comes from Nostoc sp. EspVER01, assembly GCF_034530635.1. NCBI lineage: Bacteria > Bacillati > Cyanobacteriota > Cyanophyceae > Nostocales > Nostocaceae > Nostoc > Nostoc sp. EspVER01. The sequence goes on from NZ_JAVRCS010000028.1 coordinate 13,343, forward strand.
AAACTTGCCCGAAACTGGCCAAGTGCGAGTCACATCACCAGCCCAACCAGTCTCAGTTTCAGCGCCAACATCGGCAAGCAGTAAATCACCTGGTTGCAAACTATGGTGATAATGCTCGTTATGCAAAACTTCACCGTGAACAGTGACAATACTGTTGTAAGAGGTAGTCATATTGTGGGCAATAATCACCCCTTCCATCGCGGCCCGAACTTCTGCTTCTAGTTTGGCTTGGGGTGTTGCTGCCATCCCCGCTTTGTGAGCTTTGACAGTGACAGCCGCAGCTTTTCGCAACTCGCTTAATGCCGCATCATCGTGGGTAAGACGGAGTGAAACGATCGCCTTTGCTAACTCCAAGTCAATTCCTTGGGGAGGACTTTGTGGTAAAACCCATCTATTTAATAGCTGCGATTGCTGCGTCCAAGTAGCCGCATCTTGGACGGCAAGTGTCGCGGCATCTTCTAGGCAAGACTCTAATTCTGCCATTGGCCCTGCCACATCCGCCCCAATCTTCTCGGCTATTTCTTCGCGCGTTGGCATTTCTCCATGCCAAAGGGCGCTGCTGGGTGACGGATCGTCGATGAATAGTTCTAGTTTGCCCGCTTCTAGACGAATTGCCGCCTTTGGTAATGGCAGTCCGGCGAAATAAAGGAAATGACTGTTAGCACGAAATGGAAAGGAATTTGCCGGAAAGTTGCGCGAATTATTGCTACCTGACCACAGAATTGCCGGAAAATCAATCAGCTTGGCTAGTTGTTGCCGTCGGTGGCGTAAAGTCTCGCCGAGAGAAGTAGAAGTTTGTGGGATAAGCATAAATGTAAGGTGATAGTTTTACCTTTATTTAGTCGTTATCGTCTTTATCGTCATCTTTTTTATCATTTTTGCGATCGCCATCTTTGTCGTCGTCATCTTTGTCGTCATCTCTGTCGTTTTGGTTAGGTTGTACGACTGGTTTTTGTTGCTCAGTTGGTGCAGGTGGCTGCGGGGCTTCAATAACACAACTAACTAATCCTCCAGAAATTAGCGCTAAGTTGACAGCAGCAAAGATGCTTCTAAAGATTTTTATCCTCACGTTTTCGGTTTGCTTTAACATTGACTCTAGTTTTTGGAGATTGTATTCCTAATTTCTAAGGTACTGTATATAGTGGTTCTGATTAAACAAGCACGCTGTGCCCCTACAGATCAACAATATATTGCTGTCTAACTTTCAAGGTGACTCTAATGGGACAAATCATTACTCAGGTTGATGCTTTTACCAATACACCTTTTGCAGGTAATCCTGCTGCTGTCTGTGTTTTGCCTACTCCCCAAGATGAGTGCTGGATGCAAAACGTAGCGCAGGAGATGAATTTATCTGAAACAGCTTTTCTAGTCAGACAGGATGATGGCTTTAATCTGCGTTGGTTTACGCCCACAGTGGAAGTGCCGCTTTGTGGTCATGCAACTTTAGCTAGTGCCCATGTACTTTGGTCAGAGGGACATTTGTCACCTGATAAAGTTGCACGTTTTTATACCAAAAGTGGAGTGCTGACTGCGAAGCTGCAAGGTGAGTGGATTGAGTTAGATTTTCCTATAAATCACTCACAAGCAACAGTCGTCCCTCCAGAACTCAAGCAAGCTTTGGGTGTACCCTGCAAATCTGTCTTGCAGAATTCACTAGGTTATCTAGTGGAATTGGAATCTGAAGAATTGGTGCGGCAAATACAGCCCAATTTTCAACTGCTCAAAACCTTACCGATTTCTGATGTCATTGTCACCAGCCTCACTGACTCTGATTCTGAATATGATTTCGTCTCTCGCTTCTTTGCACCGGGATTAGGGATTAATGAAGACCCAGTTACAGGAGCGGCTCATTGCTGTCTCGCTTGGTTCTGGCGCGATCGCTTGCATAAAAATGAGTTTTTGGCTTATCAAGCATCTAGTCGCGGTGGCGTGGTGAAGGTGTATTATGACGGAGGCGATCGCGTCTTTCTCGCTGGACAAGCGGTAACTGTGCTGCGAGGTGAGTTATTTACCGCATCAACCTAATATTACAAATCAATAGTATCTGGCAAAAACTCACTATCAAGAACTTGGGCAATGGAATAAGGACATTCCACTGGAAACGTATTTATTGGTAGTTCAGTTTCATTACTAGCAGCTTTCAATCCCCGATGATAGCACTGGGCTAAAACTTCTTCTGGATAAGACTTGAGGCTGGGAATCTCTTGCAGTAAATCTGCAATTTTGTAGCGCTGCTCATCAATCGTATTTCGCCAAGAGCCACTCCGCAAACTAGATTAGACTTCTTGCAAAAGTCGGGGTAAAGGGGAAGGTGGGGCCCCCTCTGGGGATAAGGGGCGGGGGAAAAGGGTAAAAAAACTCAAAATCCTTTCCCTTTAACCTTTACCCTTTTCCCTAAGAGTGCAAAAACATATTTTTGCAAGAGGTCTATTGATATTGCCACTTGAGCAAATGCTGTAATAATACTTCCAAGCGGCTTTTCAATTCTCGTCGTTCTGACCGTCCCAAGCTTTCAATTTCCTCAATCACAGCATTCCAGTCTACTTCTCTAAATTGTCCAGCACGAATGAGTTGTACAGTTTTTTCTGTCCATGCTGCAAAGTCTGTTTCATACAACTGGGCCGCACTTTTCGGAATCTGGGTCATGAGCTTTTTGCAATCTACCGTATACTAGCTAAATTGGAGATACTGTACGCCCATTTTAACCTCAACAAAACGATCGCATCTTTTTAGCCATACAAGCCGTAACGCGCTTATCTTGAGCTGTTGATGTTGAGGTAGCAGGCGTAGAATTTAACTTTTCAGATATCCTTTAATAAAAAACTTGTAAGTGAGTTGAAAAAATGGCAACCGTGTTTGATAACATCGCTCTCCAGTTTCAAAAACTTAACAAATTGCCTTATCGCTTGTATGGTGAGGCATATACATACTTAAATTTAATCGGAGATGTTGCCGGGAAATCAATCCTCGATCTAGCTTGTGGAGAAGGATTTTTCACACGATTGCTCAAACAGAATGGCGCTGCACGTTTGGTTGGTGTAGATATTTCCTCAGAAATGATCAAATTGGCAAGACTTGAAGAAGCCTCTGTTCCACTTGATATTGAATATATCATCGGTGATGTCATGGAAATTGGTTCTATTGGCAGCTTCGATCTTGTGGTAGTCTCCTACTTGCTGAATTGCGCTTCAACTAAAGAGCAACTACTCAAAATGTGTCAGTCCATAGCAATTCATCTGAAACCTGGTGGTAGATTCGTCAGTTTGAATAATAATTTAGAACTGCTTCCAGAATTTTATAACAAACATGAGAAATATGGCATTTATAGGAAATGTGCCCAGTCGCTCCAGGAAGGTACTCCCATAACCTTAACATTGAGCATTCCTGATGACGGTGAGTCTATTAGTATTGATAACTACTACCTTAGCCAAGCGACTTATGAATGGGCCTTGATGAGTGCTGGTTTTAAAGAGATCCGCTGGCATCATCCAAAAGTCTCCCCCAAAGGCATACAGAAATTTGGCTCCGAGTTCTGGCAGGATTACATTGACTATCCCGATATGATCGGCATTACCTGCCTAAAATAGCTGTCAATGCAGTTGGTTAGAGGCTGTTAGGGAGTTTTGCAAGATATCTAATGTTTGTTAGGGCAAACAATCATATTGCAGAAAATTGAGTTAAAATTGCACGTCAATACAAACACTAAACCGCAAAAGCGTACTTTTGCGAAGAAACAACTGTCACAATATTTAAACAAGCCTATATTTTTATTTCAAAAATGTCTGCTAAATACAAAGATAGTAGAACTACTATCCAATCTCGTGATTGGCCAATTGAGGAATTACCTGGACTGAGCCACGACGAACAATCTCAACTCCAAAATTGTGGGATTACTAGCACAGTAACCTTAGTTAAACAAGGGAAAACTCTAGAGTCAAGACTAGCGTTAGCAAATAAACTACAGATTCATCTTCAGTATGTAAATAAATGGATGGCTTTAGCTGACTTGGCACGTATTCCCAGTGTCGGGACACAATATTGTGGTTTATTGCTTCATGCAGGTATTGGTTCTGTAGTGCAGTTAGCTCAAACTCCCACTCACAGATTGCACCAACAAATTATGCGCTTGCAGGTAGCAACAATGCAGCGCCGAGATTTGTGTCCAGCAATTGAGCTAGTACAACAGTGGAGTCAGCAAGCTAAAGCAATCATTAGTTAGGAGTTAGGAGTGAGGAGTTAGAAGTTAAAAGTTAGGAGTTAAAACTCATAATTCATAATTCATAACTCATAACTCTTTAACCAAGACACCATTAAGAAAGATATCAGCGAGTCCTTCCGCCATTTCCTGCATTTGTTGGGGAGAGGCGTCAGGTTCGATGAGGGTGTTGTTAGAAAAACCTGCGATCGCAAACATTCCTAAAAAAACTTTCGCAACTAGCTTCGCGTCCCCTTGACGATAAATGCCTTTATCCATCGCTGTTTGAAAGAATGCTTCACCCACATCAGTCATTTTGGTAATGACTTCTAATTGAATGCGATCGCGCAAATCGGGGTGAAATTGCACCTCCATAAAACAAACACGCATCAAATCGGCATTTTTTTGGAAATTCCACATCCGGCGGCGCATTACCTGAGCGACGGCTTTATAGCTGCCCATTTCACTTAATTCTGTGAGCAAATCTGTCAAAATCTCTACCCAGCCACTCGTGGCTACTTCCACCAAAATTGCTTTTTTATTCGGAAAATGACGAAATAGAGTACCTTCAGCTACACCTGCCGCTTGTGCTAAGTCACGGGTGGTAGTACCGTCAAATCCCTTAGAAGCAAACAACCGTTGTGCTGCCTCTAAAATCCGGGTGCGCGTCTGAGCCTCTGAAGGTGGGGAAGAATTAAAAACTCGCATAAAAGTTATGGTTAGATATCCGTAACAAGACTTGTAGCATTATTGTCTAACGTCAAGTGCAAAGAGCCACTGAAAGCTTAATACAAGATTAACGCTCTTTTGCTAAGTATCCTGTTATTTAGGTAATGTAACTTTATCTTACTTCTCGCTTATGAACCAGAGCAGTCGGTCAATTTTAGATTTTAAATTGGGGACTTTCCTGCGGAACGCTACGCGTAGCTTGCTTCCCCGAAGGGGTACGACTTCGCTCAGTCAAACGATTTTGGATTGGTCAGATCGAGTATCTGTCAGATTGCGGCGGTTATTTGTCATTATCTTGACTTTAATTATCTTCTCGTGGGGATTGCTGCCAGAAGTTGCTCTAGCTCAAACTCAGACAGCGCCTCCTCCTCAAGAAACCAAAACTCAAACCCCGCCAGTTCAAACTTCAATCCAACCTTATCTCGATCGAGTTATTAAGCAGTTAACGGAGTTTCGCCTCGACAATGGTTTGAAATTCATTGTTTTGGAACGACATCAAGCGCCCGTAGTTTCTTTTCTGACTTATGCGAATGTGGGTGGTGTAGATGAGCCAGATGGCAAAACTGGTGTAGCTCACTTTTTGGAACATTTGGCGTTTAAAGGCACAACCCGCATTGGTACACAAGACTACAAAAAAGAAAAACCGCTACTAGATACCTTAGAGCAGTTGAATGCTCAAATTAAAACAGCGAAAGCCGATGGCAAAAAAGCTGAGGTTGCTCGGTTAGAAACTGAGTTTAAACAAGTGGAATTGCAAGCCGGCAAGCTAGTCAAGCAAAATGAATTGGGACAAATTGTCGAACAAGCAGGAGGCGTGGGTTTAAATGCCAATACTTCAACTGAAGCTACCCGTTATTTGTACAGCTTTCCTGCCAATAAGCTAGAACTTTGGATGTCGTTGGAGTCGGAGCGATTTCTCGATCCGGTAATTCGTCGTGAGTTTTATAAAGAGAAAGATGTAATTTTAGAAGAACGACGGATGCGGGTGGAAAATTCACCCATTGGACAGATGGTGGAAAAGTTTATTGATGCTGCTTACAAAGCTCATCCTTACAGGCGTCCGGTGATTGGTTATGACGAAGATATCCGCAATCTGACACCAGAAGATGTCCAAAAGTTTTTTGATACTCACTACGTACCAAGTAATTTGACCATTGCTATTGTCGGAGATGTCAATCCCACTCAGGTGAAAAAACTGGCGCAAACTTATTTTGGCCGCTTTCAAGCCAAAACCAAAGCTGTTGAACAAATTCCGGTGGAACCACCACAACAACAAACACGGGAAGTTACTTTACAGCTACCTTCTCAACCTTGGTATTTAGAAGGTTATCACCGTCCGGCGATTACTCATCCAGATAATGCCGTCTATGAAATCATTGGCAGTTTATTAAGTGATGGGCGCACATCGCGGCTATATAAGTCTTTGGTAGAAAAGCAACGTTTGGCGCTAAATGCTCAAGGTTACAGTGGATTTCCTGGAGATAAGTACCCAAACCTGATCTTTTTCTATGCTCTCACAGCTCCTGGTCATACAGTTGATGAGTTGGCGGTGGCTTTACGTCAAGAAATTGACAAATTAAAAACTGAGCCTGTAGCGGCGGCTGATTTGCAACGAGTGAAAACCCAAGCACGGGCAGGTTTGTTACGTACTCTCGATTCCAATATGGGTATGGCGCAACAATTGTTGGAATATGAGGTGAAAACTGGCTCTTGGCGCAATTTGTTTAAGCAGTTGGATGACATTTCAGCGGTGACGACGGCTGATATTGTGCGAGTGGCAAAAGAGACTTTTACGCCGAAAAATCGCACGATTGGGAAGCTGTTGTCGAAATCACCATGAAAAACAAACCGCAAAGGGCGCACAGGAAAATAGATATGCAGAAGTACAAGTTGAAGGGTAAAAGGCAGATAGCGTTGAAAATTCAAAATAGGAAAGGGCTGATTTATGCTTTGGTTGCTGTTTTTGCGTGCTTACTTTTAACTTGTAATTTTTCTCTGGCGGCGACAGCTGAGGCGAAACATTACACAGAATTGCAGCTACCACCGCTACCTGAGATTAAGTTACCCAAGTATGAGCGGTTTGTGCTGCAAAATGGCTTGGTTGTCTATTTAATGGAAGATCACGAGTTACCGTTGGTGAATGGTACAGCGTTTGTACGAACAGGGAATCGCTTGGAACCAATGGAAAAAGTTGGGTTGGCTGGTTTTACAGGCGCAGTAATGCGAACTGGAGGAACTAAGAACCATTCGTCTGATGAACTCAACGAAATATTGGAACAACGGGCAGCATCTGTGGAAGTTGGTATTGGTGAAGCTTCTGGTAGTGCTAGCTTTGACGCCCTCAGTGAAGATTTAGAAACAGTGTTTGGGCTGTTTGCTGAGGTACTGCGATCGCCTGTATTTGCTCAAGAAAAGTTAGACTTAGCTAAGACACAAGCCAAAGGTGGCATTGCCCGTCGTAATGACAATCCAGATGGGATTGCTAGTCGGGAATTTAAAAAATTAATCTATGGGAAAGATAGCCCTTATGCTCGCACTACAGAGTATGCAACGGTAGATAAAGTTGAGCGTGAAGATTTGCTCAAGTTTTATCAGCAATATTTCCATCCCAATAATATGATTTTGGGGATTGTGGGTGATTTTGATGCTAAGAAAATGCGATCGCTCATTCAAGCTAAGTTTGCCGATTGGCAGCGTAACCCAGGTATTGCTAAACCCACATTACCAAAGGTTTTACCAGCTAATACAGGTGGAGTCTTTTTTGTCAATCAGCCACAATTAACCCAAAGTAGTGTACTTATCGGGCATTTGGGCGGACGTTTCGACAATCCAGATTATGCAGCGCTGGATGTATTAAATGGAGTGTTAAATGGATTTGGTGGACGCTTATTTAATGAATTGCGATCGCGTCAAGGTTTAGCTTACTCTGTATATGGCCAGTGGAGTCCCCGTTTCGATTATCCTGGCATATTTATCGCTGGTGGACAGACGCGATCGGATGCTACCGTCCAGTTTGTCAAAGCCTTACAAGCTGAAATCAAGCGCACCCAAACTCAAAGAGTGACTGCAAAAGAACTGGCTTATGCCAAAGAGTCTACACTCAACTCCTTTGTGTTCAACTTTCAAGATCCCAGCCAAACCTTATCACGGTTGATGCGATACGAATATTACGGCTATCCTGCCGATTTTCTCTTTCGCTATCAAAAAGCCGTCGCCGCCACCACAGCAGCCGATGTCCAACGGGTAGCACGAGAATATCTCAAGCCAGAAAAGATTGTGACTTTAGTAGTGGGGAATCAAACGGCCATTCAACCGCCATTGACACAGTTAGCTAAACAGGTGACACCAATTGATGTAACGATTCCTGGTTCTCAGCCACAGGCAAAGAATTAATAGCGTAGATGGGTAGACACTCAATATCCAAATAAAATCGCAAGGCTCAGATCCCCGACTTCTTAGAGAAGTCGGGGATCTTGTTGTTCAAATAATTTTCTCCATTATCGGGAAATGACTAAGGACAAATTGGAGTAACAAGTAGAAACTAAATCAGGAACCAAAACCTCTGGAGTTCCCAGAGGTTTTTTCTTTACTCTATTCATCTTTATAACAGCGATCGCTCCAGCATACTTCTATGAAGCAACAAAAATTGTCGCAGCGAATTAGTCAACTAGAGTAAGCTAAATCTAGGTTTCAACTACTGGGAGTGGAGATGATGTTGTTGGAATTAAAGCGCATCCATGTTCCACCAGGACAAAGAGTGCTACTGCGAGATGTAACCTGGCAGGAATTGGAAGCAATTCTAGAAGATTTAGGGGAACACCGAGCAGCACGAATTGCTTATGATAGGGGAATACTGGAGATTATGGCATCACTGCCAGAACATGAATATGACAAAGAAATTATTGGTGATTTAGTCAAAGCTCTTTTGGAAGAATTAGACATTGAGTTTAGATGCCTTGGTTCTACCACTTTCAAAAACCAAGCAATGGCTCAAGGTATAGAACCCGATCAGTGTTTCTATATAAAAAATGAATCTAAGATTCGCGGCAAGAAGCGGCTAGATTTAACAGTAGATCCTCCTCCAGATTTAGCTCTAGAAATTGATATTACTTCTCGCACTCATCCTAATATTTATGAAGCTCTAAAAGTGCCTGAACTTTGGCGTTTTGATCGAGGAAAACTCAAAATTAATGTTTTGCAAGAGGGACATTATGTAGAATCTCAAAAAAGCTTAAATTTTCCTCTATTCTCACTAATTGAAGCAATTCCCCAATATCTGGAGCAAAGTACAACAGCAGGTAGAAATGCAACGCTCAAAGCTTTTCGTCTTTGGGTACAAAAACAGATACAACAGCAATAACTTCTACTATCACCATAATTCACAACACGCAGCAGATTTCAAGTTAGCGAAGTACATAATCTAGCCTACCGTAAAGCATAAATAAATACATTTGTATAACCCAAAACCCAGATGTAGAGACGAGATTTATCACGTCTTGAAATACCCTGAATTCTGAATTCTGACTCCTGAATACTGAATTCTGCTGTATAACTATTGCCAACCTTAGAATTAGCGGATAAATTGTACTTATTTTAAGTTATGATTACCGCATTTTAATCTATGTTTGTTAAACCCAAAATATTTTTATCATCGCTTGCATTATTACTCAGTTTTGCAAGTCTATTTCTTAGTGCTTGGATTATTCTTCCTGCTCCAAACATGTTTTTACTCACACTAGCAGTAGGAGCGCCAGAAGTCAGTCCTTGGTTATTATTATTAAATTTGCTCTTTTTATTGCTGTCTTTATTCTATATCCGTCGCCGTAAATTACAGCGTTTAATTTGCATTTTCAGTTTAATCGGATTGCTAATTTGTGGATGGGTGCTAGTAAATATCCCACCAACTCAAATGCAGATGGCTAAAGCTATGAAACAAGGGCTGGGAGCAAATTATCTAGAGCAAATTCCCGTTCAAGTAAGGGCTAAAATGCAAACCCATCCCTTTGACTTAGTTAATTTCTTCTGGGGTATTCCATTAGGGAAAACGCGTCATCAAAAAGATATTCTCTTTGCTTCTCCTGGGGGAGTACCTTTAAAAATGGAAGTTTACCAACCTTCAAAAGTAGGCAAATATCCAGCAGTGGTAGTAATTTATGGTGGAGCTTGGCAATATGGCAATACTCATGCCAATTCTGAGTTTAATCAATATATTGCTAATCATGGATATACGGTATTTGCGATCGACTATCGACACGCACCTCAATATCAGTTTCCATCTCAGTTAGATGATGTGCGTACAGCCCTAAATTTTATTCGCAAACATGCAGCTGAATATGAAGCCGATTCAGAACGTATGGTACTTTTAGGACGTTCTGCTGGGGCACATTTAGCAATGCTAGCGGCTTATCAACCCGATGCACCACCCATTCGTGCTGTGGTGAACTATTACGGGCCTGTTAACTTAACTGAAGGATATAAAACACCACCAAATCCCGATCCTATAAATTCTCGCGCTGTTTTAAAAGCATTTCTTGGTGGTTCTTTAGAAGAATTGCCTAATCAGTATGAAATTGCTTCACCGATAAATTACCTAACCCACCCTTTACCGCCAACTTTATTAATTTACGGCAGTCGCGACCATTTGGTGCAAGCGCGATTTGGCAAACAAATGTACGAACGTTTACATGACTCTGGCAACACTGCGGTTTTTCTAGAAATTCCTTGGGCAGAACACGCTTTTGATGCTGTTTTCAACGGTGTGAGCAATCAATTAGCGTTGTATTATACTGAGAGGTTTTTGGCTTGGGCGTTGTTCAGGCAATGATTTGATTCGCAGACTCATTCACAAGTATTAAAAACTCAACACTCCTTACTCCTTTTGAGGCCAGCGCCAATTGTAGCGATTCCATTCATACATACCTTGAATTTCATATTCAGCGCCGTTAAAGAAGCGGACGACGCAATTAGTAGAGGAATCATCGCTGCATCTACGCCCGTCGTAGACATCGCTAATTTCCTCGACCTTAATCACCATACAGGGAAACCATTCCCGCTTACAAGGCCCATCTTTTTGCACCCATTCCCATAGTGCATTGGAAACTTCAATGCGATCGCCTACTCTTAACTTCAGTGCATCCTCAAAATAAGAATACTTGTCAAAATGATATGACTCAACCCGATTCAACCACTGTAAACCATAGCGTTGACGAATAAATTGTACCGTCCCAGAGTCATTTTCCAGCAACCAGTCGTTGAGTAATTGCACTTTCCAAGTGCGGTTGCGTTGTTCTTCATCCTTAACAAATTGTAAAAATGCTTCTAACTCCTCTGAGGTAAGTTCGTCTAAAGGATTAGCAATATTTGACTTCCCAGAGGTAGAATTTCCCTGAATTTGCTCAACCACTTGCAGTAATATCTGTTTCTGCGTGTCAGTGAGAGGACAGCTTGCTGCATCACAATCATTAAAGGCTGCGAACATAGCTACTTCAATCTCATCTGGAGTCATAAGTTCATAGCAATTGAGGGGTTATTCCCCTAATTATTACAAATGTTAAATTCAAGTCTCCAATCACCCTGTAGTTAAATTCAGGTAAGCTGAGGTTGTAAGTTAAATATTGTTTGCTAAATTAACTCACGGGGTCTTTTATGCGGTTGCGTTCACTCACGGTCGTTTTGATTTCATGTCTCATTACCCTTCTATCGTGGGTGATTATTCCCCCAGCTGTAGCCCTGACACAGATTAAACTATTTGATGTCTCTTATAAAGATTGTCCACCAGAACTAGCAGAAGGGGCTGTTATCAGTAGCGGTAGTGCTGCCGCCAATTGTTTTCTTGTCGTTGGCAAGGCAGAAAATGGCACTAATAAAACAGTCTACGACGCAGATATTTTTGGACGCATTTATGATGCAAATAATGACTCGGTAATGCAAAACCGCACTCGCTTAGGCTCTATTACCGAGGTGCCACCAGGTATTAGCGATTTTGAATTGAGAATTTCTGTACCGGCAAATCAGCCTACTCCGTTGAAGCTGAAGCAATTCAAGGCTGCGGGGTTTAGCGGTCAAGTGCGTAAGTAATTCGTAATTCGTAATTCGTAATTCGTAGTATTCGCCAAAGGCGAGAAACAGGTACGTAATTAACGTAAGTTGCTAGTTAGTGTCGCATAATGGTATTTTTTGATAACTAGCAACTTGGGTTAATTAGTAATTCGTAAAAAATCGTAGAGACGCTTGTATACTTAACGTCTCTACTGAATTTTTTACCAAAGTAGTAATCAAAATCTTTCTATAAGGGCAGGCTAGCTGGAATGGCACTCAGAAGCCCACTAACTAGATTGAGTGCTAAGAAAGCTAAGATCGGCGAAAAATCCATACCGCCCAATGGGGGAATAATTGAGCGGAATAGATTCAGATAAGGATCGGTTATCTGGGCTAAAGCGGCAAATGGCTGGTTATACCAGTTGATTGTCGGGAACCAGGTTAACAAAACCCGGATAATTAGCAAATAGCTATAAAAGCTGACAAAGGTAATTAGTGTTGTAATCAGTAAACTCATGGATAGCTTTGTTTCCTACTAGGTGTCAAATGCGGTCTTATCTTTTAATTTTAATTTAGTCCAAAGTCAAAAGTGTTTGCGGATTTCACGTTTACCACACTTGACACTTTCACCACGCCTGAACAAACTTCAGGAGTCTTTAGTGAGGGAGCGGTCATTGGTTGGTTGGGGTGAACTGCTATTAACATTTCCCAGTTGCTTTCGCACTTCATCAATTGTGGCATTTAGCTGGGCAATTTTATCTTCTAGCGATCGCCTGGCCGTTTCTATGCCGATGCTTTCGCTTTCTGAGGCTTTCATCTGACGCCGCTTTGCTGCTATTTTCTTAGCTTCGGCTTGACTATCTGTCAGTTCTGTCTCCTCTTCTATTAGCAATTCTGCATCGCGTCGAGAAGCAATCAGCGCCCCGATAACACCGCCAAATATGCCACCAACAAACGCCCCTGCTACAAAACCACTGCCAAAACCATCTCGCTGACTCATATCTTTACCGCCTTCAACAAACCTTGCAACTTTTACAGTAGTTATGCTATTTACCTGCCCTAGCTGCATACTAGCTTAAGTCCCAAAGATGCGATCGCCTGCATCTCCCAATCCCGGTACAATATATCCCTTGCTGTCCAGTTTTTCGTCAATAGTAGCGGTGTAAATTATTAAACCTGGATAAGCTTCACTCAATTTTTGTAAAGCTGGTGGAGCCGCTACTACACAAACAATCCGCGTCAGGGCTGGGTCAGCACCCCGTTGTGTCAATTCTGCCATTGCCGCCATCATTGACCCTCCGGTTGCCAACATTGGATCGGTAACTAACACTCGTGTTTGGGGGTCAAATTTTTCTGGTAACTTGTTCAGATAACAATGAGGTTGCAGTGTCTCTTCATCTCGCGCCAAGCCAAGGTGGTAAATCGATGCTAAAGGCAGTAAAGTCTGCGCTCCCTCTAGTAATCCTAGCCCAGCCCGCAAAATCGGCACTACTGCCATAGGCACTTGCGGATCAATCACCGTTGCTGGACAGGTATCTAAGGGACTCTGTACTGCTGTTTCTTGAGTCGGCAACCAGTCTCGTGCAGCTTCATAAGTCAGCCATCTTCCCAACTCAGTCATGGCACTGCGGAACAATACTGAAGGCGTGCCTGCATCACGGGCAACTGCTAGCCAGTGCTTGATCAGGGGATGGGGTGGAACATAAACGCGCAATTGTAGCGTCATAGCCAGAAATAGGCGCCTTTTTATTGTATAAGAACTGAAACACCATAATACTCTTTCCTGCATCCGGCTGACAGCTTAAAATTAACAATCTCAATTTTATTGATAAATATTTTCATTAGTAGTTGACATTAATTCTCAATCAAGGCTATATTCTTATAAAGTGTTCTCCTCTCTTTTAAGGATCGGCAGACGGGATTAGCCAGCAGTAGCAGGCTCGTCCCTCTTTTTTTTGATTAGTCATTGGTCATTTGTCATTAGTTAAATTAAATATCGATTGACTCTAGACAAAGGACAAATAGTTCTCTACGTTCGCGCAGCTTTCGCTTTAGCGATACGCTCAGTACAAATGACAAAGGACAAATGACAAATGACAATTGACGCAATCGTAATTGGGTCTGGGATTGGCGGATTAGTAACAGCGACCCAATTGGCGGCGAAGGGAGCAAAAGTGCTGGTACTGGAATGTTATTTGATTCCAGGTGGTAGTGCTGGTTATTTTGAACGCCAAGGCTATCGATTCGATGTTGGCGCATCAATGATTTTTGGACTGGGACAGAACGGTACAACCAACTTACTCACCCGTGCATTATCAAGTGTAAATGTCAGCCAAGAAGCGATCGCAGATCCGGTACAGATTCACTATCATCTACCCCAAGGTTTAGACCTGAAGGTTGATCGAGTTTATGAAAAATTTTTGCAAAATCTTATTGCTCATTTTCCCCATGAAGAACAAGGGATTCGTCGCTTTTATGACGAATGTCAAAAAGTCTTCAAGTGCCTCAACAGTATGGATTTGCTGTCACTGGAAGAACCTCGGTATTTACTGCGGGTATTTTTTCAGCATCCTTTGGCGTGTCTCGGTTTAGCTAAGTATCTGCCCCAAAATGCCGGGGATGTGGCGCGGCGTTACATCAAAGACCCGCAATTATTGAAATTTATCGATATGGAATGTTATTGCTGGTCGGTTGTGACCGCTGACATGACACCCATGATTAATGCTGGAATGGTCTTTTCTGACAGGCATTATGGCGGAGTTAACTATCCCAAAGGCGGAGTCGGACAAATTGCCCAAAAACTAGTCGAAGGTTTAGAGAAGGCTGGAGGTCAGATTCAGTACCAAGCTAGAGTCACCAAAATTCTTACAGAACAGGGAAAAGCGGTAGGTGTGCAACTGGCTAATGGTAAAGTATATCGGGGTAAACGCATAGTTTCTAATGCTACACGCTGGGATACATTTACACAATTATTACCAGTAGAAGCAATGCCCTATAATGAGAAAAAATGGCAACAAAACTACCAAAAATCTCCAAGTTTCTTGAGTTTGCACATCGGGGTAAAGGAGTCAGTTTTACCTGCGGGGACTGAGTGTCACCATATTTTGCTGGAAGACTGGGAAAAAATGACAGCAGCAGAAGGCACAGTGTTTGTTTCGATTCCCACATTGCTTGACCCAGATTTAGCACCAAATGGATATCACATCATTCATGCCTTCACACCTCACTGGATTGATGATTGGCAAGAACTCTCTCCGAGTGAGTACGAAGCGAAGAAAGAAGAGGCGGCTTGGCGAATTATTGACCGCCTAGAGAAGATTTTTCCCGGTTTAGATGCCGCATTGGATTATTTAGAAGTGGGGACACCGCGCACCCATCGCCGCTTTTTGGGTCGTGAAGATGGCACTTATGGGCCAATGCCCCGGCGTAAGTTGTGGGGATTATTGAATATGCCCTTTAATCGCACAGCGATTCCAGGACTTTATTGTGTAGGCGATAGTACTTTTCCGGGTCAAGGTTTGAATGCAGTCGCTTTTTCTGGGTTTGCTTGCGCCCACCGCATTGCCGTAGATTTAGGATTGTGAAGTACCCCTTTACAATTTTGTCAAATGCTATTGACGCTCTCGATTCCAGGCTTTGACCAGATGTATGGCTGAAATGGTTTATCAAGAGGCGTTTTAGCAATGTGGTTTGTGTAGTTGTGCATCACTTTAATTGCTATGCCCAGAATGACTTCTAGTACTTGTTGCTTATCATAACCAACTGCTAAAAATTCCTGAATTTCAGCATCTTCAACCCAACCCCGTGCTTGAATCATTCGTTGCGTAAAACGGCGTAGTGCTTGCAATTTTGGCTCTTTGAGTGGTGTATTATCACGTAGTGCTTGAATATCTTCACTCTTCATACCCATAATCTTTGCCAAGCCGGAGTGGGCTGCCATGCAGTAGTGACACTCGTGTTCATAATTCACAGTCAAATAAATGATTTGCTGTTCAATTGGGCTGAAACTTGTCGTAGCAAACAAATCCCATAGTGCCATCGAACCTTTGAGTAATGCAGGTGCTTGGGCGAAAACTCCCTCTAAATTTGGAATAAACCCAAACGTTTGTTGTGCGTGAACTAATGCTGCTTTAGAGTCTTCAGGCGCGGTATCAATCGTGTAAATGGTAAATTCCATTGGTTGTTGCCTCAAATGTACAAAAAAAGTAGACAAGTTTGTCTACTAAAAGTTGGTGCTATTGTATTTCAAAGGAGACAAGCTTGTCTACTCATTTAACTATGACTACTGAATCAAGTCACGCTCGGCAACAAATCCTGGAAACGGCTTCTGAACTCTTCTACCAGAAGGGTATTCAGCATGTCGGTATTAATGAAGTCATTGCAGTCTCAGGTGTTGCTAAACGGACGCTTTACCGTTGGTTTCCTTCCAAAGACTTATTAATCGAGGAAGTGATGAAATATCGCGCTATCCAGTGGTTATGCTGGTTTGAGGATGCAGTTTCAGAGCGAGGCATTACACCCAAAGAACGCTTATTAGGAACGTTTGATGTGTTGCGTGAGTGGTACTCAAGCCCCAATTTTCGGGGTTGTCCGTTCATCAATGCTGTTTTGGAAATTGCCGATACCTCTCATAAAGCACATCAGGTTTCGGTAGACCTACGTGAGTCAATTCGACAAATTATTGTGCGCTTGGCGGCTGATGCAGGCGTTAAAAATCCAGAATTCTTTTCGCAACAGTACCTTCTGCTGATTGGAGGAGCCAGCTTAATGGCAACAATCGAACAGTCACCGAACGGAGCAATATTTGCTCAAAGTGCGCTCTCGGTTCTGATTGATGCCAACATAGGAAATTGACATGAACACATGGTCAATTACACAAAATAAATTAGGTAGACTTCGCTTATATAGTCGCGATTTCTAGTTGTTCGGTGTTCTGCTACAAGATGTAAGTCAACTTAGTTAACAGGGCTAGATGATTTGAATTTTACTTGCAGCTTTTGTAGCTTTTTTCCTAGCCTCTTGGACATTAATACCTTTCGCTAAAGCTACGCCCATTCGCCGATATGGATGAGCATTAGGTTTACCGAATAATTTAATATCTACATCTTTTTCCGACAAAGCATCGGCTACACCACTAAAAGCAATAGAATCAGATTTTTTGGAAGCTAAAATTACTGCACTGGCTGATGCTCCTAGCAGTTCTATGTGAGGAATTGGCAAGCCTAAAATAGCTCTTAAATGTAGTTCAAACTCATTTAAATTTTGTGAGATTAATGTCACCATTCCCGTATCGTGAGGTCTGGGAGAAAGCTCTGAAAAAATCACTTCATCTTTGGTAATGAAAAATTCAACGCCAAAAATTCCGGCTCCTCCTAAAGCATCAGTGACTTTGATAGCTATTTCTTGAGCTTTTAATATTTTATCTTCAGAAATCTCTGCGGGTTGCCACGATTCTTGATAATCGCCTCTTTCTTGACGATGACCAATGGGAGAGCAGAAAATTGTCGGCGCATTCCACTGTTTAATTGTCAGTAAAGTTATTTCAATTTCAAAGTTAATAAACTCTTCTACAATGACTTTGTGAGTGTCTCCTCTAGAATTAGCGATCGCATAATTCCAAGCCTTCTCAACTTCACTCTTATCCTGCACTACAGACTGACCTTTCCCTGATGATGACATCACAGGTTTAACAACATTGGGAAAGCCAATTTTATCCGAAACTGCAATTAATTCTTCTAAAGTTGTTGCATAACCATATTTAGCCGTTCTGATACCCAATTCTTGATGTGCTAGTTCCCGAATTCTATCGCGGTTCATTGTATAGTTCGTAGCAGCCGCAGTCGGAATAACTGTAATCCCTCTCTGTTCAAATTCGATCAGTTTTTCTGTTCGGATTGCTTCAATTTCTGGTATAATAATATCTGGCTGATGTTTTGTCACTACAGCTTCTAAATCATCAGCACTGAGCATAGAAATAACTTCATAAGCATCAGCAACCTGCATTGCCGGAGCATTGGCGTAGCGGTCAACGGCAATCACATAATTACCAAGACGTTGAGCAGCGATCGCAAATTCTTTGCCCAGTTCTCCTGAACCCAGCAACATCAATTTTTGGGGCAACTTAATACTCATTAACTTATCCAGGTCAAGATCAATTCAATCATCTTATAATTTTTTGTGTTTTCATTCCTAACTTCTCAAGAATTAAATATAGCTTTGCGTAGTTCTAAATCTTGACGTTGTAGATAATTTAAACCAATACCTGTGCCAAGCTGACACTTATCTACTAAAGTCTCTACCCAAATAGTCTCGTTCAGAGTTGCACCTCGTAAATCTGCATTTCGCAAATCGGATTTTGTGAAATTTACAAATAAGAGGTCTGCATTTACTAAACTACTACTTTGTAGATTTACTTCTGACAAATTTCCTCGTATGAAGTTGACACCATCTAAAATTAAACCAGATAAATCTGCTCCCATAAGATTAGGAAACTTTAGCTGACTGGGATATTTAAAAAACCGCATTATACAGATTATATTGGCTTCATTTCGTTGAATTTTGGTTAAAAAATCATAACGAGCTATGCCCAGTTGCTTAAGGATTTCTAGACGCTGTGGAGGACTTTGTTCTAAAAAATGGATGGCTGTATAGCGTAGGTCTTGAGTAGAGATGTTTAACATGATTTTCAGATTGTTGTGATACTTGTGTTAATCAATAAATTAACAAATCATATAGCAGTCTTAAACCATTTATAAAAAACAAGAACCCCAATTTCTCAAAAAATTGAGGTTCTAAGTTTATTGATAACTACATAGCTAGTTATGCTAATAATGCTTTCGTAGCAGATTCACCTGCTAATCTCACTTGCCTTGTCAACTGCAAGTTTAACCATCCTAGAAAAGTTAACTCAGCGAGGAATGCCATAAAAATTGTTGTCGTTCCAGAGCCTTGTATACCAGCCCAAGGAAAAGTTGAAAACAGCCATACAGTAGACATCACAG
The DNA here is from genome assembly GCF_034530635.1 of Nostoc sp. EspVER01. Lineage (NCBI taxonomy): Bacteria > Bacillati > Cyanobacteriota > Cyanophyceae > Nostocales > Nostocaceae > Nostoc > Nostoc sp. EspVER01. The sequence goes on from NZ_JAVRCS010000028.1 coordinate 32,306, forward strand.
TAGACACCTCTGAAGTGATGCCGATAAATCCTAAAATTATCGGTGGTAGTAACACTGCTGTACCTATAATCCGAATTGCCCAGGAAGAACGTTTGGGAGTTTTCAGCAAAAGTATCAATTGGGCTATGGTAGCATAAATCATGATTACGCTGATAGACAAAGCTATAGCTAAAAGTACTTTAAACCTGTCAACATCGTTAACCAGCCAAGTTTGGTCATTGTTAGTATCAAAAACAGATGTAAATGAAATCCAAACTAGCCAGGGTATAGTAACAATTGTAAGATTAATTGCGATCGCCACGAGTGCAGGGCTTTTTTCGGCCCAAATTAAATCCTGCCAAATACTCTTGTGGCTAGAAACTCCCTGATGTCGATATCTTGCCCAATCTTGTACATCTTGACGGTGAGGGGAAAGAACTGCAATTAAACTTAAAATCAACACCAAGTTGTACGATGCTAGCAAAATGTAATTTTCCCCAAATTGTTGATCTAATGTGTAACTATTTTCACCAATTTGTAAAGTAAAACCCCAGATCATCAACTGGCAAAACGCTACTAATAAATAACTTTGCTTCTTGCTAATTATTGAGGCTTGAGGATTACGAAAGCAACGTTTAAGAATGTGCAAAATTCCGTAACTGCACAATCCCAAGTTTAATAAATGAAAGCCAAGAATACTAATAATATTTCTCCCTAATGGGAGATAGAAAAATTGCAGTTTTTTAATATCCGAGCCATTGGATAGATTAAACAAGTTAGGAAATAAATAATTAGTTGTATCCCAAGGATTAAAAAGTCTAAACCAAGCAGTTGAACTATTCAAACTGTGGTTATAAGACGATGCGAGTAACATCGTTATGAACAAAAACATAAAAATTACACCACTAACTAATAAACCTAACAAAGGCTGAGAACCACTAAATGAACGGCTAAGTAAGCTAAGTAGTAGTGCCGCACTGTAGAAGAAAATACAGCTAGTAGCAAGAATTGTGTAGTAAGCCAAAATGTAACTAAAAGCAATTTTGGCAGAAAGCCCAGCCCATAAATGTAAAGGAACTGCTACTAAAATCAGGAGATAAATTAAACTCGGAACTCCTAGCAACTTGCCAGTCAATATACTTGTTTCTGATTGGGGACTAAGACGGATAAAGTTTAGTGTGCCGCGAGTTTCTTCTTTAGCGAAATCGTTAATTAGCAAATAAGTTCCTGCAACTAGTAGTGTAAATAGAAAAATTACACTCAATGTTAAGAATATATATTCCCAATGATCTCGCCACCACAACTGCCAATCAATTTGATTTGGGGGACAAAAATTTTTTGAAAAAAAATAATTTAACTCATCAATTTTAGATTGATTTGATTCCTTGAAAGCCTGTGTTTGTTGCGGTTCATATATTTGACGTAAACGACAGTATGTACCAGTTAGGGAGTATTCATTATTAGGAAGATTACTTAAATGATATAAGAGAACTACCAGTTGCAATAGTAAAGATGTTACAACTACAATCGCTACATTAACAAATTTAAATTGTCCTTTGAGTTCGCGGAATAATTGCGGATTCCAATCGCCGATTTTGTCTATTAAGTTGAGCATAGTATGACAAACTTATCCAAAAATGGTGAGTGAGATTTATTGATAAATCAAGATGCTTGTTTGTGACCTAATTTTAAGAAAATACTTTCTAAGTCTTCTTGCGTACAGTGAAAATCAGTTAGAGGAATGCCCGCTTTAATTAGCGATCGCAATAACTCAGCACTATCTTCATCTTTGCCTGAAAAATTCACCCGCACACTATTTTTTCCTGATATTACCTCCCACTCTTCTACTAAAGGATGATATTTAAGCTCGCTCAAAAGTGCCTCTAAGTTCCCTAGAGTTGATAACACAATTTGCTGATGGGCCAAACGTTGATAAAGTTGCTGTAGGGAAGTACTTTCTACTAAGAAGCCAAGTTCCATAATTCCTACAGAAGTACAAATTTCCGCTAAATCACTGAGAACGTGGGAGGAAATGATGACAGTCATCCCAGCTTCTTGCAAAGCCTTAATAATTTCGCGAAAGTGCATCCTCGCAATAGGATCAAGCCCAGAAACAGGTTCATCTAGTAATAGTAAAATTGGTTCGTGGATAATGGTTCGCGCTAAACTTAAACGCTGTTTCATTCCCCGCGACAATGTAGAAATCTGACTATTGCGTTTATTACCAAGTTGAATAAGTTCTAAAACTTCATGTAAGCGTTTAGTACGGCGCGGTTCTCGCAAACGATATAAACGCGCAAAGTAATCTAAGTAATCCCAGACTGTCAAATCTTCATATAGTGGGTAGTCATCGGGTAAATAGCCAAGATGACGCTTAAGTTTGAGGTTACTTGTGTCACGGATGAGGCGATCGCCATTAATATAAATCTCACCCGTAGTTGGTTCCTCAGCAGTTGCCAACATGCGGATGAGAGTTGTTTTACCCGCGCCATTCGGCCCAATCAGCCCATATACTTCCCCCGCTTGGATTTCTAAATCAACATCATTGACAGCAACATGTCGGTCAAATTGCTTAGTGAGTCCACGGGTGCAAATTGTTAATTCTTTTACCATCGCTGCTAGGGTGCGGCTTGTGATTAACCGCTAACCTAACTTTTTTTACAGCTTTTGTCAGCATGGTTTCAGAAATTGAAACTAGCTTTATGTAAAGCTGCTTTGAGCCATAGGCATTATTTACACCACTTTATCAAAGCTTTGAACAATGCCAAATATTAAGTTTTGCTACGGGGAATACTAAAGCTAGAAATCTCTAGGTGTTCTCAGTTAATCAGGTCAAAGCTGTATGGATTTTGAATCAATTATGAATATGCCTGCGATCGCGCAAGCTATTGCTTATGCTATTGAAGATGGTAGGCAATGGGGATTATCTTTTGCCAACAATTTTTATTGGGTAGGTAATAGAGATAATATTGCAAACTGAATGATATTAGAGTCAACCGCTTGGTCAGTAGGCAACGGCATTTTCAGTGGATTCATCGGACTAGCGGGAATACCCACTGATATTACGATTACTTTATATTCCAATGTAAAACTAGCATCAGCTCTTTTTGCTCTTTATGGCATTGATACAAGAAGCGAATTTGCACGACTACCAGTTTTAGCTGCTGCGGCTGGAGTGGGTGTATCTGAACTGGCTAATCAATTAGGAACTAAAGTAGCTCAATAATTGCCATTCACCACTCTGACAACGAGCCAAAATCAGCCGTACTGCCTCAGCTTCTAAAAAAATCCGTTCTTGTGTCTGGTCATCAAAAGGGCGATTCAGACAACATACATCTAAAAAAATTAAAAACTCCATCGGTACATTTTGCTAGGTATGATATTTGATCTGTAAGCATTTACCTAGTAATCATCAGCTATGACCCAGAACTACCGCATTACTCTACTACCCGGCGATGGCATTGGCCCTGAAATTATGGCAGTGGCGGTAGACGTGCTGAAAGTCGTAGGGAAGCAATTTGATCTGAAGTTTGAATTCCAGGAAGCCCTCATCGGTGGTGCAGCAATTGATGCCACAGGCGAACCCCTACCATCTGCAACTCTAGAGGCTTGCCGTAACAGTGATGCTGTATTACTCGCAGCCATTGGTGGCTACAAGTGGGATTCCCTGCCATCCAATTTACGCCCAGAAGCAGGTTTGTTAGGATTACGTGCAGGTTTAGAATTATTTGCCAATTTGCGCCCAGCGAAAATTTTGCCGCAGCTAATCGACGCCTCGACTTTGAAACGCGAAGTTGTGGAAGGCGTGGATATTATGGTGGTGCGTGAACTCACTGGCGGGATTTACTTCGGTAAACCTAAAGGGATTTTTGCCACAGAAACAGGTGAAAAACGCGGTGTAAATACAATGGTTTACACCGAGTCGGAAATTGAACGGATTGGGCGGGTGGCGTTTGAAGCGGCAAAAAAACGCGGCGGCAAACTTTGTTCGGTGGATAAGGCGAACGTATTAGAAGTATCTCAGTTGTGGCGCGATCGCATCACCCAACTTTCACAAGAATATCCAGATATCGAACTCTCTCATTTATATGTAGATAATGCTGCTATGCAGTTGGTACGCGCTCCCAAGCAGTTCGACACCATTGTTACAGGCAATTTGTTTGGTGATATTCTCTCTGATGCTGCTGCCATGCTCACAGGTAGTATTGGGATGTTACCCTCAGCTAGTTTGGGCGCTTCTGGGCCTGGTGTGTTTGAACCAGTTCATGGTTCCGCCCCAGATATTGCCGGACAGGATAAGGCAAATCCTTTAGCACAGGTTTTGAGTGCCGCGATGATGTTGCGCTACGGTTTAGACCAACCAAAAGCGGCAGACCAGATAGAGCAAGCCGTATTGCAAGTTTTAGAACAAGGCGATCGCACAGGGGATATAATTTCTCCAGGAAAAAATCTCCTTGGTTGCCGCGCTATGGGAGACTCACTCATCAAAGCGATCGAACAAAAATAAGTTTGTATAGCAACTTGGGCAATTTGGCAACCTTTGCCATAAGTTTCGGGTAGACTAAAGGGAAATCTAGCAATCAAATAACAGTCGATAGTGTACGCATTACGACAAGGACAAGCAAATTTTACCGCCCCAAAAAACCAATCGCCTTTGATTGATCCCTCTGTAATCAGAGCTGCTGGGCAGATATACTATACTCACTGTGAAGTCCATCCCGAAATAGCTGGGCAACCTTCCGGTGTAGCAATTAATCGTGTGACTCATCGAGGTAAGGTTATTTTTACTAACCAACCAGTTCTTTTACCTCAAGAGTGTTTTGTGCCCTTAAGTCAAATTGAATCCCACATGTATTAGTCATTGGTCATTAGTCATTAGTCATTGGTCACTTGTACTGAGTTTCGACTGCGCTCAACTACCGCGTAGTCGTTGGCGTAGCCTCTCGTAGAGAAGTATTAGTTATTGACAAAGGACAAATGACAAAGCACAAATGACACAGGACAAATGACAAAGGACAAATGACTGTATGGACATTTTGTTCGCCATCCCGGCGAGTGTAATGGTCTTTGCTTTGGGTGCATCTATTGGTAGTTTTCTCAATGTTATTGTTTATCGCCTACCTGCTGGGTTGTCAATTCTTTGGCCGCCTTCTCGTTGTCCTAAATGCTTCAACCAGCTAAAAGCTTACGACAATGTACCAGTATTCGGCTGGATTTCCTTAAGAGGGCGGTGTCGATATTGCAAGAGCAAAATTTCTGTCCGTTATCCTGTGGTAGAAGGGGTAACGGGCATAATTTTTTTACTAATTTTTTTGGTATTTCAAGTTTCGACTTTAACAATAGGCTATTGGGCTTTTTGCAGTTGGTTATTAGCGCTATCGCTCATTGACTTAGATACAATGACCCTACCTAATCCACTTACTCAGTCGGGTTTAGTGGTGGGGATTTTGTTTCAAATGGTAGTTGGTTTTCTACCAGAAGGTAGTTTTGTGGAATTGGTAAATCACCTGATAATGGCGATAGTTGGTGCAGTATTAGGCTTATGGCTATTTGATGCGATCGCCTTATTGAGTTCAATTGCCTTTGGGAAAACTGCAATGGGTGCAGGTGACGCCAAGTTAGCAGCTATGATGGGAGCCTGGTTAGGCTGGAAATATTTGCTCTTGGCTAGTTTTATTGGCTGTGGGCTGGGAGCATTAATTGGCATAGGTATTTTGATTATGCAGCGATCGCAACAAAAATTAGGACAAAAAATACCTTTTGGCCCTTTTCTGGCTTTAGGATCTGTGATTACCCTGTTTAGCGGCGAAGCCATTTTGTCTAGCTACCTGCGGTTATTTTTTCCAGCCTCTTGAATTGAAATATCGAGCTGGGAGTGGGGAGCAGGAAGCAGGGGAGCAGGGAGCAGGGAGATGAGGGGACAAGGAGATAAACAGAACTCCTAACTTCTAACTCCTAACTCAGCACTCCCAATGCCTTTTCATAAGAAATATTTATAATTCGTGACTGTAACCAACATTACCCCATCTGCCCTTCACATTTTGATAATATTCAGCTTGTGACTTGTATTACCCTCTTAACGACGATTAACCGTTGGCAAGTACAACTACTGCAACAGATGCTGATTGTTCAAAACCCAGCAATACAAATAATTGATTAGGGTGGGAGGGGGAAAGCATCTTATTTGGAGGTTGGTATTCTCATGGTTTTGTCACTACGTCCATATAATTAAGTCTGCTGAAAAAAAGAGCAAGAGACTTGTATTGGTATAAGTATTTTCGTTAAGCTGGCAACCAAAGACGAAAATTAAGGTCTGAATTGCTTAAAAACGTAGTTTAACGATGTAGCCATTAGTCTAAATAAAGAAAAATGACTAATGACTAAGGACAACCCAATACGGTTTGACATGTTTTCGACCTCATACCCACTTAAAATAAAATAAAAAATGGCTAACAACGAAGAATCACGTGGTTTAAAGTCTCTATTTGATTGGTTTGCAAATCGACGGAAGTCAGGATCTACCAGCCTCGAACGCCAAGAACGTGAAATTGCTGATGGTCTGTGGCACAAATGTTCTAAGTGTGGCGTGTTGGCATATACAAAAGACCTGAAAGCCAATCAGATGGTTTGTGTCGAATGTAATCATCACAATCGGGTAGACAGTGATGAGCGCATCCGCCAATTGATAGATAGCAATACCTGGAAACCGCTGGATGAGCATTTACGTCCAACCGACCCGCTAGAATTTCGCGATCGCAAACTCTACAGCGATCGCTTGCGGGAAACACAAGATAAAATTGGCTTGATAGACGCAGTTAAAACTGGTTTAGGTCAAATCAATGGTTTGCCCATTGCCCTTGGGGTTATGGACTTCCGCTTCATGGGTGGTAGTATGGGTTCGGTTGTGGGAGAAAGACTCACCCGGATGATTGAGCAAGCCACTCAACGGCGGTATCCTGTAGTTATCGTCTGCACCTCCGGCGGCGCGAGAATGCAAGAAGGAATGCTTTCTTTGATGCAGATGGCGAAAATTTCCGCAGCCTTACAGCGCCATAAAGACGCTCGATTATTATATATTCCCGTTTTGACCAATCCGACAACGGGCGGCGTTACCGCTAGTTTTGCAATGTTGGGCGATATAATTTTGGCAGAACCCAAAGCAACCATTGGTTTTGCTGGTCGGCGAGTGATTGAGCAAACCCTGCGGGAAAAACTACCCGAAAATTTCCAGACTGCTGAAGATTTGCTCCAGCATGGTTTTGTGGATGATATCGTACCCCGTACCCAATTAAAGAACACCCTAGCCCAGCTGATTGCTCTACACCAGCCTGTATTAACAACACCTCACATGGTTTTGTGGGAAACAATGTCTTTAACTTCTACCGCCGCAGAATAAATAAAGTTTGGGGAATGGGGCATGGGGCACAAGAGGCAGAGGGGCAGAGGGGAAAAACTTACTGCAACTTCCCCCCCTGCTCCCCTGCTCCCCTGCTCCCTAACTTCTTTGTGGCTCTTGGAGAAACATGAGTGGAACAAGGGCTACTAGTCGGAATACACCAGAGAGGACAAACAAAGTTAGTAAACCTCCAGACTGAGCAAATTGGACGATGAAACTGCCTATAGTTGTGCCTAAAGCGCCACTTACTCCAGCAACGGCAGCTGCGATCGCAAAATAGATAGACTGATTTTTAATTGGTGCGATCGCCAATTGTATATTGTTACTGCACAAATCAATCGCTGCCCAAGTACCTCCAGCTAAAATGTGCAATAGTGGCAACCACAGCCAAATATCAAGGCGATTAATACTAATTCCCAGCCACAGAAATGGTGTGACTCCAACCAAAATCCCAATACAGATGAGGATGGGACGATTGCCTATCTTGTCTGCTAATTTTCCCCACAGAATGAGCATTAGCAAAGTCGCCCCCGCTTGGAGGCTGTTGTAGATAGTCACGTAACTTACATCTAAATCCAGCGTATCCAGCATATAGAGGTTAAAGAAAGGACTGCTGAGGTTAACAGCAAGTGTCCAAAAGCTGAAATACAGCAGAAATACCAAAAAGTTAGAGTTTTTCCAAACACTGTTAGCTAATTGGTTTTGTGGTGGATGAATTGATTGAAGCACTTCAGAGGATTCTTCTTTTACAACCTCTGATTGAATCTCACTTGTTTGAGTTAACTTGCCATAATAAGTGTTTTGCGATCGCGGATTCATATCCACCTGGAAATATTGACACCCTAATCCCATAATTCCAAAGACAACGCTTACCAGTAGAACTACCCCATAACCTTGTAGAGATCCCCCATACCAATGTGATACAACTAGACCAGCTATTGGTACGCAAACCAAATTAGTTAGACTAGCGGCGCTACTGCGTAGCCCAAAAAACCTACCTCGCAATCGTCGGGGAACTATCATTGCCACCCAACTTAGCCACGATGCGGTTCCTAATCCTCCCAAAAGATTGCTGAATAGAACAATCAAGAGTGTCAATATCACTAACTGGTGAGCATCAACCACTCCCCAACTGGCGCTGGCAATACCAATTACTAAAATCAGCCATAGCAGCCGACCAATTCCGTGTGTCCGCAGCGAATATTGAAAACGGCTGGTGCTGCGTTCCGACAAGTAAGCACCCAACGGCTGAATAAGATTGACCAACATCGGGATAGAGCAAAGCATCCCAAATACCACTGGACTAGCACCCAATTCCACCAATAAATTGCTGAGTAAAATCCCGCCAGTTCCAAGAGAGTAAACCGATGCTAAGACAGAATCCGCAGTGGAAGCTTTTAAACTAGTGCGAATAGTATCCTTGGGAATTCGAGAGTTTGGAGAGATTGCTGTTGGTGCTGAGGCAATCTGGGGAAATTCTAGAGCCAGTGGCGCAGTTGTTTCAGCCTGAACAGAATCCATAATCTATGTTTATGGGTGAAGTACCCTGGGATAAACCCGGTTGTAGAGAAAGTCAGTATGCTTCAATTAGCATTGCTGATAATTTTTTGTTATTTTAGCTTGCAATTTTCAACAAAAATTTCAAGTAAGTAAAATCTCACTCTTCAATAACACAAGATATAAGGGAGGAGAAAGACTTTTATCTGTCTGTGATTAATAAAAGATTATTTAATTTTTTGGGATTGGTGATGGCGATCGCGATCGCTATTATTGCTTGTCAAAGCCTACAATTGCCAAGCAAACCGTTAGCATCTACCGCAGTCACCATTAAACTCAGTGGTTGGGGAGGTTCTCCCGTTGAGCAAAAACTCTTGAGACAAGTACTGCAAGACTTTGAAGTACAACATCCGGCAATTAAGGTCAAATATGAGGTAATTGCCGACCAATACATGGATGTAATCAAAACTCGTTTAGTTGGAGAAGCTGCACCTGATGTTTTTTATCTAGATGCGCTGGAAGCTCCTTTCTTGATGAGTCAAAATGTCCTAGAACCGTTAGATAGTTATATCACCCCCGAATTTGACTTAGTAGACTTCGAGGATACCCTACTCAACAGTTTTAAATATCAGAACCAGATTTACGGTCTTCCCAAAGACTATTCCACCCTTGCTTTGTTTTATAACAAAAAAGCCTTCGCCTTTGCAGGCTTGAGTAATCCACCAGCGACTTGGGATGAATTACGGACTTACTCGAAGCAATTGACAGGCAAACTTAACAAATACGGCTTTGGTGAAATTCCAGAATTGGCGCGTCAGGCTTATAAAATCAAAGCCTTTGGTGGACAACTCGTTGATCAAAACGGTTCTGCTACCTTTGCTAGTGAGGCAGGTTTACAAGGTTTAGAGTTGGTAGTTGACCAGTATCAAAAAGACCGTTCCTCTGCCCAAAAATCTGATGTGGGGACAAACTCAGGTAGTGAAATGTTTGGTCAGAATAAAGTGGCAATGGTGATTGAAGGTAACTGGGCAATTCCTTACTTAACAGAAACTTTTCCCCAAGTAGAGTTTGCTACTGCACCACTGCCTACGATTAATGACAAAAAAGGCACAATGGTGTTTACAGTTGCCTACGTAATGAATAAGCAAGCACAACACAAAGCCGAAGCCTGGGAATTAATTTCTTATCTCACAGGTAAAGAAGGAATGCAAAAATGGACAGGAACAGGATTTGCTTTGCCAACACGTAAATCAGTGGCAAAGAATTTGGGTTATGACCAAGACGCGTTGCGATCGCCATTAGTTGCGGGTGTTAATTATGCTACACCTTGGCAGGTGGGGAAATATCCAAGTGCGATCGTGAATAATTTTGATAACCAGTTTGTCAGCGCCTTGTTGGGGCAACAGCCATTAAATCAAGCAATGCTGAGGGCAGAGAATGAAGCAAATCAGCAGATTAAAGCGATGCATTGACCGAAAGGGCTTCTTGCTTTTCTCCTAAATCGTCGTAGACTTTGCCAATACCAAGGAGGGTGGTGGCTGTGGCTTCCCAGCCTTTATCATCAACTTGTTGCCAAAGCTTCAGCGCTTCTTGCCATTTTGCGATCGCCTGTCGCAGTGATTCTGCTGTCCCTTGTTGATAAAGCTGCATCCCCTCTTGAAAAACCCGTTCCGCAGCAGCACGAGTGGCATTTTGTTGAGTAGTTTCTGGCTGTTGTGCTATTTGTAACTCTCTGTTTCTCAGTGTAGCACCTACAGCATTAGACAACAAAACCGCACTCAGAAAGAAAGTTAAACTGTAGCGGGTCAATTTTGGTAGAAACCACCAGCAAACTCGTTGAGACTTTGCACTTCTCTTCATTCTTTAGCCTCACAGCCTCAATCAGTGATTATTTACAGCCCTATCCCGTCGGCATCAATTCCGATTATTAGTAAATTATTTAACTGTCGCCAGTAATATTGCTGAAACTTTAGATTGATTTTACGGTTGCGGTTTAAGGTTGCAGTTGTGGTTACGGTTTTTGTAACCAACTCATCGGTAAACCCTGATTTTCTCGTCCTGACGCTTCCTAACGAGAGACTCATATGTTGCACTTAGCCCTGGCGATTAGAAATCGCGGCTATACAAACAAAGTCCGCCTATCGCGCTTGCGCTGCGCGAAGCGCACCACGCGGACTAATACGAAATCAAGGTTTTCAACCCGCGCAGGCGGGTTTTGCCTGTGTAGCCGCGACTTTCAGTCGCCTGGTGCAAGATATCAGGAGAGGGATGAGAGGTGATAATAGTTATTGAACGAGTAAAGGTAACTTTGATATGTCGTATAAAGTTAGCATTGTTATCGAAAAAGATGAATATGGATATTATGCTTATTGTCCTGAACTTCCTGGTTGTCAATCTCAAGGTGATTCCCTAGAAGAAGTACAGGCAAATATCAAAGAAGCAGTTGAGCTTTATATAGAAACCTTGTCAAATTCAGAAAAACAGGCGCTTCAGAACAAGGAAACATTCACAATAACCTTGGAGGTAAAAGTTGCCTAAGCTGCCACGTTTGACTGCAACAGAAGCTGAAAAACTTTTATTAGATGTAGGCTTTATTCAAATTAGAAGCAAAGGAAGTCACAGGATTTATTTTCGAGAAGAAGTGAGAGTAGTGATTCCTTTTCATTCAGGAAAAATATTGCACCCAAAAATAGTTAAACAGGTTTTACAAGCCATTGACATTTCTGAGAATGAAGCGACAGCAGAAGAAGTAATACCTGAGACTGATGAATAAAAATACCATCCCCGAAGCGGCGCTTTTATATCCTCCACCAAAAGACCTACAGCGAAATGGGCAGTTAGAAACCGCGTCTACACGAAACTTTACCCAACTCCGTGTGTTTCAAAACCTTAATTTGACCTTAGTCCACTTGGTGCGCTTCGCGCAGCGCAAGCGCGATAGGCGGACTTTACCTGTGTAGCCGCGAATTCCATTCGCCAAGGCAAAAGTAGACACGTATGAGATGCGATCGCCTATTACGAAACTGAATTTAAATGGAGAGTGGGAAGCGATCGCAACAACAGGAAGACGAGTTATTTTTTACGAGCAATTAGGGTGTGGTAATAGCGATCGCCCCACAGATCCCAATTTATATTCCATAGATTAGTTCAAAGAAGAACTCTATTTTTGAATCGTTTCGCAGCCATCCCGATGGATCTATTTCTTACTCTTGAGACTCTACCTTTTGGATAAACTTCTGAATTGCTTGTAAATACGAGTTAATTCCAGGTTGATAAATTTGGACATGTTTTCCTTTTGGAATTAATAAAAGTTGTTTGGGTTCAGGGGCAGCATCATATAACTGCTGACTCATGTAGGATGGAACAATGCTGTCATCAGTTCCATGAATAAATAAAACGGGAAGACGTAGAGAACGAACTTTAGAAATAGAATCAAACTTTTGTGTTAGCAACAGGTCGATGGGAAACATCCGTAACCAATCTCTATATTTGATTTCCTCTGCCATTGATGTAAAAGAGCTTTGCACAATTAATCCACTTGCTTCTGGATGTTTTACTGCCAAATCTATAGCAACTGCTCCCCCCATTGATTCGCCGTAAATAACAATTCTCTCAGGAGGGATTTGTTGTATTTTTACTAAATAATTCCAGGCTATTTGACTATCTTGATAAAGCTGAGACTCACTAGGGAAATTCCCTTTGCTACTACCATAACCTCGGTAGTCAATCACTAATACAGAAAACCCTAACTGTCGCATTGCTTGAAGTCTGCCTATATAATTGTAGTAACCTTTATTATTAGCAGCACCACAAAAGTATAAAAATGTTTTAGGTGATTTTAAAATTTTTACAGGCTCATTTGGAATTAAAGAAACTTTCTCTTTTGGTAATGGTGCTGGAATCCACCAGCCATGTATATATTCATTAGAGTCGGTAATAGATAAACGCACATCTTTGTAAGGAAGAAAAAAGTCGGGTGAACTAGGTAGAGTTAAAATTTGTGGAGTGGGGCTAAATATCAAAGAACGCTGCCGAACAAACAAAAATAGACAAGTTGAAATGTAGGCGATCGCTATTGCTCCTAGACTTGTTAGCAGCAGTTTTCGATGATTAAAATATTTCATATTCCTAAAGTTATTTTCCAAAACTACCAAAAGGTGCAATGTCTACGACGGGCTACGCCTACGCTATTTTTATTAGCCCATTTCTAAAACAATCCCCATTCTAATTTCAGAGTTTCTAACTTAGGATTCTTTACACTCATTCTCCTACACTCTTCTAAAAATTCTTTGACTTGTTCTTCGTTAAGACTTAACCCACCATCTTGTAGATTATTGATATAAGTAATCACATCTGAAGTTGTTAAAGCCGAATTGATTTCTTCTAGAAGAATAGCATTTCTAACTTCCCGACAAACTAACTCAATATCGGATGAAGTAAATCTACCACTTTTATCTGCAAGAATTTCAAAGTTGACTAGCTGATTAATATCAATTTTCGACAAGTAGTATTGGAATAAATCTCTTCTCTCTACTTGATCCGGTGGAAAAACAGGAATCTTCCAATCCAATCTACCAGAACGTTTCAAAGCACTATCAATGCCACTCAAATAATTAGTTGCAGCAATGACAATTACATCACTATTTTGAAGATTATTTAGTTCTATAAGTAACTGGTTGATGGTTGCCTTTTGGTCTGTATGTGCGTTGTCATCATTACGATTAAATCCAATACTGTCTAATTCATCAATGAATAAAAGTGAAGGAGACTTTTTCTTAGCTTGAGCAAATATATCTCGAATATTCTTTTGACTTTGCCCGATCCAAACACTGACAATATCGGCAGGAGAGAACTTAAAGAAATATCTCCCAGACTCATTAGCAAAGGCATTTGCTAGTAGAGTTTTACCACATCCCGGTAAGCCATAGAAAAGAATTCCACCAATTGAACTCTTATATCCTTTAGATTGCAGCTTCAAGAGTCTAGTTAGTTTATCTTTTTCTTCATTTAGCCCTTGTACTTGGCTAAAGTCAAGTTTAAATTCTTTGACACGGTTAGTAATTGGATATGCTTGTACTAAACTAGGTTTTTTAGCTCCATAATTAAAAGATGGATAGTCGATAGAGTCAAAGGATACTGGCACTAATTGGTGTTTTTCATAATCAGGAGCCATGATTACAACTTGGAAGCGATCGCCATAATATCCAGAAAACTTATATTCTAATATTTCCTTAGCCTTTTTCAATTGGTAATAATTTCGTGCTATCTCAAAACCAGGAATTACTAACCAAAGGCTTTCTAGTTTATTCGGCCATACTTTTGATTTCCTTAAAACTCTTTTAATTGAATCTAAAAAGAGGTTATTATCCTGAAATTCCTGGTATTTGAGAGTTTCTATTTCAACCACTACCTGATTTTTGACATAGACTTCAATAATCTCATTTTGGTACTCTTCATCATCATCTGATGTATCTTCATCGATTGTTTCTTCATCGCTAGAAGTCAATTCAACTTCACAGCCGATATTAGACAATCCATATCCTAGACTTTCCAACGTTTTAATAGCAAAATACTTAAGGTAGATATATTCTTTACTTTCTTGCTGCCACTTCAGAGTGTAAAAATGTTCAGCTTTCATTTTTAATAGTAACTGTGACTCAGCCTGTATTTGAGCCTTTTGCAATTCGACAAAGTAATCTTGCAAAGATGCATCATCTTCCTCTATTTCATAATATGGAAGTTCCAGTAATAGGCGGAAATGGGCGTATACTTCCTCTTTGTATTCAATAGAGGCTTCATTTGGATATTTACACCTGAGAGTAAAAGTAAAAGGAATTTTACTAGCAACTCTATCTACCAAGTAGCCTAAAGCATCTTCTTGTTGATGAGCTTGGATTTCTAATGCCGATGGACAATGAAATAAAATAAAAAATTGTTCGGAATTATATTTATTGGCATATAGGGATATCTGTTCAAACTGCTGATCGAATTTTTCAGAATCAAGCAATTCCAAACCAGTATTGCCAAGTATAATACTGGTCATGGTTGAACGATAAAACTGAAAAATACTAGCATCAGAGATAGAATTTTCTTGTTCATCTTCACAATCTTTATCTTCTGAGGCAATACTTGTAGGAATTTTCCTAGTGGCAGCTTTGGGGATACTATTATAGCCGCCATACTGGTATTTTCTAATTAATTCATAATTAAAGATTTTGACAACAATATCAGAGAAGAAATCTTCTACTTGTGGAATTAAAAAAATACCTACTGGCTGGTGAGAATCTAAACACGCTTGAAATCGTTCATATTCTTGTTCAGAGCCAAAATCAAACAAGTAGTAGAAAAAATCGTGTTTAACTGAGATTGCCTCTTTTAGTTTGGCTGAAATAGATTGAGATTCAGCAACTTCATTTATTGGTTCTACACCTTTAAGAGAAATTGCTATTTTTGTATCTAACGGAATATGCAAATCCAACTGAGGATTTGCACAAAGCCCTAATTCATCAAGCGCAGTATTAAAATCATCTATGAATGATTGACTTCTACGCTGGTAGCCAAACTGTTCTATGATGGTTTTGACCCGTAGGCTTTTTTGAGTTTTCCCAGTTCTCTGGAGTTTATTTTTAATCGAACGTAAGTAGGCTGTATATGACATTTTGTGAGCATCCCAAGGAAACTAAATATATAGTTCCCTAACTTACATATCCAGCTAACTCACACAAGCAATGTCTTTATTTTTGTCTGGGAGTACGATAAATAATCATGCACAATCCATCGCTACAGCCGGGTTAGTGCGAGATTAGATGGAGGTTCAGTAGTGTTTGACATCAACAGGCGGCGGAGTAACCCCAGGCGGAACATCACTGAAGACTTGGCTGGGTATATGTTTATGATGCCCACCATTCTAGTTTTGGGAACTTTTGTAGTCTTACCCATTCTCTACGCCGTTTTTCTTTCTTTGCAAAAAGTCCAACTTCTTGGCGGTATTGAATACGAGTTCATCGGTTTTCGGAACTTCACACGATTAGCTGAAGATGAAAGAGTTTGGATTGCTTTGAGAAACACCGCCGAATATGTAGGTATTGTTGTGCCAACTCAAACTATCCTGGCTTTAATTCTGGCAGTAACTCTGAATTCTGCAATTCGCGGTAAAAACTGGTGGCGTATCCTCTATTTTTTGCCGACAGTCACTTCTTCAGCAGTGCTGACACTCATCTTTATGTGGATTTATAACACTGATGGGCTACTAAACGATTTTCTCGCTTTTGTGGGGCTACCTACTTATAACTGGTTGGGCGATCCAGCAGTTGCGCTTAAAGGGATTATGATCATGAACATTTGGTCAACTGCGCCGTTTTTCATGGTGATTTATCTGGCGGCGTTGCAAGATATACCCCAAACACTTTACGAAGCGGCGCAAATGGATGGCGCAAATGGATGGCAGCAATTTATCCACATTACTCTTCCCCTGCTTAAGCCTGTAACCTTCTTTGTGGCAACAGTGGGGGTAATTGGGACTTTTCAACTTTTTGACCAGTCTTACATCTTTTCTGGCGGTACTGGCGGGCCAAACAACGCTACCTTAACTGTGGTGCTGCTGATTTATCAAGCTGTATTTCGGAATTTACAAATGGGATATGCAGCTGCGATCGCATTTTTGTTAGCAGCAGTTATCATTGCCATCACTTTGATTCAGCGGCAACTTTTCGGAGGCGAACGAATTTGACTAACTCCTCTGGCTTATCCTGGCTCAAAGCCCTGTTGTATGTCTTGCTGACCATCTATGCCATCATTACCCTAATACCCTTTCTCTGGGCACTTTCAGCATCATTTAAGCCGCTAACAGAGATTGTCAGTGGTGAACCCAACTTTCTCCCCAAGAATTTTACTCTCGATAACTACAAGCAAATCTTTCTCCAAGAACCGCTATTTTGGCGTTGGTTGTTTAATAGTGTAGCGATCGCTGTCAGCGTCACACTTTTAAACTTGTTGTTAAACTCAATGGCTGGTTATGCCTTGGCGAGACTACGCTTTGTAGGCAAGCGCTTTTGGTTTTTCCTAATTTTGGCAGTACTGGCAGTACCAGCGCAAATCACCCTGATTCCCACATTTTTGATTTTGAAAGCGATCGGCTGGCTAAATTCTTACCAAGGCATGATTGTTCCTAGCATGGTTAATGCCACTTTTATCTTCATGATGCGGCAGTTTTTCGTTAATTTTCCTAAAGAACTAGAAGAAGCAGCTCAACTCGATGGCTTAAATACCTTTGGAATTTTTCGACACATTGTCTTACCTTTGGCAAAACCAGCACTAGCAGCACAGGCAGTTTTTGTGTTCATGGGGAGTTGGAATAATTTTTTACTGCCTATAGTTATCCTATTTGACCCAGAAATGTTTACCCTTCCCCTGGGGCTGAACACCTTTAAAGGTCAATACATCAGCTATTGGAACTACATTATGGCGGCTTCTATGGTCTTTACCCTGCCAGCTTTAGGCATTTATGCCTTTTTTAATCGTTACTTTATTCAAAGCGTCACCTTTACCGGGGGAAAAGGTTAATAGGCATTGGGAATGGGGCATTGGACACATGGCTTATTCCCCTTGCCTTCCCGATCCCCCTATTCCCCAAACAGTATTTTGGGCAACAAATTGCACTCCTAACGTGATATTGGTATTACAGCGACTCAATCTCTATCTATCAGTAAACAAGCATTATGGGTTTTGCAGACCTATCGATCGCAGAGATAGCAGCCGACTACAGCATTCCTGTAGAACAAGTGTTTTCTCTGTGCAACCAACTGGGAATCGCCTACAAACACCAAAAGACCCGTTTGGCGTTAGAAGATGCAAAGGCGATTATTTCCCAAATATCCTCTGAAATACGCCCCAATGGTACTAACGACTTGGTGGGTGATCACGAAGTCACCTGAAGGGTTATTTCAGAACTTTGGCTAATAACTGATAGCTAATGATAAAAAACAATGAGTCATTAGCAATTAGCAGCTTGGAGATTGAGAATCGCGTTCTTAGCTGTGTTGAGCGTCAAAATCTTTAAGGGGAAACATGTTTATAAGACTAATTGGCGTTGTTGTGGCTACTGTTTTACTCTCGTTTCAGTTGATTGTCGGTAGCGCGACAGCAGTGGAACTAGACGAAGCCACCCGAACAGTGCCATTAAATGCTCAAGGTGATACCGTTGTACTTAGCCTTAAACAAGTCAAAGAAGGCAAACGCTTATTTAATTACGCTTGCGCCCAATGTCATGCTGGGGGAGTTACCAAGACAAACCAAAACGTGGGACTCACTCCAGAGGACTTGGCACTAGCAACACCTAACCGTAACAACATTGAAGGTTTAGTAGATTACCTGAAAAATCCCACTACTTACGACGGGGAAGAAGAGATTTCCGAAATCCACCCCAGTCTCAAAAGTGCAGATATTTTCACAGCAGTGCGAAATCTGACGGATGATGACTTGGAGGCGATCGCCGGTCATATTCTCTTACAACCCAAAATCGTTGGTACTAAGTGGGGAGGCGGAAAAATCTATTACTAAATCCCAGAGTTGAGTCATTGGGAATAGGGCACTTGTACTGAGTTTCGACTGCGCTCAACTACCGCGTAGTCGTAAAGCCTGCGGCACAGCTTCGCTTCGGGCGCAGCCTCTCGTAAGAGAAGTATTGGGCATTGGGAATAGGGCATTGGGAAGAATTCAGTCTCCATTTCCTATTCCCCGTTCCCCATTTACTGCTTATTGGACAGCTTTTTGCAATAAATTGCTCTCCATTCTTAAAAAAAAATTGATCTATGACAGATTGTCATACTTTGGTGTTGATTTTATTTAAAATGAGAAAGGGAAAAAAATTGTTTGTTAGGAGAGAGCTATGAAATTAATTTCGGCAAGCTGGCGACGCCTTAGTTTAGCTGTGTTGACAATCCTTTTAGTTGTTAGCAGCTTTGCTGTTTTTACTCCCAGTGCTTCAGCTGAAACCTACCAGGTGAAATTGGGTAGCGATAAAGGAATGCTGGCATTTGAACCGAAAAAGTTGACAATTAAACCAGGTGACACTATTGAATGGGTGAACAATAAAGTTCCTCCCCATAACGTTGTGTTTGATAATGCCAAAAACCCCTCTAAGAGCGCTGATTTAGCTAAATCTCTGTCTCATAAGAAGTTGCTCATGAGTCCTGGCCAAAAGGAAACAACCACCTTTGCAGCAGACGCACCTGCTGGTGACTACACCTTCTACTGTGAACCTCATCGTGGTGCTGGCATGGTTGGTACAATTACTGTCCAAGGCTAGAAACACCAGCGTTTGACACGAGATGATTACTCAATGAAATTAGCTCATCGCCACACGCTACACTCCTAGAGTGAAGTATAAAATGCAGAAATGGCGGTAACGAGTTCTATCCTTACCTAAGACGCTAAACAATCTGTAGCGATCAAGGAGTGAACTTGTTACCGCTAATTTTGATCAAATTTGACTTAATCAGGGATTAATCGCGTTTATACTCTTGCTGGAGGCTTGTTGCGAGGAAATACTGTTGAGAATACTTTTATTAATTCTACTTTCGGCGATCGCCCTATTCAAATTTACATTCATTAGTCCAGCACTAGCTGCCGAAACATCCAACGGTGCTAAAATTTTCGAGGCTAACTGCGCTTCTTGCCATATAGGTGGCGGTAACATCCTTATCAGCCAGAAAACCTTGAAAAAGGAAGCATTGTCAAAGTACCTAGAAAATTACAATCAAGACTCAATCGAGGCGATTATCCACCAAGTGCAAAATGGTAAAAATGCTATGCCTGCCTTTAAAGCCAAGTTAAGTTCTGAGGAGATTCTGGAGGTAGCTGCTTACGTTTTTCAAAATGCAGAACAAGGTTGGTAAAGTAGCTATACTGTATAGTTTTTCTGGGGTGAGCGTTTGCCTATCTTTCGTTAATAGCTTAGTTAGACGCTCACCCCAAAACATTGGAGAATTTATTTGTTGGAAATCCCTCAGTGCATTTCCTTCTTGGAAGCTTTTAACGCAATACAGTTCAGTTAAGCATTTCTTCTCTCTGTGCCCTCTGCGCCTCTGTGGTTCGTTAAAAAAATTGACTTTGACAAAGAGTTTTAGCCTTAACCCAAACGTATTGTATTTTAAACAGGACTTATACAAAAAATAGTCGAAAAGAATGATTTTCAGGTAGGCTTTTTTATCAGACGCTGCAAATGCATCTAGATAAATTACCCCTACCTGAATCCAAAATCATCAACGGGCGATTATTTTTCTGGATTAGACTTTTGTCTGTTTTCCTTGACTTCGCGCAACCGTTCTACTAATTTTTTATCTGATTCAGCAGCAGATGTAGACTGACCCTGATTGATTTTTGGCAACAATAAAGGTTCAGAAGTAGTAGCTGCCGATGAAGGCGTAGACTGGTTATTTTTAATTTGCAGTTCAGATAATGGTTTGGGAGTAGCTGCTGGTAAGGATGTAGGCGGATTATTTCTGATTTGTAAATCAGGTAATGGTTTAAAAGTAGCTGCTGGTGAGGGGGTAATCTGATTGTTATTGATTCCCGGTGCAGATAATGACGAGGGGTTTTGCTCTTGAGTAGTCCCAGTAAGATTGCTCGTGCTGTTTTGGAAACGTAGGTTGAATGGATAGGAACTAATCTGTTTATCCCCCTTGGGGGATTGCTTGTTGAAGTATTGCCTTGCTTTTAATTGCAATTCTGGGGAAATTAACTTGTCTTGAAATTTGATATCTAAGACCTTACCATCAGGATCTACAACCAATACTCCTAAAACAGCACCTTCAAGATTTGACTTATTCGTGGATAATGTTTGACGGATGACTGGTTTTTGTTCAGCGTTGGGGTATTGTTGCTGGACTTCCTTTCTCAGGTTGGCGTAAGAGTCTAGCTGTGCAATTGCCTGTTGAGTTCCCTTCGGTGATAAATCAGCTGTTTGTAGCGTGCTTCCCCTAGTTCCAATTAAAGTATCCCCATTCCTTGGAGCTTGTTTTAGAGAATTTATCAGCGGGTTTTGAGCAATTGTAGACGACGCATTAGGAATTGGTTGCGTCATTGGCTGCGAAGTCGGATTTACCTGTGCTGTTGCAACGGGTGTAGTCTCAGATAAGATTGGAGGCTGGGGATTGCGCAGAAGATCCGCAGGTATTTGCTGCGACTGCAATTCTGGCAACCTATTTACAGCTAGCGGCTTAGGTGGCTCGTATTTGGGGACACTCTCATTCACATTTACACGAGGAACTGGTTGAGAGAATCTAGCGCTGGTATTAAATTTAGAACTATCAAATTTAGACGCGTCAAACCGCAAATTATCACTCGGAATCATCCGCAAAGACTGCCTTGTAGGC
Source organism: Nostoc sp. EspVER01 (assembly GCF_034530635.1). NCBI lineage: Bacteria > Bacillati > Cyanobacteriota > Cyanophyceae > Nostocales > Nostocaceae > Nostoc > Nostoc sp. EspVER01. The sequence goes on from NZ_JAVRCS010000028.1 coordinate 53,552, forward strand.
AAGGAAGAGACTCGATAGTTATTTGATGATGCCGGTAGCGGAGGTAATACCATCTGGCTGGATGGCGATGGCGCTAATGGGGTTAATCCCGGTTGGAGGCTAAAGTTTGGAGCAGCAAGTGGGGCAACTGGAGGTAATTGTTGTAAACCAATTTGGGGGGTGCTTTGCGGCAAACGGTTTTGGTCAGCTTGGCTCAATTCCAAAAGTCCGACTGTTTTGGATGATGCTGTTTCTTTGGGCTTGTTAGACTCCATCGGCATCAATGGTACGATCATGGCGATCGCACCGTGGATACCAAGGGAAGCAATTGCCGCTATCCCAATTGGCTGGCTTAAGAGGTCTGGTATATTTTTCAGCAGGGAGACGTAAGACATAGCTGTTATCGTTCACTCACTCAGTTGCAGTTGACTAGCGATTTTCTCTTTTCGATATTGCAATATCTTGCAAAATATGCGTTCTTCATAAGGAAATAATAACTTCCTCTGCTGGCAATCAAAACGCCAAAATTGCCATTTATTCAAGTTTTTAATTAATCTAATGACGCTGTATCATATCTTCAAAATTTGAGTCTGCTAAAGAGGTATTTGAAAAATTACTACTTTTGATTTTTTATTGTTATGACACACACAATTAAAATTAATATCTGGGAGTTTTATAAAGTTTAAGTAGACGCACAAGTTTGAATACATCAAAACATCTGCCGAAGTTACCTTGTTTTTCAACTGTTTTTCAGTCAACTACACTTCTGTAACAGATGACACACGTGTTTGTCCGAGACTGGGCCCTATTTGAAAATACTACCACATCGGCAGCCCCTAAAACTGTTGCAAATTGTACAATTTTATTGACATTCTAGCCTTAAATTCCACCAAAGCTATTGGTTTTTTCTCCAAGGAGTGAGTCAGGCGATCGCAATTCTAGCTCTTGAATATGACTACGTTGTTCGTCAAAAAAGTTCAAATTCTCAATCATTGCATCTAAAATTTCAAATGCCGTTACCGACAGTTATCTTGCCTGGATATCTAGAAAGTGCGATCGCTTATCGCCAACTAGAACAATCCCTACAAAACTTAAATTTTCCCACAGTTACAGTGCCACTGCGACGGCGTGACTGGCTCCCCACTTTGGGAGTAAGACCCGTAATATCGATTTTGCAACAACTCGATCGCACGATCAAGGGTATATTGCAGCAACATAATGCTACTCAAATTAACTTAATTGGTCACTCAGCCGGAGGTTGGATATCCCGCATTTACATGGGAGAAAAGCCCTATTTAGCACGCGGTGATGTCAAACCATTTCTCTGGCAAGGACATCCCTTGGTTGCTAATCTCATAACCTTGGGTACACCTCATATTAGCCAAGAACGCTGGACACGTTCCAATCTAGATTTTGTCACCAATCACTACCCAGGAGCGTTTTACAAAAACGTTCGTTACGTTTGTGTGGCTGGCAAAACTATCTTTGGGAAAAGGTGGCCTGGTAGTTGGTTAGCTTACAGTAGTTACCAATTAACTTGTGGTAAGGGTAACACTTGGGGAGATGGTATTACGCCCATTGAAGCTGCTCATTTGGAGGGGGCGGAAAATCTAGTGATTGAAGGTGTCAAGCATTCTCCTAGAAGTCCTGGAATTTGGTATGGCTCACCAGAACCCTTAAAAGCTTGGGTACAGTATTTGATTTAAAAAACTTTATTTTTATATAAGAAAAGTAAAAACTATTAAAATTTCTTAGCTAAAATCGTAATAAGAATAAATACTTAGTTAAGAACAGGAGGGGTGAGCTATGCAAAGCACCCAGTTCGATAAGATTTTGCGACGAATAGCGACGATATTATCAGTCGTGATTTTGACTCTGTGTTTAATTTATATCTCTACCGGAATTTTGCTTTCTTTTTACTATGAACCGACAGCAGGCGGAGCTTATAACTCATTGAAGATGATTAATACACAACTGCCATACGGCTGGTTGTTTTGGAGAGCGCATGATCTTGCTGGTAATGGGGTAATTGCGATCGCTCTCATTCAAATTGTAGTGATGTTTTTAGGTCGGCAATTTCGCAAGAGTTGGCTGGCTGCTTGGATTAGTGTGATTTTGTTAACCCTAAGTGCGATCGGGTTGGATTGGACAGCGATGATTTTAGATTGGACTCAGGAAGGGTACTGGCGTTTTAGCATTGAGCTAGGAACCATCGAAGCCATTCCTTTGATTGGTGGGCAACTGCGCGAAATCCTGACTGGTGGTGGAGCCATTAACACAATTACCGTCGAACACCTTTACACAATCCACAGTTATCTGATTTCGGTAGCGACACTAATTCTCGCCATAGTACATTTGTCTGCTTTACTCTGGCAAGAATGGCAAATGTATCAAGAAGCGCCAAAACCAGAAAGCGAATTTATTCCTTCTCAAGGGTGATAAGAGGAAAGGAGGCAGCACTTCCGGCTACGCTCAGTGACCGGGGGGCAGAGAGCAGAGGGGAGAACGCCATAAATAAATTTATTTGCTCTGATCTTGGATGCATTATTTCTTGTGCTATGCATCTCGAAATAAATATTTAACATTAAGCATAAATAAATTTATTTGCTCTAATTCTGGGAAATTACAACATTTTCTCCCCTGCCCCCGGTCACTGAGCGTAGCCGAAGTGCTGCCCCAATCCCCTCATCCCCCAGAAGCCTCACTAGTAGAAAGTTGAGATAATTGGGCAAGGGATAGGTCTTCAACCTCTGGTAACTTTTCTAGAGAGAGGGGAGTGGATTGGGTGGCACCAGATAAGCGTTTTAAAAGGCTAGGCCTGGGGTCATGTAACAGATAAATAATGCGATCGCCAATTTCCCAATCTTGGTTAGCTGGCATTACTTGTAAGCGTTCTGCTCGTTCTACCAATAGCGGTATCAACACCCCAGTCCGAATCTTTTCTTGGATGCGATCGCATTGAGTCGAAAATTCCAACTCATCTAGCGTAGTTGTCCCCAACTTCACTCGTCCATCATTCAAATATTCATTCCAAGTTTTAATTGCTAAGTCTGGAATAAAAGCTTGATTAACTTTATTACTAGTCGAGGTACTCGCTTGCGGATCGCGCGGAAAAACAGCTAAGACTCGCGGGGGTTTAAACTCTTCAGCTGCTCGTTGAGCCAAAACAAAATTCACTTCGCCATTACTTGTCATAGCCAAAAAAGTACCTATAGAGGCAAGTCCTGCCTCTTCTAAAACCGCAGCATCCAACGCACTGCTGGCAATAACCCGGAGATTTTGTGCCTCGGCTTGCACAAGACATTCGGGGTCAGTATCAATCATCACCACGTTTTCTCCCCGTTCTTGAAAGAAACGAGCAATCACAAGACTCAAGGGATTACAACCCACAATTACTGCCCCAGTTACGTCCTTGGAGGTGATTTGTAGCCATTTAGCAACCCAGCCAGCTGTTAGCCCCTGGCAGACAACAGTCATGATAATAGTGAGGAAAACTAAAGCTTTAATGGAATCACCGCCGTTAATGCCCCGCTGTGTCAACGAAATCGCAAAAAAAGAAGCTACAGAGGCAGCAACAATTCCTCTCGGAGCAACCCAGCTTAAAAACAGTTTTTGTCGCCAGTTTAAGTCACTGTTCCAGGTACACAACAAGATATTAATCGGGCGAACGACAAACATTAGTACCAAAACAGTGAATAAACTACCCCAACCCAAAGCAAACACACTAGCAATGGATAGGTCAGCAGCTAATAAGATAAATAGCACCGAAACGCTGAGAATTGTCAACTGACCCTTAAAGCTGCGTAACAGACGTTCTTCCGGGACTGAGGAGTTAGCAAAGACTGCCCCTGCAACTACTGTTGTCATGACTCCCGATTCACTGCGGATCATCTGCGATAAGGTAAACAAGCTCCAAAGTATCGCCAACACCACTAAATTTTTTAGCTCAAATGACAGAAAACTGGCGCGTTTGAAAATCAAACTCATCAGATAACCGCCAGCACCACCAATTGCTGCACCAACACCCAGACGTATAAGTAAACCGACGATCGCATTGATGGGGTCAGCATCGCCGTTCAAAATCGTATCGAGGACAACGAAGGCGAGGATAGCCCCTACAGGGTCAATTAAAACCCCTTCTCCTTCTAAAAGTGTTGCCACTTGTCGATCTACATTGATTTGTTTGAGCAATGGGCCAACGACGGTTGGGCCTGTCACCACGACTATGGAAGCATAGAGAAAAGCTATGTTCCAGGGAAATTCACCTAGCCAGTGAGCAGCCATACTCCCGCCAAGCAGGGTGATTAGCGTTCCTTGAGTGACGAGCAATTGTAGGCTGACTGAAACTCTACCTAACTCACGCAGATCCAAGTTAAGCCCGCCTTCAAACAAAATAATTGCCGTTGCGAGGGCGACTATAACTTCCAGTCCAGTGCCTAGCGAATGGGGATGCAATAGCCCTATGCCATCAGAGCCAAACAAAATGCCCAACAGCAATAACAAGACGATGCTGGGTACACGGAGGTATGCAGCCAGCACTTGGGCGCTAATGCCTGCAAAGACAGCGATCGCCATCTGTATGGTGATTTCAAAAGATGCTTCCATATTGTAGATTTTGAGCGATTTATTTCAAAATCTCTTGTAAAAAACCGTAGATATTAACTTTACAGGGTACAACATCATACCCTTTGTTCTTTGCTGTCTTCAGCGTTTTTTAGATATGTGTATACCCCGAAATTCCCCATACTCAACGCTGACGCACCCTGTGGCTGACCACAGAAGCATCAACGGACTTTTTTATCTGTCTCCATATCTTTGTATCTTCTTCAAGCTTTTGCTTCCACCCAGTTTAGCTGCCACAAACTTTTTTTGGCAAAACCTGTTGACAAAGGCAAGGAAATTGGTTAACTTATAAAAGGTCTGAGTCCGATGCCCCCATCGTCTAGAGGCCTAGGACACCTCCCTTTCACGGAGGTAACGGGGATTCGAATTCCCCTGGGGGTACTTAAAAACAATAAAAAAACAATAAAAAGCAAAAGCTTTTTTGTTTGAAATCTAGCAATAAAAACCATCATCCAGGAATATCCTGAATGATGGTTTAGTTGTTGTTATGCATACGGCTCTTTGCTGGCTAGTTCTTCTACACGTTGGTGAATAGCCAAAAGATTTAACCGCAAATCTTTGCTCAGGCGATTTTCAATAATTCCCACTGGCATAGTGAGTTTAGGCCAAACTTGAATTGTGTAGGACAGATTTGTTCCTATATACTCACCGAAAGAATAAGGCTCTAAGCACCAGCTCCCAGAAAAGCCTTTAAAATCTCCCTCTACCATGCGAAAATTGATTGCTTTAGGGAAGCATTCTTCCAAATCTAGAACTACCCGCGCACAAAAGTTGAAATTCAGTAAGCGTTGGGAGCCTACTTGCTCCAGTCGAATTCCACCATCGGGATGCTCGATTAAACAACTCTTGGCGAGGTTGGGTAGAAAGTCAGGTAAGGCTTCATAATTTGTCAGAACCTTCCAGATTTGCTCCACTGGGTGGGGAATTTGGACTTTAGCACTGATTTGCCGCTGTCGCTCTGCTATTTTCTCAATTTGAACTTCTACCTGAGCAAGCAAATCCCCTTCTGGGTTGGTGTCATCAGTGGAAGACTGCAAATCAGGGTTCTCTGTTGTGTTCTGTTTTTTAGTCACTTTCAGAATTATGGTTTGCTTTCGTCAGAAAATTGGGGCAGAGTCAAGGTGAAGCAAATTTCGCTCTGTTCAGAATCCGAAATTGGGAGACTTTCAACAGCGATCGCTCCATTCAGATGCTGCACTAAAGACTTGACTAAAGCAAGTCCCAAGCCCGTCCCTGGAGTCCAGCGCCCTTTTCCCCGACGGAACTTATCAAAGATGTAGGTCGCTTCTTCTTCAGAGATGGCACGTCCTGTATTAGTCACCTTCATGATAACTTGATCGATTTGCTGATCGACTCGGTGAGCCGCTTCAAGGCGGACTATTGTATCAGGCTCTGAGTATTTACAGGCATTCGTTAATAATTCTTGCAGGATGCGGTCAAAACTCTCCAGTTCAGTTTGCAGTTTGAGCGATTCTTCCGGCAAATCTATAGAAAATTTTAATCCTTTTTCGCCAAGTTTTTTCTCAAAAGATGCTGCTATATCTTGAATTCTAGTATTTAAATCTATAGATTCTAATTGCGGGGCTTCGTGAGGCGACTCTAGCTTTTGGAGTGTCAACAAGTCATTAATCAAGTTGATTTCCTTTGAACATTCCTGCTCAAGAATATCTAGATATCTACCCTGACGCTCTGGCGCTATTCCTGGCAAACGCAAGTTTTTTATTGACATCAGCATGTTTGTCAAAGGATAGCGTAGGCGATCGCTCATGTTACTCAAAAATTCATCTTTGAGTTCATTAAGTTTCCGTAGCTGCTCAACATACTGCCGTGTTCTTTCATGCAATTTTGCCTGGAGTTCTAGACTACTCTGTAGTTTCGCCGTCCGTTCATCTACCAACATTTGCACTTGGCGCAATGTCTGTGACTGAATTATGGCGTTACTCACTTGGGCGCAAACCATTTCCACAAGATTTAATTCTTCTGGCTGCCAATTGCGAATCACAGCTTGCTGTAGCACCAAGAATCCTAAAATTTTGCCTTGACTTTCCAATGGCACTAAAAGTACCGCAGGCAATTCCTCTATTGCAAATAATGGAGCAGCTGTCAAGGTATCGTTTTGATCTGTATAGTCATCGAAAATTACTGATTTTCCAGAATCCATGAAGGCACGCTGGCATAAACCGCAGTCTGAAATCAAGAAAGACTGAGCTAAGGTGTCTGGTTTACTAGTACCAGAATTTTGTGTTTCTCTAGCCCATTGGGCGATTACACTAGCTTTCGCTTTGGGGATTTGTTTTTTAGCTTGAGTCTTAAATAGTGGATCTGTATATTTTAGTAATATGAGCAAACCCCGATCTGCCTGTAGAGATTCGGCTGTCGAAGTGATAACTAACTGGAGCATTTGATTCAGCTCCAAGTTGCTACGACTCAATATAGTTAATTGCTTGATCAAGCTTTGATGCTGGTTGCTTTTTTGCAGGGATTGCTCTTGATGAGCAATTTGTTGAGCTTGTGCCACTCCAGAAAAAGCGATCGCGCAAGCCGACTCCACTTCTTTGAGCAATTGTTTTTCTGATTCACTCCATTCATAAGGTTGGAATTTAATCAGATTAATCACTCCATTATTATTGCCACCAAACCGAGTGGGAATTGCCAAAACCGCTTTTATCGGTAGTGGCAAATATTGACACCCAATTACCAGACTGTTCTGAATTATGGAAATGTCTTCAATAGTCAATGGTTGGGCAGCGCATTGCAGCACTGGGGAGTGCATAAGCAACTGTTCCATCGAAAACATTTCTTCTGGGTGCGGCAACCCTAGATACTCATCAGCACACCAGTTAGTAGTAGTTGCTTCGTCTGATGTCTCATTCGCCACTGAAACCAAACAGCAGCAATCTACTTGAAAAGCAACTCCTAGCAATTGAGCAATCTCTTGCAGCATCAAAGCCGTAGCAGAGCTATTAGCAATGATTTGGTTAATTTTTTGTACCAACTCGCGGGCAGGTTCTTCCTGATGCTGCATCAGCTTGACTTGGTAAGGTTGTAGTCGATCTATGTCATCTATGTAATGTGGCGGCGATGATAAAGGCTTTTTCATTTTTGGCACGCCCTTGGATAGTAACCCCATTGTTCTTGCACCCAACCTCTTGGCATATTCTTCACCGTTAGTTGTGTTGCTACACCCTGATAATTGACAAATTTTGTGTGAATACTTTCTCTCACCTGTTATAGCCCTTTTCTATCTCAGATGGCCAAATTTCCACTGCATCAAGCAAATTGCTACATTGGTACATAAGTAATAAAATACTTAAGATATCCTATAAATGCTTAAGTTAGCTTATTTTTAACTGTTCTATCTTGAAATAATGCACTAACTTTATCCTGTCTGTAAGTATACATAAACCGTAATTTCTCTGGAATTACAGGAAAATTACCCTTCATATCACGTAAAATTACGCAACTTACTTTATAAAGCTTTATTACATTTCTTGAAACAACTAGTAGGTTTAACAAGCTACTCTTTGATCTCCGTAACTCTCAGTAAAATATCAATAAAAGTAAAGGAGGCAGGAAAAGGTTACTCTTGCAGTGTAGGCTTCTCTTCTCTACGAGAGGCTGCGCAACGAGACACACTCGTGTTCAGAACTACGATAGTGTAACTGTGGTAGGGAATTCCTGAGCGTTTTGCTCTCAACCTGTGGTAGAAATTTGGAGTAGAGCTTAAATTTAAATAAATTTTTGCCGATCAGAGATTGCGGCATTTCTGGCTAAATTTTGAATGCAGCCCAGTTATTTTTACTAATAACTGGGCTGCATTCGTCTGAATATAAAACGAAACCACATCTATTTTCAGAACAATATTTTTAAAAGTAGTAAGAGCATTTTGTACTCCTTGCTGGTAGGACGGGCTAGATGCCCGTTCTACAACAGGTTTCAAACAAAATGGACGAAGTTTATCCAGCCAAGCTCTCGACACTCAGAGGAACCATATCGCCATTCCTCGTTAGTCCTAACAACATTGGTTCTTGGGGTTGAATTAGTTGACCTGTAAGTACACAGCGTTCTTCTTGCTGAGCTGTGGCAGCTATGCTAGCTCGAATGTCGGATCGCGAAAATCGAGGCTTCCACTCACCTGATTTTTGCTGGACATAATTCCAAAGGATATCTCGGATCAGAGCTTGATATCCCTGATTCCCAGCTATTTCTTTGAGTTTATCTTTGAGTTCCCGTTCTAGGCGAATGCTGGTAACTTCCATATCGGTGGTTGGGGTGCGAGCGATCGTATGCATCAGTTTTTCTCCTTAAAGGTATAGACAGGATAGTAATACAAGTGTAGTATGTTTAAAGGAATGTTCAATAGGTGAAATTTTCTGTGAAATCCATTTACCCCATCTCTACTTCAATTTTGTGCGCTACCAATTGCCGAACCAATTGGGAATTAGCTGCTATGGAAGTGGAGTATTTATTTATGGGCGATGGTAGCCGGAATCATGGGCAAATCACAGAGGGCAATGATGATTATAAGTATGTAGGCATTAGTGCACTAATTGCAAAACCACAACTAAATCAACAAAGCGGGGGTTACAGGCAAAAGAATCCTGTACCGATATGAGACCAGAAGATTTTCCGGTCAATTCTAACCCCCGCTTCACCGAAAACTTGAAGCGGGGGTTTTTTTATAAGGAGTTAAGCTGTGACGATATCTTCCATGCGCGGCGCGAACGCAATGCAAGTGTTAGAGCAATCTGTGGTGGTGTTTTCTCAAAATTACTTGCCACTATGTCGGGTCAATATCAAGCGGGCGATTGTGCTGTTAGTAACCAACAAGGCGCAACCGCTGGGTTTTACCACAGAAAGCGGCTGGCAAGTTCACTCACCCAGTTTGGTAATTGATGTGCCAAAACATATTCGCTTGACAATCACTTCTAATGAGCGGATGTGGAAAGTTCCGCCAGTGAATCGGCGAGAAGTATTGCGACGAGACCATCACAGTTGCCAATATTGCGGCAGCAGCAAACATCTAACGCTAGATCATGTGATGCCGCGTTCTAAAGGCGGTTCTCACACTTGGGATAACGTAGTCGCAGCTTGTGAAAGATGTAACTCCCGTAAAGGCGATCGCACCCTGTTTGAAGTTGGTATGCAACTGCGTACCAAACCAAAACCGCCAATCCACCCCGCGATTTCTTTTGCTGAACAGTTTTGGATAGATATGCAAGCAAACCTGGAATAACAGGAGAGCATAAGGAATGCTGAAATTAACTTACACTGAAAGCAGTTTTGATTTGGAATGTGTCACTCTGTCGCTAGAAGAATGGGTAGCGCAACGAGTGATTTTAGCCCTGCGAGTTGGGCAAAGTTTGTGCATTGAACCCACTACCGCTTCCTTTTTGCTTCCTGTTGATTTACCAGGAGTAGAAGTACTGAGGTCTGAGGTAAAAAGAGATGACAGAGAAATCATTGCCCTTTGTGCGTGCGATGCCGAATATATGGAAGTCACCCTGCGGGGTTCTTGGCTATCAGCTAGTTCTAAGGATTCTGTCGGTGTGTTTGTCACCACTATGAGCGATCGCACTGAGTTCTTTTTGCACAAACTTTGGCAGGAAGCTCAATCTTGTGCTTCTGTCATGAGTGAATAAACGAAATAGTTGGGTGACTCAATTTTGGATTTTGGATTTTAGATTTGTTCTCACGTTGAAATTCGGGGGTAACTCTTGGAGACGCTGCGAGAACAAACATTTTGGGATTTTGGATTGAGTAATCCAAAATCCCAAATTTAAAATCTAAAATCAGGTGAGGAGAATTTCTCACCCTTTATTGAGCCATTTTTAGTAGTTCAGGAATTGTCACAAATCGGTAGCCTTGCTGTTTGAGTCCACTGATGATTTGTGGCAAAGCTTCTACAGTTCTGTGGCGATCGCCACCACCATCATGCATTAAAACAATGAAACCAGGTTTTGCGCCTTTCAGGACATTATTTACAAATGCCTGTGGTTTGGCGTGCGGATCGGTATCAGCGGAAGTTAGCGACCACATAATGACAGCATGTTTTTGGCTTTTGGCATAAGCGGCTAGTCCGTTGTTTAAAAAGCCTCCAGGAGGACGGAACAAAGAAGTTTTGACTCCTGTAGTTTTGTAGATCAGATCCGCTGTGCGATCAATTTCACTTTTGGCTGTAGCTTCATCCATTCGCCGATACCAATGATGCCAAGTATGGTTGCCAATGGCGTGTCCCTCAGCTACTTCACGCTTCGCTAGGTCAGGATTTGCTTGTAAAGCTTGTCCTACCCAAAAGAATGTGGCTTTAACATCATTTTGCTTCAAGATATCCAGCATTTCTAGGGTTGTCTTTGGCCAAGGCCCATCATCAATGGTGAGAGCAATAACCTTTTCGTTGCTGCTGGGCTGCACCTTATAAACTGTTTTTCCCTGAAATTTAGCTGGGACTGTAAAGATAGGGTTTTCTACTTTGCCTGATGGTGGTAGCTGGGCATTAATTTGGCCCTTTGCTGGATCTTGAAGTGCAGTATGGATTTTGCTTACTGGCTGGTTCAACCCCGATTGTGGGGAGATACCTGGGGGAATACTACAAGCTGTAATACTAGAGGCGATCGCGACAATACTAATTATCTGTTGTCGCTTAAGGTAGTTGTCTGTCACGTCAGGCTTTTAAAGATTTACCCAATCATAAGCTGTAGTTTGACTTTTCAAAGGGTTTAGGGATCTGCAGGTTAATAGTGTCCCAGCCAGGAGGGTTTCGACACTCAGTTTATTGGTACTTTATTTTCACGCAAGTCCCTTAGCAAGTTCAAATATAAGTCCAGAAGCTTTTATAGACAATTTCAAAAAAACTTTCTAAAACCCCTTGACACCTCTTGTAGTATTTTGTAGTATATTTGTAGTGAGACGAAAGACAAAGCTTCTCAAGAGTCAAATTTATGTTCTACATACAACTAAAGGACAGGCGTTGGAATAAACCAGAGTCCCCAGCCAACAAAGCTGCTTTTACTTGCAAACCATCGGCAGTAGAGGCAAAAAACGAAAAAAGTTCTAAGTTTGCACTCATTAAAACCACTGAATACATCCGTAATACACAACAGGTTTGCTACCTAGAGTTTCGGTTATTTTCCTAACAGTTTCTAACAGTAAAAAGTAAATTATCTGAACCTTGAAAACTAAATAAGAAATGGGCAAGTTCACCAACAAAATCTGTGCCTAAAAACTTCAAAGTTTAGGCACAGATTCAAAAAAATCGGGGTGTAGCTCAATTGGCTAGAGCGTTCCGTTGTCTGCGGAAATGTTGCGGGTTCAAGTCCCGTCACCCTGGTTGCAGTCCTGTAGGCGAATAGTTTAAGCCGTCAGCATCTCAAGCTGAAGATTGCGAGTGCGAATCTCGTCAGGACTCCCAAATGGCTGAGTAGCCAAGTGGTCGAAGGCGTCGGTCTGCAAAACCGACATCGTGAGTTCAAATCTCACCTCAGCCTTTGGTGCCGCAGTGTAGCTTAACGTAAAGCCCCAGGTTCATACCCTGGTATATGCGGGTGCAAATCCCGCCGCTGCCACCAAATGCAGGGATGGTGTAACGGTAACACCTCGTGACTCCAAATCCGATGTTCTAGGTTCAAATCCTAGTCCCTGTGTCAGACAATTTTAGATAAAAAAATTTCATCCAAAATCTAAAATTCGGTAAATTATGCCCTCGTAGACGAATGGTTAAGTCAGTGCTCTTTCAAAGCACAGATGCGAGTTCAATTCTCGTCGAGGGAATGATTAAGGGTCGGTGGCCGAGTCTGGCTGAAGGCGACAGTCTGTAAAACTGTTCTTTTTTGCGCGCAGGTTCAAATCCTGCTCGACCCACTATGGAGAGGTGGCTGAGTGGCTCAAAGCGTCCTCCTGCTAAGAGGAAACGGGTAGTTAATACCCGTCACAGGTTCAAATCCTGTTCTCTCCGTTTTGAGAGTGTGGTGTAACTGGATAACATCTCAGTCTACGAAACTGAAGATTTGAGGGTTCGATTCCCTCCGCTCTCGTTACATGATCTCTTCTTTTATCCCTCGGTAGCTCAGTTGGTAGTTAGCGCCTGTTTGAAGAACAGGAGGTCGTCGGTTCGATTCCGACCTGGGGGGCTTCGTTGCTTCATAGCTCAATGGTAGAGCAAGCGGCTGTTAACCGCGCGGTTGTAGGTTCGAGTCCTACTGAGGCAGCCAATTATAATTCGTAATTCGTAATTAAATAAGGGTTTATACTCACGTTTTTATAAACGGCTTGTATCTTAGTCGAGGTTAAAATCACCCTCAGAAAACATAATTACGAATTACGAACTTGTACTGAGCGAAGTCGAAGTATTACGAACTACGAATTGTTTAATGCCGGGTGGACGAATTGGGAAGTCGCATCGCTCTGAACGATGAGGTTGCAGGTTCAAACCCTGCCCTGGCAATAAAGCCCTGTGGTGTAATTGGCAACATAGCGCCCTTTGAAGGCGAAGATTCCAGGTTCGAGTCCTGGTGGGGCTGCCAAACTCTGCTCTTGTAGCCCAACTGGAAGAGGCTGCCGTCTCAAAAACGGTATATTGTGGGTACCCTGCGGGAAGCCGCTCCGCATCTACGATTCCCACCAAGAGTACCAAAATTTGCTCCTGTAGCCCAATTGGAAGAGGTGACAGACTTAAAATCTGTTTGGTTGTGGGTTCGACTCCCACCAGGAGTACCAACGGGATGTAATTCAGTGGCCAGAAGCCATGCTTTGGGAGCATGGATTCGCAGGTTCGAATCCTGCCATCCCGATATGCCCCTGTGACGGAACTGGCATACGTGCTGGAATCAGAGTCCAGATTTTGCAGGTTCAAATCCTGTCAGGGGCACTAAGCTCTCGTGGCGGAACGGAAGACGCACTAGACCGAGAATCTAGTTTTTTGCAGGTTCAAATCCTGTCGAGAGTACCAAAATATCTGGGTGTAGCGCAGTTGGGAGTGCGTGGGTTCAAGTCCCTCCACTCGCTTGCGTAGTCCTGTAGCTCAATTGGTAGAGTGTCTTCCTTACAAGAAGAATGTTGCGGGTTCAATTCCTGCCAGGACTACCAAATATTGGGAGTGTAGCTCAATGGAATAGAGCTTCGAGCTTCTACCTCGAAAGTTGTGGGTTCAAGTCCTACCACTCCCGTCTATGGGTCTGTAGCTTAATTGGTAAAGCGTCTAACTGGCTGTTAGAAAGTTGTCGGTTCAATTCCGACCAGTATCCACCAAAAAATATGGGGTCATAGCTCAAATGGCTAGAGCGCCTGCCTTGCAAGCAGGAGGTTATGGGTTCAATTCCCATTGATTCCACTGATGGTGTCTGAAGCCAAAGTGGTCGAGGCGCTGGTTTGTGAAACCAGTCATAGCGGGTTCAAGCCCCGTCAGACACCCCTGAATGGAAGATGCCGCTGAATGGACGGCAACTGGTCTTGAAAACCAGGGTGTGGGCAACTGTAGGGGTACCCTACGGGAAGCAAGCTACGATTCCTCCATCTTCCACCTATCCACCTGGAGCCGAAAAGCGAGGCGCTGTGCTGATAACACAGAAATAGGAGGGGCAGTACCTCCCTGGTGGATTTATATCTAATGTTGGTATTACAAATCGCACTTGCTCATTTCTTTTTCAAATTAACTAGGGTGGTTGGCATACCGGCTGTGCAGCGGGCTTTTAACCCGCAAAAATAGGTTCGACCCCTATACCACCCATTAAACAATTCAAAATTCAAAATTCAAAATTCAAAATTAAGAATTAGCTAATATGCAACTTGAATGCGTATTGGGTTATGAATAGCAACTAGCGATCGCTAGTTGAGCATGTTGCAATAATACATCTTTATCCAAAGTATGTATCGGATATTGCGGTGTTACTGCCAGTAGTTTCTCAATTCTTTCTCTAGCTGCTTCTACGACTGCTTCATCTAAGCTACCGTTACTGAGCGAATCAGCAAAATCTTCAGCAATCCGATAAGTTCTTTCAATAGATGATGAATTAATATTACGCGACACAATAAACAGATCGCAGCCTGCATTAAATGACCGCGCCACAGTACCAGCTTTCATAAACATATCTGAGATCGCTTTCATATCCAAATCATCAGATACAACTACTCCCTCAAAGCCAAGTTCCTCTCTAAGTATGGTTTTGAGGATAGCCTGAGAAAGCGTTCCTGGCACATCAGGATCTATCTTGGGAAATAAAATATGGACAGTCATAACCAAAGGAATCTGTACTTCGATTAAGGCTTTGAAAGGTATAAGTTCTCGAAGTCGCAGGTCTTCTAGAGTTAAATTCAGTATTGGTAACTCAATATGAGAGTCCTTGCTGGTGTCTCCATGTCCGGGGAAGTGTTTGGCGCATCCCAAAATTCCTGAATCTCGAAGTCCAAGGTAATAGTCACGGGCACCTTGAGTAGCAGTTTCGGGAGTGTTACCAAAGGCGCGAGGCCCAATCACAGGGTTGTCGGGATGGGAAAAAATATCGGCTACAGGTGCCCAAGATAAATTGATTCCTAGTGATTTGAGTTCTACCGCTGTGGCTTTTGCTACTTCATAAGCGTGCGATCGCAGCAATAAGGCATGAGGAAAGCGGGTAATTGGCGGTGGTGTACGAATTACACGACCTCCTTCATGATCGAGAGTCATGAACATAGAATCACGTTCAGTATATTCTCGTATCTGCCTGTTTAAATCCTTGAAGCTTTCCAGCCAAACCTGATATGGGGTGCTATCCAAAAAGTTCTTAGCAAAAAAGATTGCCCCAATCGGTTTCAATTCATTGAGTGCGCGTTTATCATCATCACTTAATGTCGTGCCAGAAATACCTAGAATCAGGTGATGTCCAAAGCGCTTGAGCTTCTGCGATACACCCATAATTTTTACCTATAAGTTGTGCGGTAAACAACTGGGTTGTTCAACCTAGAGGACATAGATTTTTATCCTACACCTTATGGGAAGCAGAAAGTTTTCCAAGTAGTCTTTAACCACTACCCCCGATATTTACTCAAAGCAAATACACGAATTAGCAAATAAATCAACTACTTTCAGACCACATTTGAGATTAACTTATTTTCAGTCAAAGGAAATACTTTTGTTTGCCTAATTTTCCTCCATGTAAAGATAGATGAAATGCTCGCCCAAACCTATTGCCAACAATGGTATTAACAATTTGTTCGGGTAGGTGCGCGTAGGTAAAATTCCCTTTGGCAAAATTTTTTTGCGGAAGCGATCGCACAATAACTGCCAAATGTAACGGATTGCAACGTATAATGAGAACGATAAAACGGTTAAGAAATATTGAAGAGCAGTAGGGTTACATGCGAGTAGCGATCGCGGGAGCGGGACTAGCAGGACTTTCCTGCGCGAAATATCTTACAGACGCAGGTCACACACCCATTGTCTTGGAACGTCGAGACGTTCTAGGCGGTAAAGTGGCTGCATGGAAAGATGCTGATGGAGACTGGTACGAAACAGGTCTGCACATCTTTTTTGGCGCATATCCCAATATGTTGCGGTTATTCAAAGAACTGGACATTGAAGATCGATTGCAGTGGAAAGAACACACAATGATCTTCAACCAGCCAGATGCACCAGGTACTTACAGTCGCTTTGATTTCCCAGATTTGCCAGCACCAATTAATGGTATAGTGGCAATTCTGCGAAACAACGACATGCTGACATGGCCAGAAAAAATTCGCTTTGGCATCGGATTATTGCCGGTCATGATTCAGGGGCAAAAGTACGTTGAAGAAATGGACAAATATTCCTGGACAGATTGGCTGCGTAAACACAATATTCCAGAACGGGTCAATAAAGAAGTTTTTATTGCCATGGCCAAGTCGCTGAATTTCATCGACCCAGATGAAATTTCGGCAACCATTCTTTTAACTGCCCTCAATCGTTTCCTCCAGGAAAAAAATGGCTCGAAAATGGCCTTTCTGGATGGTTCGCCAACAGAACGATTGTGTCAGCCGATAGTAGATTACATCACCGAACGCGGTGGAGAAGTCCGCTTGAATGCCCCTTTGAAAGAGATTTTGCTAAACGCCGATGGTAGCGTCAAAGGATACTTGATTCGGGGGTTGAATGGCGAAGAAGATGAAGTTTTCACAGCGGATTTGTATGTATCTGCTATGCCGGTTGACCCTCTAAAGGTGATTTTGCCAGCACCTTGGAAAGAAATGGAGTTTTTCCAAAAGCTAGAAGGCTTAGAAGGCGTGCCTGTGATTAACGTGCATTTGTGGTTCGATCGTAAACTTACGCAAATTGATCACTTGCTATTCTCGCGATCGCCCCTCCTAAGCGTTTATGCTGATATGAGCAATACCTGCCGTGAATACGCCAACCCCGAACGCTCGATGCTGGAATTAGTTCTAGCCCCGGCAAAAGATTGGATTGCCAAATCAGATGAGGAGATTGTGGCTGCCACTATTGCCGAGTTAGAAAAACTCTTCCCCGACCACTTTGGGGGAGACAATCCAGCAACATTGCTGAAATCTCATGTGGTGAAAACGCCCCGTTCAGTTTACAAAGCGACCCCTGGTCGTCAACAGTACCGTCCCTCGCAAACAACCCCCATTAGTAACTTCTATCTCTCAGGGGATTACACCATGCAACGCTACTTAGCCAGTATGGAAGGTGCCGTACTTTCTGGTAAGCTGACAGCGCAGGCGATTTCTGAGGCCCTCCCGGTAGCAAATTCCTCAAACCTGCAAACGCTCACCCGACCGCCCGCAACGAATGCTGCAACTGCCTGATTCCCCGCCGCGCATGAAAACGCTGGTCTCTGTAGACGAGTCATACAAACTTTGTCGGCATCTCACAGCAAAGTATGCCAAGACTTTTTACCTGGGTACTTTGCTTATGAGTCCGGTAAAACGTCAATCTATTTGGTCAATTTACGCTTGGTGTCGCCGTACAGATGAATTGGTGGATGGCCCTGCATCTGCTATTACCACGCCAGAAACCCTAGACCTATGGGAACAGCAGCTGGAATCGATTTTTGCGGGACGCCCATTAGAAAATTACGATGTAGCTTTAGTTGATACCCTCCAGCGCTTTCCGATGGACATTCAACCATTTCGGGATATGATTGCCGGTCAGCGCATGGACTTATATCGCAGTCGTTATGAAACCTTTGAGGATTTATACCTCTACTGTTACCGCGTTGCTGGCACTGTTGGTTTGATGTCAACATCAGTTATGGGTGTAGATAACACCATATATGCAGCACCGTGGCGGCAAAATAAACAACCATATCTTCCCACAGAAGAAGCGATCGCTCTCGGAATTGCCAATCAACTCACCAACATCCTGCGAGATGTAGGAGAAGATGCCAAACGGGGACGGATCTACATTCCCCTGGAAGACTTGGCAAAATTCAACTATACCGAGCAAGACTTCTTCAAAGGTGTGGTAGACGATCGTTGGCGGGCATTGATGCGCTTTCAAATTGACCGCGCCCGCCAATTTTACACCACATCCGACCAGGGAATTACTTATTTAGCATCCGATGCCCGTTGGCCTGTGTGGGCGGCATCAATGCTGTACGGTCAAATTTTGGAGGCGATTGAACGCAACGATTACGATGTATTCAATCAGCGGGCTTACGTTCCCCAGTGGAAAAAGTTACGCACCTTGCCCATAGCTTGGATGCGATCGCAAGTCCTTTAAAAAATTAGTCATTTGTCCCTAGTCCTTAGTCCTCAGTGTTTTATAAATAACCAATGACTAATCAGAAATGACCAATGACAAATGACTATTGACTCTTACTGGCAAGTCTGGTAACATTGATATTCGTGAGTCAGGAGAGGTGGCTGAGTGGTCGAAAGCGGCAGATTGCTAATCTGTTGTACGGCAGGCAACTCCGTACCGAGGGTTCGAATCCCTCCCTCTCCGTTTTTCGGCTTTTGATACACGGAGAATACTCTGTGTACAAAAAGTAATATTAATATCGGCGTAAATATTTCTACTCCCAAAGATGGATGATATGATTTATCCTTTGGAGTCTTGATAAGATCCAGCTAAGTTAAAAACCTAGTTTGGATCTTATTTTTAGGCTCCTAAGTATTTTGAGGAGTGAAAGTAATTTATGAGAAAAATTAGTGCCGCCTTAAGTTTAAGTATAGCTACCCTTGCGGCTGGGTTTCTACTTGGGGCTTGTGGTGATAGCAGTACCCCCAACGGCACAGCTAACAACGGAAGTACCGCTACTCCAGCAACAAACTCAACTGCTACAAGCAGTGCTAAAGGACTAAAAATTGGTTCCCTGCTACCGACAACAGGCGACTTAGCTTCTGTAGGACAGCAGATGTTAGGTTCCGTACCTTTACTGGTCGATACAGTCAACGCTTGCGGTGGAGTGAATGGCGAACCTGTTACCTTGGTGCAAGTAGACGACCAAACCGACCCGAAAGCTGGAGCTGCCGGTATGACCAAACTAGCAACTTTGGATAAAGTAGCAGGTGTAGTTGGTTCCTTTGCCAGTAGCGTTTCTAGTGCAGCAGTCTCCATTGCCACGCCGAATAAAGTCATGCTGGTTTCCCCTGGTAGTACCAGTCCTGTATTTACCGAAAAGGCTCAAAAAGGCGACTATAAAGGCTTTTGGGCGCGTACTGCTCCCCCCGATACATACCAAGCACTAGCTTTAGCCCAACTTGCCAGAAAAAAAGGTTTCAAGCGAGTTTCTACAGTCGTAATTAATAACGACTATGGCGTAGGGTTTGAAAAAGCATTCGTGCAAACTTTTGAAAAATTGGGTGGAACTATAGTTAATAAAGATAAGCCTGTCCGCTACGACCCAAAAGCTCAGACATTTGATACAGAGGCCGCTGCTGCATTTGCAGGTAAGCCAGATGCAGTACTGGCCGTACTCTATGCCGAAACTGGTAGTCTGTTCCTAAAGGCCGCCTATCAGCAAGGTGTGGCAAAGGGGGTACAGATTCTGCTGACAGATGGGGTAAAATCACCGACTTTTCCCGAACAAGTTGGCAAAGGCAGTGATGGTAAATATATTTTAACTGGAGCGATCGGTACAGTACCGGGTTCCGATGGTAAAGCATTAGAAGCTTTCAACAAGCTGTGGAAGGATAAAAAAGGTAGTGCGCCAGGGGAATACGCTCCTCAAGCTTGGGATGCAGCAGCTTTGTTGACATTGGCGGCGCAAGCTGCTAAAGAAAATACAGGCGTTGGCATAGCCAGCAAAATCCGGGAAGTTGCTGATGGGCCTGGCACAGAAGTTAGTGATGTCTGCGAGGGACTGAAGTTACTTAAAGATGGTAAAAAGATTAACTACCAAGGAGCTAGTGGCAACGTAGATGTTGATGCTAACGGCGATGTCGTCGGTGTATACGATGTTTGGACAGTAGGAGACGATGGCACAATCAAGGTGATTGACAAAGTTACCCCTAAGTAGAAACTTAGGAGTTAGGAGTGATGAGTTATAAATTTAATCTTAATAACTCTTAACTCCTAACTCCTAACTCCTAACTCCTAACTATTTAATCCCACTGAAGTTGTAACCAACTCCTAACAATAAGCCCACATCAGTTTCATCGAAAAATCCGGCATTGATAGCAGCTGTTGCCGTAAATTGAGAAGTTAGAGGCACATCAATGCCACCAGACACCAAAAAGGCAAATTTTGAATCATCACCAGTTTTGTAAGCTGCACCCACTCCGACGTAAGGTGCGATCGCTAATGGTTCGCTAAAAGCATCTGCTGATTTGAAGGTAAAATCGTAGGTGATCGGAAGTAGAACTGTGGTGTTATCCCCAAATACAGCTGAAGGTCGCACTGATATAGAATTTGTCAGTCCGATTTTGCTAACTACCGCAAAGTTACCATCGCCCAAAGACGTGTCACCACCATTCAAACCAATGTTAGCCGCGATACCAAGATAGCTACTACCACCACTGGTAGTTCTACCTAAATCAATATCCGATTGCGCCACTCTTGTCGCAGATGGTTGAGAAGTCGGTTGTACAGACTCAGAGGTGAGCGTTGCAGAGGAGGTCGCCACTGTGCCTGGAACGGGTATGGGTGTTACACTGGCGTTTTCTTGTATCCCAGTGTTGGGCAATTGCTCTACCTTAGTTAAATTTGTGACTGTAAAAGTTTCGGTTGTTTCTATAGAGAGATTTTGGCTAAACTCTTTGGGAGACGCTACGGTTGCGGAAGGTTCGGTTAATGGCTGATTGCTCGACTTGTTTACTGTCTGAGCGCTTGCAGATAAACCGCTGCTCAGGAATGCAAGAGCAGCTATACTTGGCAACCAAAAAACACCTTTACGAAGAAAAATAGTATTCACGTTCACTCCTAAAACAATGTTGCCACGAAAAATAAAGATTTTTGTTGATTTAAGTCAACAAATTTGGGCAATATTCAAAATTTAACATCAAAAAATCGGTTTTTGCATTCTGACTTTACTTGATTTCTCTAGTTAATATTTACTAGCAAAAAATTAAATTCCATAGCAATCCTCAATCACTCGTGAGAAACAAGATACTCAACAACTTTTACCAAATCGGGGATTTGTGGGTTGCAATTTTCATAAATTGGAAGTGAATTGATATATTTATTTTAAATATCCTTAATTTGATAGATGACAAATAGTCTCTTTGCTTAAAATAAAGATAGGGTTTGTTAAGGAGGCGATGCCTACGGCGGGCTGCGCCAACGCAATTGCGACCTTTCCGATGTTCGCACAGCGTCTCGCAGAGAAGGAAAGAAGTTTTTTAGCATAGCTACTTTACTGCCAAAGACAGCTAAATTGTGAAGTGATATTACGAAGCTTGCAAAAATATTTAGAAATTGCCTAGAAGGCAAACATAGTTCTAACGTAGAACCTATTAGGAGAGACTGGAGGCAAATGTGATGAGCGAAAATAATATTCAAAAGTATCGGTTTGTCTGTACCCTGACTTTCGGTGATATCTACGGTCAAATAATTGTTTGGTTGATTACAATTACCCTAAGTTTGGCATCAGCTTTGGCACTGATGGGTGCCAAGCGGCCCGTGTACGCTTTAGCAACAGCGGGTCTTGTCGTTCTGCTATCGCTACCTTTCTTGTTGTTTGCGTTTGTCACTACCTTGTTAAATCATATTGAAGTTAGTCCTGTAGGGCCGGGAACCAAAATGGAACCTATACCAGGTAATGTGTCTCAACAACAACCTGTACAAGCAACTAGCTAAAGAGTTAGGAGTTATGAGTTACGAGTTATGAGTTATAAGTCACTCTATTTGTTGTGCCATAACTCTTTGTTTTTAACTTTTTACTCCTAATTTAAAAATTTGTTATAACGTCCCTGTCTGTAGGCAGGGAATTTTTTTGTAGAGATGCTACTGTTACAACGCACTAGCTGATTAATCACCTCTCTACAATAGAACAGCAGTGGTTTGCAATCAGGGGGCTAATTATGCTGGAACACGATGTGATTATTGTCGGGGGTGGATTGGCGGGATGTCGTGCTGCTGTAGAAATTGCCCGCACTGACCCTAGTTTAAATATTGCTGTGGTTGCCAAAACCCACCCAATTCGTTCTCACTCGGTAGCGGCTCAAGGTGGTATGGCTGCATCGCTGAAAAATGTTGATTCCGAAGATACTTGGGAAGCACATGCTTTTGATACTGTCAAGGGTTCTGATTACTTGGCAGACCAAGATGCTGTAGCAATTCTCACCCAAGAAGCGCCAGGTGTGGTGATTGACTTGGAACACATGGGCGTTTTGTTCTCTCGCTTATCCGATGGGCGCATTGCCCAACGGGCTTTTGGCGGACACTCCCACAACCGCACTTGCTACGCTGCTGACAAAACCGGTCATGCGATTTTGCACGAATTGGTTAACAATTTGCGGCGTTATGGCGTGCAAGTTTATGAAGAGTGGTACGTGATGCGTCTCATTTTGGAAGAAAATGAGGCCAAGGGTGTGGTCATGTTCCATCTTTTGGATGGACATATAGAGGTGGTGCGGGCTAAGGCGGTGATGTTTGCCACAGGGGGCTATGGTCGCGTTTATAACACTACCTCTAATGATTACGCTTCTTCGGGTGATGGTTTGGCAATGACTGCGATCGCAGGTTTGCCCCTGGAAGATATGGAATTTGTCCAGTTTCATCCCACTGGTTTATATCCGGTAGGGGTGCTGATTTCGGAAGCGGTACGGGGAGAAGGGGCGTATCTGATTAATAGTGAAGGCGATCGCTTTATGGCGAACTATGCGCCCAGTCGGATGGAACTAGCTCCTCGTGATATTACCTCACGAGCGATCGCTTACGAAATTCGCGCCGGACGTGGTATTCATCTCAATGGCAGTGCTGGTGGCCCCTTTGTCTATCTGGATTTGCGCCATCTAGGCAAAGAAAAAATTATGAGTCGCGTTCCCTTCTGTTGGGAAGAAGCCCATCGCCTAGTAGGTGTTGATGCAGTAACTCAACCGATGCCAGTCCGCCCGACAATTCACTATTGTATGGGTGGTATACCAGTTAACACCGATGGGCAAGTTCGCAGTAGTGGTGATGGTTTAGTTGACGCTTTCTTTGCTGCGGGTGAAACATCTTGTGTTTCTGTACATGGTGCTAATCGCTTGGGGAGTAATTCTTTGCTGGAATGTGTCGTTTATGGCAAAAGAACTGGAGCTGCGATCGCAAAATTCGTGCAAAAACGTAAGTTACCCTCTGTAGATGAGCAACGGTACATAACAGAAGCCCAGCAACAAATTCAAGCTTTGCTAGAACAACCAGGACAGTACCGCATTAACCAAGTCCGTGAAGCTTTTCAGGATTGTATGACTGAGTACTGTGGTGTTTTCCGCACTGAGGCATTAATGACTGAAGGTTTACAGAAATTAGAAGAAATACAACAGCGATATCCTCAAATTTATTTAGATGACAAAGGTAGTTGCTGGAATACAGAACTCGTAGAAGCCTTAGAATTGAGAAGTTTGATGGTAGTAGGGCAGACCATTTTGGCATCAGCCCTAAATCGCCAAGAAAGTCGTGGCGCTCATTTCCGCGAAGATTATTCCCAACGAGATGATAGCAACTTTCTCAAACACACAATGGCATACTATTCACCAGCGGGAATTGATATTCAATATCGACCGGTGGCGATTACTATGTTTGAGCCAAAAGAGCGGAAGTATTAGTTAAAGGTAAATGTATGTGAGAAATCGAGGGGACTACAAAAATTTTGTCCACCTCGATTAATAACAGTAAGTGCGAAGATATTTTCTGTATGCCGTAAAATTCTGATTATAAAAACAAGATTTTTATTTAAAATATGAATAACCCACAAACTTGGTATATTGTCAAGCGTTCTGCTGGAAACTGTGAAATTATCCCCAGCGACCAAGTTGGCAACGATAATCTAGAAATTATAGAACAGTGGGGGCCTTTTAGTTCGCAAGAAGAAGCGATCGCTCGACGTGTCGGACTTATTAGGGCTGGAAAGTGCAAACCAGTTTAAGTTAGTAGTTAGAAGTTGACGGTGACGGACTTTATTCCTAACTCCTCACTATTCACTCCTAACTTTATTCCTAACTCTTCATTTTTCTGCTGTAGGTGTCCCCTGAGCAGCAATTTTTTTGCCTATCACTTCCACCGCTTTAGCAAATTGAGGGTCTGCAAAAGTAGCGAGTTTGTCACGTTCATGGAGCCACAAATCTTCCATCTGCTTTTTGCTCAAATCCACCTTCACATCTGGCGAAATGCCTTTGTGATTGATATCTGTACCATTGGGGGTATAGTAATGAGCAATTGTTACCGCTAATCCTGAACCATCTTCTAGGGGACGCACCGATTGCACTAGTCCCTTACCAAAGGTTTGAGTACCGACCAAAGTAGCACGCTTATTATCCTGCAAAGCCCCTGAGAGGATTTCACTGGCACTAGCTGAACCTTTATCTACCAACACCACCAATGGTTTAGTGGTCAAGGCTCGTCCGTTTGCCTCTTCCTTTTCTGCCTCTCCTCGGCGTTCAACGGTGGAGACAATCTTACCTTTATCTATCCACATTCGGGCAATATCCACACTAGAGAAAAGTAAGCCGCCTGGATTACCACGCAAATCAAGGATATATCCAGCTACCTTTTTGCTTTCTAAATCTTTGATAGCGGTTTGCATTTCTTTACCAGCATTGGCGCTGAACTGGTTCAAGCGGATGTAACCAAGATTTCCGGCTGGGGTTTTCTTTTGAGAAAACTTAACTGGATGGATTTCAATGCGCGCCCGTTTGATGTCAAACTGTTTTGTCTTACCGTCACGCTGAATAGTCAAGCGGACTTTAGATCCTGCTTCACCCCTAATCAAGGATACTGCCTGATTAGTATCCATCCCCTTAGTATCTTTGCCGTCAATTTTGAGAATGATATCTTTTGCTAAAACACCAGCTTTAAAGGCTGGTGTATCTTCGATTGGCGCAATTACAACCAATTGCTTGGTTTTTTCATCCTGACTAATGGTGATCCCAATCCCTGTCAATTCTCCAGAGGTATCCACCTGCATATTCTTGAATTCCGATGGGTCCATAAACCGGGTATATGGGTCTTCTAGCTTTTTCAGCATTTCCCGAATGGACTTATACGCATCCTGCGGATTACTGTAGGACTTGCTCAAGTATTCCTTACGAACAGCCTGCCAATCTACCTGATTAAAAGTACCGTCGACATATTGGCGCTGAACAATTTGCCAAACTTCATCTACTAATTCTTTAGGACTTGCTTTAAATAAAGCCTGACCTCGCGAATGAATGCCAAGGCTAGTAACAGCGATCGTGGAGAGTGTAACTGCCGTAGCACCCAAAACAAGCCTACTTTTTGTAATCACCATAATGACAGCTGCGTCAGAGGGAAAATAATATAGTCAGTATGCTCAATCTAACACAGGCTACCACTGTACAGACCGAGTATGTATTCTTAATTTAAACAAAATACTTGACAATCAGGCGACCTTAATGTTTAAAAGATACAAAGTTTTTGGGTATGGGGCATTAGGGGACTTCCAACTAAAAAAATATCCCATCGCTGTCTAGGCAGGGGAGCATACTTC